>CAYUHJ010000005.1:29291-96216 GCA_964444365.1 uncultured Alcaligenaceae bacterium | reverse complement strand
GTTCCCACCCAGGAAGTCTTCCCCTCACCCGGCCTTCGGCCACCCTCGCCCCCAAGGGGAGAGGGGTCACTCCGCCCCAACGGCCACCGCCGGTTCCGCGGCGGGCTTGGCCACCCGGCTCGGGGCGTCGGTCCCGCCGGCGACGATCACTTCGACTTCGCCCTTCTCGCCGAAGATCACCTCGTCCACGGCGAAGTTCGCCCCGACGGCCGGCTCGATCAGCTTCAACCCGCGGGCGACCAGGTGCTTTTCCAGGTCCGCGACCATGCCGACCTCCGCCCACGGCCCCCACGCGATCGACACCACCCGGCCCGGCCACTTGCGGTCCAGGTCCGCGGCGAGCTTGCTCAGCACCTCGTTCGCCGCGGCGTAATCCGACTGCCCGCGGTTCCCGTACCGGCTCGTGATGGACGCGAACAGCGAGAAGAATTTCACCTTCTTCGGGTCGAGCTTCGCCGCCAGTGTCAACGCACTGTCAACCTTGGTGCCGAAGACCCGCTCGAAGGACTCGGGCGTCTTGTCCTTGAGGAGCTTGTCCTCGATGACGCCCGCCCCGTGAATAACGCCCGCGATGCCGCCCTTCGCGTTCAGTTCGTCGAGCAGGGCACCGAACGCGGCGGGGTCACGCACGTCGACCGCCTTGTACTCGACGGTCCCGCCGGCGGCCTTGATTGCGGCGAGGTTCCCGCGGATTTCCCGGTCCTTCTTCAGCCGCTGGAACGCGGACTCGACGTTCGCGGGAGCGGCCGGCTTGCCCTCGGCTTGCAGCCACTTCATGATCGCCGGCTTCAGTTCGCCGACGGCGGTGAGCCCCGCGAACTCGGCCGGCTCCGCGGTCGGTTCCGGGGAACTGCCGACAAGAACCAGTTTCGACCCGTATCGCTTCGCGAATTCGAGGGCGACCTTCGCGGTCACGCCGCGGGCCCCGCCGGTGATGAGGACCGTGTCGGACTTGGACAGTTCGATCGGCGTCGCGTCCGCCTTGTCGATCGGTCCGGGGTCGCACTGCCAGGTCACGCGGGTTTCGCCGTCGCAGCCCACTTCGAACGGGCCGTCCGGGTCGCCGAGTTCCGCGAGAATCAGTTCCGCGAGCCGGGTCGCCGGCGTTTCCGGGTTCACGTCCAGCACTCGGACCGCGACTTCCGGCCACTCGTACCCCAGGCACTTCGTGAAGCCCGCGACGCCGCCGTGGCCGACGGAAATGTCTTCGGACAAGTTGCCGAAGCCCATCTCGCCGCCGAGCCCGGTGACGGAGAGCAGCACGCCGCCGTTCGCCTTGCCCGCCTCGCGGATGTCGTTCTCCAGGCCGCGGGCGAGGAGGTACAGCGACTTCACTTCCGTGCGGACGCGGTCGCCGGGGATCTCGTCCGCGAGCGGCAGCAGGTGGATCAGCCCGGCGACGGGGCCGGCTTCCTCGCGAACTTTTTCGAGCAGCGCGGCCACCGAGGCGGGGTCGGTCAGGTCCGCGGCGAAGGCGTTCTTCGGGGCGGGTTCGCCGGCCTTCGCGTGTTGAACGAGGGCCACCCGCACGTCGAGTTCGCCGAGCCGATCCGCGAGTTCGCGGGCCGTCCCCTGGCGGTCGTCGGTGACGAGGACCGTCCCCGCGGGCGTCGGGAACTTCGGCCGGGCCGGCAGCGGCGCGTCGATCAGCCGCACGACGAGCCGTTGCACGTCCCCCTGGCGGGCACCCGGATGGGCCTGGACCGCCGGCGGGGTCGGGGCAGCGGGGATCGCGGGCTTGCCGTTCTTGGCCGGCTCCGCGGCGGGTGCGGGTTCGGAGTCGCCGACGGCGGACAGGACGTACTCGGCGATGCCGCGAAGCGTCTTGATCGCGGACAGTTCTTCCATCTTCAAGCTGCCCGACGACATGCCCGCGGACAGGTCGAGCGACTCGGCGAGAGTGCCGAGGATTTCGACCCGCTTGATCGAGTCGACGCCGAGGTCGGCTTCCAGGTCGAGGTCGATGCTGAGGGCTTCCTTCGGGTAGCCGGTCCGCTCGCTGACGAGGTCGAGCAGTTGGGCGAGAAGCGTGTCGAGGTCCGGAAGTGCCTTCTTTTCAACGGGTTTGGCGGGGGCGGGTTCCGCGACGGCGTGCTTGCCGTTCACCGCGGGGGCGGGCGGAACCGCGACCGCGGCCGGTGCGGACGCGGTCGGGAGCGGAGCCGCGAGGCGGGGTTCCGGGGCGGCGAACCGCTCCGCGATCGGGGCGGGGATGGCCGGGCGAGCGACAGCGGGAACCGAGGCGGGGATCCCGTTCGCCGAAGGGGCCGCGCCCGAGCCGAGGTAGCTCAGCATCACGCTCCGCTGCGTGTCGAGGAAGCGGTTCATCACGTCCTGGAACCGCATCATGACCTGGGCGGCGTCCGCGGGGACGGCGGTCTGTGCGGGGGCCGGGGCGTGGTATCCGTTCGCGGCCGGCACGGGCACGGGCGTGGCCGGTGGCGGAGCGGGTTCGGTGGGGGTCATCTTCGCTCGCTGGATCACGGGTGCAGGAATCGGAGTGGGTGCGGGTGCGGCCGGCTTCACCGGCGGGAGTGCGGAGGCGGCAGCGGGGGTCGGAGCCGTCGGCTTCGCCGCCTCGGGCTTCGGCTTCACCGGTGCGTCCAGGTTGTGCGTCTGGCCGAGCAGCCGCGGTTCCGGGCCGTTGATCGGCCGGCTGCGGACGCCGTTGACCACCCACGTCGTCGCGGTCGGCTTCGGCTTGCCGGTGTCCGGGCCGAGCTTGGCGGCGTCGAACGTCTGGATGCCGCGGCCGTGGAACAGGCGGTCGAGCTTCGCGGGAACGCCGTGAATCAGCAGCTGGCCGAGCAGGTGGGCGAGTTGCACCAGCCCCGGCCGGCCCTTGGCGTCGGACGCGACCGCGAGGTGCGGCTTGCCGGCGAGGGTTTGCTGCGTCAGCCCGGTGAGGACGCCTTGCGGGCCGACCTCGATGAAGGTGCGAACGCCGGCCGCGTGCATCGCCAGGATTTCGTCGCGGAAGCGGACGGGTTTCACGAGGTGGTCGGCCAGCTGCGTCGCGATCGTGGCCGGGTCGTGCGGGGCGGCGGTCGTGTTCGAGTAAACCGGCTTCCGCGGCGTGGCGAACGTCACATCGGCAATCGCCGATGCGAGCGGGGCCTTCGCCGGGGCGACCAGCGGCGAGTGGAACGCACACGCGACCGGGATGCGACGGCCGCGAAGCCCGGCGGCTTGCAGTTTCTCCAGGGCCGTTGCGACACCCGCATCACTGCCGGCGATCACCGTCTGTTGCGGGGCGTTGTGGTTCGCGACCCACACGTCGGCGAGGCCTTTCAACACCGGCTCGATCGCGTCGGCCGGGGCATCGACGGCGGCCATCCCGCCGGGCATCGACGCGGCCGCTTGTTGGATCACGTCCCCGCGGCGGTGCGACAGACGGATCAAGTCGTCGTCCGACATCGCACCCGCGGCGGCGAGGGCGACGTACTCGCCGTAGCTGTGCCCGGCGAAGGCGTCCGCCTCGATTCCCAGCGAAGTCAGCAGCTTGAACATGCCCAGGCCGGTGGCCCCGAGCGCGGGCTGGGCGACTTCGGTGCGCTGCAACGCGGCCCGGTTCGCGGCGTCCTGTTCCGGTGTGAACGGCGACGGGGGGTAGATCAGCTTCCCGAGCGATCGCTCGAACTTGCCGGAGAGCGTGCGGTCGGCGGCGTCGAGGGTTTCGCGGACGTCCGGGAACGCCATCGCCACCTGGGCGAGCATGTCCGGGTACTGCGACCCCTGACCGGGGAACAGGAACGCGACCTTGCCGGCGGCTTCGGGCTTCGCGGCGAAGTAGATGCCGCGCGGGTCGGCGACCGTGTCGCCGGTGCCGATCTGTTTCAGGGCGGCGTCGAGCTTGTCCTTCAGGTCGTCCAGCGAAGTCGCGACGACGGCGAGCGTCGGCACGCCGCTCTGGTTCTTGCTCGAATTCCACAGCGACGCGGCGAGTGCGGCCGGGGTCGGCGAGGCTCCCGCGACGATCGCGTCACGGCACGCGGTGATGTCCGTGGTGAGCTTGGCCCTGTCCGCGCGACGCCAGACGAAGAGTTCGGCGGGCCACTGACGCAGGCCGGTGGTCGGGCGGTTGAGGAAGTCACCGGTGTACTCTTCGAGCACGGTGTGGAAGTTCGTGCCGCCGAAGCCGAAGGCGGAAACGCCCGCGGTTCGCGGGTGGGCCGCCCCGTGGACCCACGGCCGGGCTTCGGTGTTCAGGTACAGCGGCCCCGTGTCGAGGTTCGCCTTCGGGTTCGGCTTCTCCGCGAGGGTCGGCGGGAGCATCTTGTAGTGCAGCGCGAACGCGGCCTTGATGAGCCCGGCGAGCCCGGCGGCACACTTGCTGTGGCCGATCATCGACTTGATCGACCCGAGGGCACACGACCGCGAGTCGGCCCCGGCGGACGCGAACATCTGGCCGAGGGCGTTGGCTTCCGTCTGGTCGCCGACGACGGTGCCGGTGCCGTGAGCTTCGACGAGCCCGACGCGGGCCGGGGACACGCGGGCCTGGGCGTAGGCGCGTTGCAGGGCGCGAAGCTGGCCCTCCGGCCGCGGCGCGGTGAGCCCCTTGTCGCGGCCGTCGCTGGACGCGCCGATCCCCTTGATGACGGCATAAATCTTGTCGCCGTCGCGCTCGGCGTCCTTCAGCCGCTTCAGCACGGCGACGCCGATGCCTTCGGCGAGGGCAATTCCGTCGGCGGCCGCGTCGAACGGCCGGCACCGGCCCTTCGGCGAAAGGGCGTGCGTCTTCGAGAACGCGATGTACGCATACGGCGTCTGGACGGTGTCGGCCCCCATCACGAACGCGACGTCGCTGGTGCCCATTTCCAGTTCGCGAATGCCCGCTTGCAGGGCCGCCAGGGACGACCCGCACGCCGCGTCGATGGCCATGTTCGGGCCGCCGAGATTGAACCGGTTCGCGACCCGGCCCGCGGCGACGTTGAGCAGAATGCCGGGGAACGAGTCTTCGGTCCACTCGGGGAGGATGCCTTCCGCCAGGTCGACGAGGAGCTGCCCCTTCACCGGGGAACCGGGGATCGAATCGACGAGCGGCATGCACGAGCGGAAGCCGTAGGACACCGACAGCGGCATCCCGCCGCCGCCGACCCCGAGGATGGCGGCGGTGCGCTCCCGTGCGAACGGGCGGTCGGCGTAGCCGGCGTCGGCGACGGCGTCCTTCACCGCTTGCAGGAGCAGCAGTTGCAGCGGCTCGATGTTCGGGATGCTCTTGGGCGTGATGCCGAACTGGAGCGGGTCGAACCACTGGTCGCCGAGGAACCCGCCCCACTTCGAGACCATCTTGTCCTTCGCCCGCGGGTCGGCGTCGTAGAAGAGCCGCCAGTCCCAGTGCGTCGGCGGGATCTCGATGACGGCGTTCTTCTTCGCGAGGACGTTGTCCCAGAGCGGCCCCATTCCCCCGGCACCGGGATAGAAACAGGCCATGCCGATGATCGCCACGTCGCACGGCGGCGGGGCTTCGGGCTCGGGCGATGCAAGGAGGATGGTGGGGGAAGCCGAGACTTCCGCGAGAACCGTGGCGGAACCGGCGGACACTTCGGCGTGCAGTTCGGCGACGGTGGTCACGTCCGAGCGGAGGGCGGCGACCTGGCCGATCATGTACATGCCGCGGCGGTACTGGTCGTCGTCCGTAACCGGGATCAGGCCGGCGATGCTGCCGTTCGTGCCGCGGTCGACGCCCTTGCTGGCGACCCGCAGCCGGCCGAGGTTCATCCGCTCCAGGGCGAGGCCGACTTCCAACGGGGACTTGCCCTCGGACTTGAGGCGGCGTTTTTCGCTCTCGAACACGTCCGCATACGGCGTCGGGATGCAGCGGATCGCGTGGCCGGGGCCGGTTTCGAGGAGGATCGTGTCGTCGCAGCCGACGGCTTCCTTCTGGAACCGCGGCGTGATCGCCCCGCCGGCGACCGCTTCCAGCGTGAACAGGTACGCCGTCCCCATCAGGACGCCGACCTTCACCCCCTTCTCGGCAAGCCCCGCGGACAGGGCGGCGACCATCGCGCCGGACAGCCCGTCGTGAATGCCGCCGGCGAAGACGACGTGCAGGTCTTCGACGCGGTTCGACGCGGCGTGCTCGGCGAGGACGTCGGTCATCGCCTCCCACAGGGCGAAGCTCGACCGCGGGCCGACGTGCCCGCCGCACTCGCGGCCCTCGAAAATGAACCGCTTCGCACCGTCCTTCAGGAACATCTTGAGCAGGCCGGGCGACGGGACGTGCAGGTACGTCGCGATGCCGTGGGCTTCGAGGTCTTTTGCCTGATCGGGCCGGCCGCCGGCGATGATCGCGAACGGCGGTTTGGCGGCCTTCACCGCGTCGATCTGTTCCGTGCGGATTTCCGGCGGCATGAACCCGAGAATGCCGACGCCCCAGGGCCGGTCCCCGACGGCGGCCTTCGTCTCGGCGAGGAGCTTTTCGGTTTCCGCCTTGCGAAGCAGCGCGAGTGCCTGGAACGGCAGCCCACCGCCAGCCGCGACGGAAGCGGCGAAACCCGGCGTGTCGCTGACGCGGGTCATCGGGCCTTGCAGGATCGGGAACCGCGTCCTGTGCGACTTCGCGAGCAGCGAACCCTCGGCGACGGGGTTCAACTTCGCGGCGAGGGCCACGTTCTTCGCGGCGCTGTCGGCGACGTGCTTGACGATGCCGGCGACGGTGACGAACTTCGCGGCCAGGCCGGATGCGGTGCCCAGGTCCTGACCGGCGGGCCACACGCCGAGGTCGGGGTCGGCGGCGAGCCGGGTGCGGATCGCGTCGCGCCACGCCGTCAGGCGGGCGTTCTCGTCGAGGTCGGAGAGGAGCAGGCGGTCTTCTTCCTTGGCGAGTTCCTGAGCGGTCGGCGTGTCGGCCCGGCTGAACAGGCGGAAGCCCTCACCGAGGCGTTCGCCGAGCACCGCGGTTTCGCTGCCGTCGGCGGCCGACAGGCGACGCTTCAACGCATCGGAGACCGGAGATTCTCGGCCGAGTAGCACCTGCGAATCGAGGACGACGCCCTTCGCGCCCGCAACCGCACACGCGGCGGCGGTGTTCGCCCCGATCCCGCCGCGGACCCAGAACGGGAACCCGGCGGTGCCGAACTTCTTCCACTTCTGCACGAGGATGAACGCCGCGTCTGCCCCGACCCGGCCGCCGGCCTCGTGCCCCTTGAGGACGATGCCGTCCGCGGCGAGTTCGACCGCCCTGCCGGCTTCCGTCAGCGACACCGCTTCGATCAGGACTTCGACCCCGGCGTCGCGGAACCGCGTCACGGTGGCGGGCGTGTGCGAGCCGCCGGCGAGGACGACCCACCCCGGCCGCGCGTCGGCCGCGAGGACCGCGTCGACCGTCCCGGCGTCCGCCCCGACCTGGACCCCGAACGGACCGTCCGCGAACCGGGCGAGACGAGTCAACGCTGCCGTCGGATCAACCGATGCGAGTTCCAGGTCGAGCGTCCCCCGCGCCCCGGCCCGGCACGCGGCGATCGCGATGGCCGGGTCGGCGGACACGGGCGGAGAGAGGACGATCAGGTCGGTCAGGTCCATCGCATGCTCTTTGGGGCGAGTCCGGGTTGTCGGCCGACGCGGAGCGGAACTTGAACCGCAATGATCCGGTTGCGTCAGCCGAGATCGCCGACGACGGTTAGTATCCACGTTTTGGATCAACTTGGCAATTTGGGTACTTCTGAAAACCTCGTGCCAAACCCGATCCCGGTCCGAAGATTCCGTCCGAAGCGGTTCACCGGGATGAAGTTACATCGCCGGTACGCGACACGTGCGCCTGGAAGGGTTAGAGCAGCGGGGGCGAATCTGCCGACAAGAGGGGAAAGCGTCAGCCGGTCAACAGGGGGAGACGGGATGTTCCGCATCGGGTTGGCCGTCCTCCTGGTCTCCGGCACCGGGTGCTCCCGCTTCCTGATCCGAACGGACAACGACGTCCGGATTCGGGGGCCGGTCGAGACCAAGGTCACGGCCGACATGCCCCCCGTGTCCGACGCCGGCCCCGTGCAGCCCGTGCCCGTTCGCCCCGGCGCGGGACCGGAGGCCGTCGCGATCGTGGACGTCGACGGACTCATTTTGAACACCCCGTTCACCGGACCCCTGTCCGTTGGCGAGAATCCGGTCGCGCTGTTCCGCGAGAAGCTCGACGCGGTCGAGGCGGACCCGCGGGTGAAGGCGGTCGTGCTCCGGGTCAACAGCCCCGGCGGCGGGGTGGCGGCGACCGGGGCCATGCGGCGGGACTTGCTGCGGTTCCGCGCCCGCAGCGGGAAGCCGGTCGTCGCCTGCGTGCTCGATCAGGCGTGCGGCGGGGCGTACGTGCTCACGACCGCGGCGGACGTCGTCGTCGCGGACCCGGCTTCGGTCGTCGGTGGGGTGGGGGTGATTCTCAACCTCTTTAACCTCCGCGACCTGATGGCGCAGTTCAACGTCGTGCCGCAACCGGTGAAGGCCGGCGACAAGACGGACCTCGGGTCGTCGGCCCGAGCTCTCACGCCGGAAGAAAAAAAGCTGCTCCAAGACATGGCCGACGAGCTGCACGCCGAGCTGATCGCGGCGGTGCGGAAGTCCCGGCCGCAGACGGAAGCGCCGACCGGCACGACGTTCGACGGCCGGGTCTTCACGGCGAAGCAGGCCGTCACCCGCGGGCTGGTCGACGTCGTCGGGGACCTGGACGAAGCCGTCCGCCTGGCCGAAGAGCGGGCGGGTTGCACCTGCGGGACGGCCGGCGTCGTGATGCTGCGGCGGAAGAACGACCCCGCCCGGTCGGTGTACGCCGTCACGCCGAACGTCCCGCTACAAGGGGCGGGGCTCCTGCCGAACGTGCCGGGCCTGGACCGCAGCAAGCTGCCCACATTCCTCAGCCTGTGGCAGCCGGAACTCACGATGGAGAAGCTCGGCGGGAAGTGACGCCGCGACACCAGCCCGAAGCGCAAGCGAGGGTCGATCCCAAACCCTCGCTTGCGCTTCGGGCTGGTGTCACACCGTTGCTTGCGCTTCGGGTCAATCGCTCCAGTGAGCCGACGGACTCGCAGGGCCGATGGGTCCTGCCCGCGATACACTTCCCCCGTCCCCACCTCCCCGGAGTTCGCCATGCCCACGGAGCTTCCCGTTCTGATCGTCGGTGCTGGCCCCACGGGGCTGATGCTCGCCGGCGAACTGGCCCGGTACGGCGTCGGGTGCCGATTGGTCGACAAGCGACCCACCCCGCTGAACACGTCCCGCGCCGTCGCGGTGCAGGCCCGGACGCTCGAAATCTTCGCCAGCCTCGGCATCGCGGACGAACTCATCGCCCTCGGCACCAAGTACCACGGCATGTCCGCGTACACCGGGGCGAAGCGGCTCGCGCACGTCACGATGGACGAACTCGAATCCCCGTTCCCGTTCGTCCTCGGGGTGCCGCAGTCGGACACCGAAACCGTCCTGACGAACCGGCTCGCCCGGCTCGGGCTCGCGCCGGAGTGGTCGACGGAACTCACCGGCTTCACGGCGGACGACGCCGGCGTCACCGTCACGCTGAAGAAGCCGGACGGCACCCCGGAAACGGTCCGCTGCCGGTGGCTCGTCGGATGCGACGGGGCGCACAGCCCGGTGCGGAAGGGGGCGGGGCTGACGTTCCTCGGGGAGACGTATGAGTCCGGGTTCGCCCTCGCGGACGTGCGGATCGACTGGCAGCACCCGCACGAGGAAATCGCCCTGTTTCCGGGCGGAGAAGAGGGCATCTGTGCCGCGTTCCCGCTGCCGGGCGAGCACCGGTACCGGCTCATCTGGGAGATCGAAGCGACCCGGAAGATCGAGGCCGGCGCGCCCGCCGAGCACGGCCGCGTGACCGACCTCCCGGAGCCGACCCTCGCGGACGCCCAGCGGATTCTTTCGGACCGCGTCGGGTTCCCGGCGACGGCCCACGACTGCATCTGGACGGCGAACTTCCGCGTGAACTCCCGCATGGCGGCCGCCTACCGCAACGGCCGGGTGCTCCTCGCGGGGGACGCCGCCCACATCCACAGCCCCGCGGGCGGGCAGGGGATGAACACCGGCCTGCAAGACGCCTTCAACCTCGCGTGGAAGCTCGCCTTCGTGGAACAGGGTACCGCGAAGCCGGCGATTCTCGATTCGTACCACGCCGAACGTCACGAAGTGGGGGTGAACCTGCTGAAGACGACCGACCGCATGGCCGGCGTCGCGATGCTGCGGCACCCGGTCGCGGTCGGGGTGCGGAACACCCTCATCGGCGTCGTGTCCGGGTTCGAGGTCTTTCAACAGCGGCTCCGGCGGACCATCTCCGAACTCGCGATCGGCTACCGGAAGAGCCCGCTGTCCGCGGAACACCACGGCACGCTGCTCGGGTCGATCCTGCCGCACGGCTCGGACGACCCCGGCGTGTGGGCGTGGCGGGCGTTCGCGAACGGCCCCCACGCCGGCGACCGCGCCCCGGACGCCCCGCTCGGCACCGGCCACGTCTTCGACTTGTTCCGCGACCCGAAGCGGTTCACGCTGCTGGCCTTCGCGGGATCCGGTGCCACCGCCGCGACGGTCGCCCACCAGCGGGACCTGGTCGCCCGGGTGAACGCGGACTGGGCGAAATCGGTGTCGGCAGTTCTGATCGACCCCGCGGACGAAGCGGCCCACGACCGGTACGGGGCCGGCAGCGCGTGCGTGTACTTGGTCCGGCCGGACGGCTACATCGCGTTCCGGTCCCAGCCCGCAGATGTGGCGAAGCTGAGCGAGTACCTGCGGGGGTGGTTGGTGGCGTAGGCGAACGGGTCTCCGGCGGGCGGACCGATCACGCCGGTTGCCTCTCCGGGTGCAGGTAGACGAAACTCTTCCCGAGCCGGCCGTTGTAGTTCCCGGCGCTGATGGTCAGCAGGTCCGGGGTGTCCCGGCTGGCGGCGATCGCGGCCTGGGTGGCGGCGGCGATGGTCTTCAGGTCCGGGCCGTTGATGATGATTTCCTGCACGCTCACGACGCCCTCCGGCAGCCGCGACTCGACGCCCGGCTTGCCGCGGAGGGTGGGGCAGTATTCGGCGTAGGTGCTGGCGATCGCGAACTTGTACTTGCTCCCCGCCTTCGACCCGCTGGACGCGACGCCGCCGGGGAAGGGTAAACTCACGCCGGGGACGGTGGCTGCTCCCGCGGCGGCTTTCTCGGCGGCGGCCAGGGCACCGTCCGGGGTCGCGCCGAAGAACCACAGGTTCCCGCCCATCAGTCCGTCCGCCCAGCCGAACCGCCGTTCGATCACGAACTCGCCGGACAGGATCGGGATCACCCGGCACCGCCGGCCGAACCGGTCCGCCTTGAACTGGTGGCCGTCGCCGAAGTACGACACCTTCCGCCCCAGCGGGAACCACTTCTCCTCGGCCGGAAGCGCGTTGAAGCACGCGGTCGTCGGGCAGGGCAAGACGTTCTGCGACACCCGCACGAGCAGCGCCCGTTCGAGCCGGGCTTCGCGGTCCTTCCAGAACCGGGGGACGTGAAATTGCAGCACGACGCCGGGCCGGCCGTCCGGGGTGTCGCTCGCGGGAACGGACCGGCTCACGCCGGCTTCGCAGTCGCACAGGATGCTCGAACTCGCGTTCCCCGCGGCGGCGTGGACGGCGTGCCCGAGCCAGGTCCGGTCGCGGGCGGTGACGAGGACTTCGGCGTAGATGCTGCGAAACGCTTCGGCGTAGGTGTCGTCGACATGGGCGGGCATGGCGATTCCCCGGCGGGCGTGTGGCACGGTTCCGGGGGGTAATATATCCGGGTCGGCCGGCAGGCTGTTGTCTCGGAGAGGGGGACTCCGAGCACGCCCGCCGAGCCGACCCGGCGGCCGGGGACGGGTCCGGCCTGTTGGACAGTGGTCGTAAAGTACCCCCCTTGACCGAAAACCTCCACTCCCTCAAATAAGGGGGTCCGGCCGGACCGGAGGTTGTGACTGACATGTCGAAATCCGCCCGCCTCCGTGCCGACGACGTTCGCGCCCTCGCCCGCATGCTGGACGCCTGCCGGGATCTCGGGGACGACGCGAACGGGTGGGCCTACCACGCGGCCGGGGAACTCGGCCGGCTCACGGGGGCCGGCAACGTCCTGGTCGGCGGGCTCTCCGCGGCGCTGGTCCGTGTCCTGACCCGCCCCGCGGGGGTTCCTCCGCCGGACCTCAACTTGTTCCTGCCGGAAGTCAGCGTCGGGCAAATCGGCTGGGGCTGGGAGAACGGGTTCGACCCCCTCGGCTACGCCCGCCTCGCGGGGGAAATGCTCGTCCGCGGGTCCGGGTTCCATCCCGCCTTCGAGCCGTACCTGGAGGTGCGGGCCGGTCAGAACGGCGTCGCCCTCAGCCGGGCCGACCTCGTCCGGGACCACGACTGGTACCGCAGCGAGTACTACCGCGACTTCCACGAACCGGCCGGCGGGGACGCGATCCTGATGTCGTACCGCACCGCCCCGCACATCGACGGGTTCTGGGCGGCCGTCCTCGTCCGGGCACCGGGCGAGCCCGATTTCACCCCCCGGCAGAAGGCGGTCGTCGCGGAGGCGAACGCGGCGATCGCCGGCATGGTCGGTGGCACCCTGGCCCGGTTCACGGAGCCGTCCCCGGCACACCTGCCGCCCCGCGCCCGGCAGGTCCTGCGGTGCCTGCTCGAAGGGGAGTCGGACAAGCTCATCGTGACCCGGCTCGGGATCGGCCGGCACACGGTAAACCAGTACGTGAAGCACATCTTCCGGCACTTCGGGGTGACCACCCGGGCGGAGCTGCTGGCCCGGTGGGTCCGCCGCGGCTGGGGGAACCAGTGCGCGTGGGCGGAACACGTCGTCCCGAATCCCGTACTCGCGCCGAGTTGCGGGTGACGGGTAGGAACCGGCACGAAACGACGTCTCGATTTCTCGCGTCGTCTTCCGTTCGCGGCTCTTGAAATCGCTGTCAGACTTGGCAAATGGCCAGCCGCTCACCGGCGTTCCCCGCTCTGGAACGCCGCGGGTGTCACTTTCCGAACGGGACGAGCGCCGCGCGGAACTCGGCGACGCTCGGGTAGCGGTCCTGGGGCTTCTTCGACAGGGCCTTGTGGATGACCGCTTCCAGTTCCTTCGGAAACTCCAGGTCCGGGTTGCGGTCGCACAGCGGGATCGGCTCCTTGTGGAGGATCGTCATCAGCCCCGCGGGCATCGGCGGCAGGTCGAAGATCCACTTCCCGGTGAGCAGGTGGTAGAGCATCGCGGCGGTGCTGTACTGGTCGGCCGCGGGCATCACCTGCCGGTAGTTCGTGATCTGTTCCGGCGGCATGTACGCCGGCGTTCCGCCGAGGTCGCCGCTCATCGTCAGCCCGCTGAGCTGGCTCGCGCGGTAGACGCGGGCCAGCCCGAAGTCCGTGAGTTTCACCTGCCGGGCCGCCCCGCCGAGTTCCGCCAGCAGCACGTTCGCCGGCTTGATGTCCCGGTGGACCATCCCCTTCGAGTGGGCGTGGGCCAGCGCGTTCAACACCTGGATCGCGAGGCGGATCGCCGGCTTCGGCTCGACGCGGGGGTTCTCCCGCAGGATGCACGCCACGTCCGACCCCTTGATGTACTCCATCACGAAGAACAGCACCTGCCCGGCCTGGCCCGTCTCGTAGAACTTGACGATGTTCGGGTGGTCCAGTTGCCCCAGCACCTCGGCTTCGAGCAGGAACCGCTTGGTCGTGAGCGGGTTGTCCACTTCCGTGGGCAGGATCGTCTTGACCGCGACTTCGAGCCCGTCCTTCTCGCGCTTCGCGAGGTAGACGAGGCCCATGTTCCCGCGGCCGAGTTCCTTCACCAGCTGGTAGCCGGGGATGCGCGGCGGGCGGATGCCGAAGACGGACTCCAGCCCGTGGGCGGCGGCGTCGGCCGTCTCTTCCTGCTCCGGGACCTCGTGCCCGGTGTCGAGCGGCGGCGGGGCGAGCTTCCGGCCGGACGCCGGGCCGGTCCCCGGCATCGGGAAGACCCCGCTCGGCAGGCGGAAGTCGGCCTTGGTTTCCAGGACGTTTTCTTCGTCCAACCCCTTCATGAGGGGCACCGAGCCGTCGACCTCGACCTGCAACTTCGTGTGCCCGGCCTTGATGACGTCCCCGGCCTTCAGTTCGAGAACGGACACCTTGCTGCCGTTCACGAACGTGCCGTTCCGGCTGCCCATGTCCATGAGCCGCAGCCGCGGCGGGTTGACCTCGATGAGGAAGTGGACCCGCGAGAAGTACGGGTCGTCTTCGGGCAGCCGGCAGTGGGCCTTGGTGGACCGGCCGACGAGGAACACGTCGTGGCCTTCAAAGCTGAAGACCTGGCCGTTCAGCGGCCCGGCGGTAACTCGCAGCGTGATGCGCATGACGACCCGGCGGCGGAAAAGGCGGAGGGCGACGGAACGTTTTCCCCATCATCCCACGCCGGCCCGGACCCGTCAACGCACGGTTTCCGGTGGGTGTGCCTCCCGATTCTGGCATCCCGGCGAGCCGCCCGCGCCAGCGGGCGGGTCACCGTCGTCCACCCGCCCACTGGCGTGGGCGGCTCGCCAGAGTCCCGAGGGGCGCGGTTTCGTCGCACTTCGCCTCCCGTCGGGGTTCCCCGCGCTGGTAAGATTCCGGTAGACCCTCTCGCCGTCTGCCACCCTCGCGAGGCCGCCCGCCGTGGGACAAAAAATCGAAAAAGACCTTCAGCGGTTCCGCAAGATCGTCCGCGGGAAGGTGAAGTCGAACCTCGCAAAGTACATCGGCAAGGGCGAGATGATCGGCAAGAAGGGGAACGACCTCGTGTCGATCCCGCTGCCGCAGATCAACTTGCCGCAGTTCCGGTACGGCTCGAAGGGGTCCAGCGGGGTCGGCGTCGGCGACGGCCAGCCGGGCCAGCCGCTCACCCCGCAACAGGGCGAAGGCGAGCCGAAGGCCGGCGACACCCCCGGCGGGCACATCCTCGAAGTCGAACTGTCCATGGAGGAACTGGCCGACATCCTCGGCGAGGAGCTGGCGTTGCCCCGGATCGAGCCGCGGGGGAAGAAGAACGTCGTCACCGAGAAGGAAAAGTACACCAGCATCCGCACCGTCGGCCCCGAGTCGCTGCGGCACTTCAAGCGGACGTACAAGCAAGCCCTTCGCCGGGAGATTTCCACGGGGACGTACAACCCCATGCAACCGCGGATCGTCCCGGAGCGGGAGGACAAGCGGTACCGCAGCTGGAAGGAGTTCCCGAAGCCGGAAGCGGTGGCGTGCGTCGTCTACATGATGGACGTGTCCGGCAGCATGACCGACGAGCAGAAGGAGATCGTCCGCATCGAGTCGTTCTGGATCGACACCTGGATCAAGGCCCACTACAAGGGCGTCGACCGCGTGTACATCATCCACGACGCGGTCGCCCACGAGGTGGACGAGCACACGTTCTACCACACCCGCGAATCCGGCGGGACCAAGATCAGCTCCGCCTACGACCTCGCGAACAAGATCATCACGACGCGGTACTCGCCGAGCGAGTGGAACGTCTACGCCTTCCACTTCTCCGACGGCGACAACTGGGGCGACGACGTGCCGAAGTGCATGGACCTGCTGAAAAAGCAGCTCCTCCCGAAGGTCAACCTCTTCGGCTACGGCCAGGTCGAGTCCCCCTACGGCAGCGGCGAATTCCTCGAACACATCACGGAACTCGTCGGCGAGCACAAGAACGTCGTCGTCAGCCGCATCCCCGACCGCGACGCGATCCTGGGCAGCATCAAGGAGTTCCTGAGCACGGGCCGGTGAGCCGCCGTCACGACCCGACCGCGACTTCGTCCCAGGTGCTGCGGTCGGCTACCTCGTCGCGAAACCTGCGGACGGTCTCGGCCAGCCCCCGTGCGTCGAGGCCGAGTTCGGCGAGGAGTTCGGCCCGTTCGCCATGCTCGACGAACCGGTCGGGCAGTCCCTTCCGCACCACATTCCGCGTGTCGAGCCCGGCCGCGTTTGCGGCTTCCAGCACCGCCGAGCCGAAGCCGCCTTCGAGGGTGCCTTCTTCGACCGTCACGACGATCGGCATCGTCTCGACGGCCCGTAGAATCAGTTCCTTGTCGAGCGGCTTCGCGAAGCGGGCGTTGATGACGCCGATTTGCAGACCTTCCTCGCGAAGTGCCTTCGCCGCGGCGACGCAGTCGGCGGCAAGCGTGCCGAACGCGATGAAGCAGCCGTCCTCGCCCCACTCGAGAAGCTCGGCCTTGCCGTGCTCGATGGGTGCGAAATCGTTGCCGCGTTCCAGTTGCGACAGGTTCGCTTTCGGGTAACGGATGCTCGTCGGCCCCGTGTGGGCGAGGGCGAACCGCAGCATCGGCTCGACGTCGAGCTCGTCGCCGGGGGCCATCACCGTCATGTTCGGGAAGAGCCGGGTGTACGGGATGTCGAACGCCCCGTGGTGCGTCGGGCCGTCCGGGCCGGCGAGGCCGGCGCGGTCGAGCGTCATCACGACGGGCAGGTTCTGCAGCGCCAGTTCCTGGAAGATCTGGTCGAAGCTGCGCTGCAGGAACGTGGAATAGATGTCGACGATCGGCTTCGCCCCGGCCTTGGCCATGCCCGCGGCAAACGCGACGGCGTGGCTCTCGCAGATGCCGGTGTCGAAGAAGCGGTCGGGGTAGTCGGCCCGCACCTGCTCCAGCTTGTTCCCCTGGCACATCGCGGCGGTCAGCACCGAGACGCGCTGGTCCCCGGCCATCACCTTGTGAATGGCGGCGGACATCGCGTCGGTGTAAGCCTTCGCGCCGCCCTTTTTCATCGAGAGAATCCGGCGTTCCGGGCCGACCTTCTCGAACACCGGCGGGCTGTGGAACGTGACCGGGTCGTCCGCGGCCTGCTGGACGCCGTGCCCCTTGTTGGTGAAGACGTGCAAGAGCACGGGGCCGGGCTGATCCTTCAGGTCCTTCAGAATCTTGCGGAGCCCGTGCAAGTCGTGCCCGTCGACCGGGCCGAAGTAGCGGAACCCGAGTTCCTCGAAGAGCATCCCGTCCTTGAAGTACGCCTTCGCCGCGTCGCGGAGCCCTTCGAGCGAGTGCCGGGCCGCCTCGCCGACGAGGGGAATCTGGTCGAGGATCTGGTTGATCGTCTTCTTCGTGCCGCGGTACAGCCCGCTGAGGCGGTACTGGTCGAGGTGCTGGGCGAGCCCGCCGGTGCGGGGGCAGATGCCCATCTTGTTGTCGTTCAGCACGACCAGCACGTCCTGCTTCATGCCCGCGATGTTGTTCAGCGCCTCGAACACGATGCCGGACGGCAGCGCCCCGTCGCCGATGACCGCGACGGCCTTGCGGTCGGTGTTCCCGAGCAGGTCGTCGCCCGCCTTCAGGCCGGAAATCGTCGAGACGCTGCACCCCGCGTGCCCGGTCACGAACAGGTCGTAGGGGGACTCCGCCGGGTTGGGGAAGCCCATCAACCCGCCTTTGGTGCGGATCGTGCGGAACGTCTCGTACCGGCCGGTGATGAGCTTGTGCGGGTAGATCTGGTGGCCGGTGTCCCAGATGAGCCGATCCTTGCTGAAGTCGTAGACGAGGTGCAGCGCGAGGCACAGTTCGACGACGCCGAGGTTGCTGGCGAAGTGGGCCGGCCGCAGGCTCAGCACGCTCACCAGTTCGTCGCGGATCTCCTGGGCGAGCGCGAGCAACTGCTCGTCGGAGAGGCCGTGCAGGTCGGCCGGGGACGAAACTCTCGGAAGGATCTCGGACATCGCAAGGAACCTCATCATGAGGGTTACGCAGTTTCAGGTTTCAGGTTTCGAGTTTCAAGCCGGGCGGATTCCTGAAACTTCAAACTTGAAACCTGAAACTGCTTTTCAGCGGTCGCGTCCGACGACGTACCGGGCCAACTCGGCGAGCGGTCCACCGCCCGGTCCGAGTGCCTCGGCCGCCGTCACGGCTTCCTGCCCCAACTCCGTCGCTTTCTGCCGACTCGCCGACACCCCGAGCAATCCGGGGTACGTCAGCTTCCCGCGGGCGGCATCTTTTCCGACCCGCTTTCCCGTCACGTTGGCGGAACTTTCCACGTCGAGCAAGTCGTCCGTCACCTGGAACGCGAGCCCGAAGGCGGCGGCGTAGCGGTCGATCGCGGCGAGGGCGTCCGGGTTCACCCCGGCTTCCGCCTGGGCCGCGAACACGCCCATTCGCAGGGCCGACCGGAACAAGGCTCCGGTCTTGCGGCGGTGGATGTCTTCCAGATTCTTGGCGAGCGTCACCCGTAAGGGTGACGAGTCTTCCGCCAGAACCTCGTCACCCTTACGGGTGACGCTCGCCAAATCATTCTCCGCCGTCAGGTCGAGCACCTGCCCGCCGACCATCCCGACCGCCCCTGCACCCCTCGCCAACTCTGCACAACTAACCGCCGCCGTTCTCGGGCCGTAACCCGTTGCCAGCACTTCAAACGCGAGCGTCAGCAACCCGTCGCCCGCCAGGATCGCCAGGGCTTCGCCGAACTTCACGTGACACGTCGGCAGCCCGCGCCGCAAGTCGTCGTCGTCCATCGCCGGCAAATCGTCGTGGATCAGCGAGTACGTGTGAACCATCTCGACCGCGCACCCGGCCGGCAACGCCTGCTCGACCGACCCGCCGACGGCCTCGCACGCCAGCACCGCCAGGAGTGGCCGGAGTCGCTTTCCGGGGGCGAGCAAACTGTACGCCATCGCGTCGGCGAGGGACGGGGGGGCATCGGCGGCAAAGCGCGCGAGCGTGCCACGAAGGGCCGCCTCGACGGCCTCCTGCCGCGGCTTCAGGTGCTCCCAGATCGAACTGGACAACGAACGGCCTTCCGGTCGCAGGCACGGGGCGGGTTCGACGATTCTTCATGTATAGGCACCCCCGCGGACAACGTCCCGTCTCGGGAGACTACTTTACACGGCAAAGTAACCCGCGGGAAGGCCAACCGGCCCGCCCGCCGTCAGCCGCCCGCCAGCACGAGCAGGTGCCGGTACGCCGTCAGCATCCGCTCCCGCACGGGCCGCGCCCGCAGGAACAGGGCCCGCTGCCCGGCCGCGTACTCCTCCCGCCCCTCGCGCGTCTCGATCCGGACGGGGGCGTAGCCGAACGCGGCCAGGTCGTAGGGGCTCGCCCGCATGTCGAGTTCCCGCGCCGCGGCGGCCAGTTCAAACGCATCCGCGACGAGTTCGGCCGGCACGAACGGCGCGACCTTGAACCCGAACTTGTACAGGTCCATCGTCACGTGGACGCACCCCGGCTGGTCGTTCGCGGTCGCTTCCGGGCGGGTCAACTCGTACCGGTTTAACGGCACCGCGGCGGGGGTGAAGAACCGGAACGCGTCGAAGTGCGTGCAGCGGACGGTGCCGGCTTCGACGACCCGGTCGGTGTCGTCCCGCGACAACCGCAGCGGCACCCGGTGGCGGACGGTCGGCTCCCGGTAGACCATCGCCCACTCGTGCAGGCCGAAGCACCCGAAGACCGGCTCGCGGGCCTGGGTCGCTTCGAGGTACGCAACCGCCCAGCGGAGGTAGTCGAGCCGGTGGCGGGGGAACGCGGCCGCCGGCAGGACCATGCCGCCGTCGCACGGCGCGAAGAAGTGCTTCCAGTCGGTCTCGGTCGCGCCGTCGAGCCGGACGCCGACGCCGGGGGACCACCGGGCGAGGTGGCCGGCGCGGAAGGCGTAGTACTCGAACAGGAAGTCCGTGACGGGGTGCTTCTCGCCGCGGCGCATGCGGGTGATGCGGTCGTCGACCCAGGGGGAAACCCGGCGAATGTGAGCCTTTCGGCGGGCCTCCCACTCGCCGCGCGATAAGGTATGTCCGTCGCGGGGCGGGTCGGTCGAATTCCCCTCTGGTTCTCTCCCCCTGGGAGGGGGGAGGGTGAGGGTGGGGGTCGCTGGAGGGGTGAACGCTTCACCCCCACCCCGACCCTCCCCCCTCCAGGGGGAGGGGGAAAGAGGGACCGGCCCCCCGTGCGGTGTCACTCCCCATGCGAGGGGCGGTTCATGCAGTCCACCGGCGAGCGGTTTCACGGCCTCGACTGCCTCCGCGCCGTGGCGATGTTCCTCGGCATCGGGCTGCACGCGGGGCTGGCGTACACCCTGATGCGCGTCCCGTTCTGGCCCGTCCACGACCCCGACCCGAGCCCGCTCGTCGACGTGCTGCTGCTCGCCGTCCACGACTTCCGGATGCAGGTCTTCTTCGTGATGGCCGGGTTCTTCGGCTGCCTGCTCGCCCAACGGTACGGCCTCGTCGGAATGGGGAAGCACCGGGCGCTCCGCATCGGCGTCCCGTTCGTGCTGTGCCTGCTGCTCGTCCAGCCGACGCTGCAAGCCCTCTGGCTCGTCGGCGACCCGGGGACGCTCACGTTCCTGGGCCTCGACCCGCCGCCCGCGGACGTGGCGAAGCCCGGCCTCGTGTGGAACCACTTCGCGACGGGTGCGTTTCTGGGGTACCTCGCCCCGTTCCACCTGTGGTTCCTGTACTTCTTACTGGCGTTCTTCGCCGCGGTCACGCCGCTCGTGCGGCTCGGGCGTACGGTCGCGGACTGGCGAATCGTGCGGGCGGCGGATGCGTTCGCCGGTCGGCTCGTCCGCTCCCCGTGGGCGGTGCCGGCGGCGGCCGCGGGGACGGTCCCGCTGCTCTGGACGATGACCGAGTGGTTCCCGGACACGCCCGGCGGGTGGCTGCCGACGCCGCAGATTCTCGCCTATTACTTCGCGTTCTTCCTCTTCGGCTGGGTGCTCTACCGCCACCGCGACGGCCTGCCGGACTTCACCCGCGGGTGGGGCACCATGTTGCTCGCCGCGAACCTCGTCGTCTTCCCGGCCCTGCTGTACGCCACCGTCGAGATGAAGGAATCCGACCGGAAACTCGACGCCCTCGCGTTCGCGGAAAAGCTCGCCCTGCTGTCCGGCGGGGCGCTCTACACCTGGCTGATGATCGCCGGGCTGATCGGGGTCTTCGAGCACGCCTTCGCCCGGCCGCGCGGCTGGGTCCGCTACCTCGCGGACTCGTCGTACTGGTGCTACGTCATGAGCCTGACGCCGATCGTCGCGCTGCAACTCCTCCTCGACCCCCTCCCGTGGCCGGGGCTGGTGAAGCTCGCCGTCGTCACCGTCGTGACGATCGCGGGACTGCTGGCGACGTACGAACTGTTCGTGCGCTACACTCTCATCGGCGTGCTGCTGCACGGCCGCCGGGTGCGGGCGAAGCCGGTGGAAGCGAGTCCGTTCTCGGGAGAACATTGCGTTCCGAATTAGGAACTCGCACGAAACACTGTCTCGATTTCTCGCGTCGTGTTCCAAGAGCCGCGAACGCAAGTGAGCGGCTGGCCTCCTGGGAGAAACGGCAGTCACGAGTGGGAAGAAGTCAGCCGCTCACTTGCGAGAACAAGATGAACTGAAGAAGGCTGGCCGAGGAGCCGCCCAGTATGAACCCCGTGTTGTCCGTTGGGACGTGTTGATTGGTGGCACCGGCCTCTGGCCGGTGAAGGCTCCACCGGCCAGAGGCCGGTGCCACCAATCAACACACGATGTTGGAACTGGACAGTTCCATCGTAATCGGCCATGCCGCTCACTCCCGCGTCACGAACTCGTCCAGGTTCATCAGCACCCGGCCGACCCGTGCCCACGCCGTCTTCGCGTCCGACTTGCGCTGCGATTCCAGCAGTGCCAGCACCCGTTCGCGTTCGTCGCTGGACGGTTCGCGCGCGAAGCACAGCCGGTACGCGAACGCGACTTTGCCGGCGTCGTCGGCCGGGCCTTCTTTCTCGATGCGCCGGCCGAACGCCTCCGCGAACTCGACGAACGCGGGGTCGTTGGCGAGGTGCAGGGCCTGCAACGGCGTGTTGCTGCGGTTCCGCTTCGTACACGCGGTCTGGGCGTCGGCCCCGTCGAACGTCGTGAGCAGGTGGTGCTGGCTCTGCCGCCAGATGTATGTGTACATCCCCCGGCGGTAGCGGTCCTCCCCCGTGCTCTCGGGCCACGCCTTCTTGTTCTGCGTGAAGCTGAAGACCTCCGCGGGCAACGGCGGGTAGACGCCCGGGCCGCCGACCTTTCGCGAAAGAAGTCCGCTCGCCGTGAGGGCCGCGTCGCGGATGATCTCGGCCTCCACACGGACGCGGTTTTGCCGGGCGAGTAGCTTGTTGAGCGGGTCCTTCGCGGCGGCGTCCGCGCGGGCGATCGACGCTTGCCGGTACGTTGCGGACGTGACGATGAGCCGGTGGAGTTTCTTCTGCGACCAGCCGCTTTCGCGGAACTCGACGGCGAGCCAGTCCAGCAACTCCGGGTGTGTTGGCAGACTGCCCTGCATCCCGAAGTCGTTCTCGGTGTCGACGATTCCCTTGCCGAAGAACTGCTGCCACGCGCGGTTCACCACGACGCGGGCCGTCAACGGGTGCTCCGGGGAACAGAGCCACTTCGCGAGGTCGAGCCGGGTCAACGGCTTGTCCGGGGCGGCGGTCGAAATGGCACTCGCGAACCCCGGCGTGACCTTGTCCCCCTTGCGGAGGAAGTCGCCGCGGATCTGGACGAAGGTCGCGCGCGGGTTCTTCACCCGCTCGCGGAGGATCAGCGTCGAGGGGATCTTCCCCTTCACCTTGTTGATCTCGTCCTTCACCTTCTTCGCCTCGTCCGGCTTGCCCTCCTGGTTGAGCTGGTCGGCCTTCGCGGTGAGTTCGTTGATCTTCCGGTCGAGCGCCGCGTCCCCGCCGATGGTCAGGGTCGGCTCGTCGCAGTTGTCGAAGAAGGCGTACAGGCGGAAGTAGTCCTTCTGCGAGACGGGGTCGTACTTGTGGTCGTGGCACTGGGCGCAGCCGAAGGTCAGCCCGAGCCAGACGGCCCCGGTGGTGTTGGCGCGGTCGACGGTCCGCTCGACGCGGAACTGCTCGGGGTCGGTGCCGCCTTCTTCGTTGAACGACGTGTTGCGGTGGAACCCCGTTGCCGTGAGTTGTTCTTTCGTCGGCTTCGGCAGCAGGTCGCCGGCGAGTTGCTCCGCGGTGAACCGGTCGAACGGCATGTCGTCGTTGAACGCCTTGATGACCCAGTCGCGGTACGGCCAGATGCTCCGCGCCCCGTCGATGGTGTAGCCGTTCGAGTCCGCGTACCGGGCGAGGTCGAGCCAGTGGCGCGCCTGCCGTTCGCCGTAGTGCTCGGACTTGAGCAGGCGGTCGACGACCTTCTCGTAGGCGGTCGGGGACTCGTCCTTGAGGAAGTCTTCCAACTCCGCGGGCGTCGGCAGCAAACCCGTGAGATCGAGCGTGACGCGGCGGAGAAGGGTGGGCTTGTCGGCCTCGGGCGAGAGGGTGAGTTTGTCGGTCCGCAGGCGTTCCCGAACGAAGTGGTCGATCGCGGTCGCGCCGGCGGGAACCGGCGGGCGCTTGGGGGGCACGAAGCTCCAGTGCGGCGCGTACTCGGCCCCGGACGCGATCCACTTTTTCAGCGTGTCGATTTGCGCGGGCGTCAGTCGCTTCCCGCTGTCGGCCGGCGGCATCCGCGAGTCCTCGTCGTCCGTGCAGATCCGCTCGATGACGGTACTCGCGTCCGGCTTGCCGGGGACGATCGCGTCCTTTTTCGCGGCGAGTTTCTGCGAGTCGAGCCGCACGCCGGCCTTCGCGGTGCCGGGGCCGTGGCACTTGAAGCAGTGGTTCGACAGGATCGGCCGCACGTCCCGGTTGTAGTCCGGGGCGTCGGCGGCGAAGGTGGAAAGCGGGCTCGTCAGCACGACGAGGAGGGCAACACGGACGGGCAGCGGCATCGTGTCACGCGGAAGAGGGGTGCGGGGCAGCTACGCCATTGTGTATGAATACGGATGGCATCGCAAGTTCTGACCGACCATCTTGCGGGCTGGCCTCGAAGGTGTTCGAGACGGGGAGGTTCCACCCCTCCCCCGACCCCTCCCCGAAACGGAGAGGGGGGGAAGAATGGTTTTGCTCCCCCTCTCCGCTTCGGGGAGGGGGTTGGGGGGGAGGGGTTTCTTCCGCCATGTCCGACGAAGCCGCCTTCGCCGCCGCCGTTGCCGCGTCCCCGGACGACGACTTGCCGCGCCTCGTGTTCGCCGACTGGCTCGACGACCGGGGCGAAACCGACCGTGCCGAGTTCGTGCGGGCGCAGGTGCAGTGCGCGGCCACCCCGGCGTGGGAGCCGTTCGCGGTCTACTGCCGGCACCGCCGACCGGAGTGGACGACCGGCGACCCCTGGCGGATGACGCTACCGTGGGTGCAGGGGTGGGCCGTCGAATGGCACCCGGACCGCGCGTTCCGCCGGGGGTTCGGGCACTCGCTGCTCATCCGGGACATGACCGCGTTCCTGGCCGACGCCCCCCGACTGTTCGACGCCGCCCCGATCGACGAGCTCCACCTGCCGACGGCGACGCTCGACCAGTGGCGCGCCTTCGGCCGGGCGAAGTGGCTGCCGCGGGTGAAGTCCGTCCACTTCTACGGCACGACAACGCCGATCGAACCGGTGCGGGTGCTGTGCGAATCCCCGCTGGCGACGGGCATCGAGGAGATCGTCTTCGAGGTGTGCAGCCGACCGGGAATGCCGGTGCTGTTGGAGGGACTGTTCGAGTCGGAGTTGGGGAAACGGTTGAAATCGTTGGAGTTGAGGAGTGGGCCGAGTGAAAGCCATGAACTGATGGAACCCGTTCTCGCTCGGGGTAGACATCTCACTTGCCTGACACTTCGTCGTGTCTTTGTGCCGACGCATCTCGGGTGGAGGTGGGTAGAGGTCGTCGCCAATCTTTCTCAACTGGTGATCCACTCGTGTCAGGAGGCCGAGGTTACCCCTCGGATGAGTCGGAGTACCCCCCTGGAGTATGCTCGAATGCGATATCTGGTGGTGGAATACTCGCCAATCGGCATGGGTTTGAATCACGGTGCCTTCGCGGCACAAATCAAATCGTTCTCAGTCCTACCTGTCAAATTGCGATCGTGTGGCTTAAGGGCTGTCGAACTGGAGGACGGAGGAATTGAGACTGTCATTACTGCTCCCATGTGGGAGAACCTCACCGAACTCGACCTCCGCGACAACCGCATCACCGACGCCGGGGCGAAGCACCTGCTCGCCGCGCCGGTCCCGCCCGACCTGACCGCGTTGCTCCTCGGCGGGAACCCCATCTCGGACGACGTGCGAACGAAACTCCGCCGACACTTCGGGCCGGCGGTGCTCTTTGACGAGTGACACCGGGGTGTCACGGCGGGGGGAGGTCGATGGTCAGGTCGTTGCGGCCGGGGGTCACGTCGCACTCCACGCGGGAGCGGTCCTTCGAGAACCGCCCGCCGAAGCGGTCGGTCAGCGGGCCGCCCTTCGAACTGCCCCAGCTTTCCAGCTGGACGCGGTACCGGCCCGGCGGAAGTGTCCCGCCGGACGCGACCATCTCGAAGGTGCCGTCCGGGGCGACGGTGGCGGGGTAGATCCAGTTCGGGTCGGTCTTACCGTCCTCGAGCCGGTGGAAGCTCAACCCCGTCTGATGCCCGGCGAAGTTGACGGGCTGGCCGCCTTCGAGCAATCGGCCTTTCAGCTTGGCAGTGCTGTCCGCACAGCCGGCGGCCGCCACTGCGAGCAGGGTGGCCGCGTACACCGAGACGCGCATCGCGGGCTCCGGGGTTAGTAGTCGCCCGAGATGACCATCCCGTCGTTACGGCTGTGAAGCATGAACCACGTCCCCTGCGTGACGGAGTCCTTGCAGAACTGGATGTGCCCGTCGACGAACGCGGTCAGCACGCCGCCCGTGTGCCGGCTCCGGGAGGCGACTTGGTAGCTGGGCAGGTTCGCACAGCCCATCCCGAGGTCCGGGCGGTCGGTGCAGTTCTGGATGTCGTCCCCGCCGGAGATGCCGTAGTTCGGGGTCGGGGTGTCGGACCGGCCGGCCCCGGCCGTCAAGCTGGCCCCGACCTGGCCGAACGCCCACGTCCCGCGGATGTCCGTGTCCGCCGGGCCGACGCGGAGTTCGTCGATCAGCACCGTGCTCGACGTGCCGTCCGAGAACCCGGTCAGCCGCGGGGAGGTGTTCACGGCCACCGCCCCGCCGCCGGCCACGTTGGAGAAAGGGTACAACGGGCCGGGGTTGAAGTTCGCGATCTTCTCGGTCCACTGCCCGCCGACGAGCTGGGCGCACGCATCGTCACCCAGGACGGTGTTGTTGTTGAACATCGCCGGCCCGAGGTTGGCCCCGTAGTTCCCCCGGCTCCAGCCGCCGCCGGCCTGGGAGCACACGGTGCTGCCGCCCGTATCGGAGGCACACCGGAAGACCTTCACGTCCACCTTCCCGACGCCCCGCCACGTCGTGTTCCCGTCCGTCATGTACGACGTAATGCTCGCCTCGAACTGGTTGTAGAGCGGCTGCTGCTCCAGGTGCGGCAGGATCAGCACCGCCCAGTTCGGGCCGAAGGGCTGGCTGAAGTTGGACACGCTCGTCACGGACGAGTGCATCAGCACCGCCGGCGGCAGCCGGCCGTTCGCGTCGTGGTAGCCCTGGCAGGCGAGCGCGAGTTGTTTCAAGTTGTTCGAACAACTCGTCCGGGCCGCGGCCTCCCGGACCTTCTGCACGGCCGGCAAGAGGAGCCCGATGAGGATCGCGATGATCGCGATGACCACCAGCAATTCGATCAGGGTGAACGCCAGGTGTCGGCGTGCCGATCGGCGAGCATGCATGTGCGGGCTCTCCGGGGAGAGGCGGAGTCGCGTCGGGAATATGACGGTCGGCGCAGGGTGCGAGTCTGCAAAGTCATAATAATCGAGCCGAATCGCCCCGTCAATCGTGAAGCCAGTCGACCGCCCGATTCCCGCTGATGAGAACCCGATTCCGAAAAATCGGCCGTCGACCGGCCGGCCGCGAATGAGAAGTGCGTTCTGGCCGGACCGCGGCGGTCGTGGTACTGTTGGCTGTGTGTCCCCGCTTTCCGCCCGCCGCCGAGGTGTCCCGTGGCCCAGCCGACTCGCGCGGAAGGCTCCGACCGCGACCGCGACCGCGCCGCCCGCGACACCCGCCCCGGCCCCGCCAAGACGCAGGGCGGGGACTGGGACCTGCTCGCGGACTCGCTCAATTCCACGACCGACCACCAGTCCGGGCCGAACATCCCCGGCTACCAGATCCTCGGCGAGATCGGCCGCGGCGGGATGGGGCTCGTTTACAAGGCCCGACAGATCCGCCTGGAACGCGTCGTCGCCCTGAAGGTGATTCTCACCGGCGCGTACGCCAGCATGATCGACCGCGTCCGGTTCCGCCGGGAGGCCGAGGCGGTCGCGAAGTTGCAGCACCCGAACATCGTGCAGATCTTCGACGTGGGCGAGTCCGAGGGGAACTCGTACATGTCGATGGAGTTCGTGGACGGCGGCACCCTGGAGGCGTGGCAGTCCGGCAAGCCGCAGAGCCCGCGGACGTCCGCCGCGATCATCGCGTGCCTCGCCCGTGCGGTCCAGCACGCCCACGACGCCGGCGTCATCCACCGCGACCTCAAGCCGGCGAACATCCTCATTTCCAAGGCCGAGGGCAAGCGGTCCGGCGCGGCCGGGAAGGAGGTCCGCCTGCCGTTCGTCCCGAAGGTGACCGACTTCGGGCTGGCCAAGCACCTCGACGGCGGCATGAGTTTGACGGCGACCGGGGTGGCGTGCGGGACGCCGAACTACATGCCGCCGGAACAGGTCCGCAAGGGGTCCGCGCCGCTCGGCCCGCAGGCCGACGTGTACGCCCTCGGGGGCATCCTGTACGAACTGCTCTCCGGCCGCCCGCCGTTCTCCGGGTACTCCCCCGCCGAGATCATGACGCTGGTCCTGAGCACGGACGCGGTCAACCTCCGGTTCTTCCGCCCGGACCTGCCGGTCGACGTGACGCTGATCGTCGAGAAGTGCCTGGAAAAAGACCCCGTCCGGCGGTACCCGACGGCCGCGGCCCTGGCCGACGACCTGGAGAAGTTCGCGGCCGGCGAGCCGATCTCGTCCCGCCCGCCCGGCCCGGTGGAGCTGGCGCGGCGGTGGGCCAAGAAGAACCGCCCCGTCGCCGCCGCCCTCGGGGTGTTCGCGTTCAGCACGTTCGTGCTGGCGATCGTCTGCGCCATCCTCTTCCTCGGCGTCTCGAACGCCCGCACCGAGCGGGACGCGGCCCTCGGCACCGCCCGGAGGCTGCAGGCGGAACTCGACGCCGCCGTCACGGGGGACAAACGGGACGACGAGGCCCGCCTCGCGGCGGAAGCGGAGGCGAAGCGGCGGGCGGAGGCGATGACCCGGGCGACGATGTTGCTCGTGCAGGGCCTCCGGTCCGCGGAGCGCGGCCGGCAGTCGCAGGCGGAGGAGGAGTTGACCGCCGCGATCGACGCCCTCGAAGCGATCCGCAAGGAGTCGCCGGGGCCGCTGTCCCAGGTGTTGCGGCTGGCCCTGTCCGAAGCGTACTATACCCGCGGCGTCCAGCGGCGGAAGCAAACCAAGACCGGCTGGGACGAAGACTTCCGCATCGCCGAGCGCCTCGACCCGGACCGCAAGCCGCCGAAGAAGTGACCCGGAGGGCGACCCGATGACCCTGCGAACCCTCGACGACGTCCAGCGGCGGTTCGCCGACTACGCCCCGTCCCGCGTGCGGCTCCGGCCCGCGCCGGGCACCGCCACGAAACAAGACCTCCTCGACGTCGACCGTACGGAGGGGAAGCTCTGCGAACTGATCGACGGGACGCTCGTGGAGAAAACCGTGGGATTCCGCGAAGCGTTCCTGGCGACTTACCTCATCCGAATCCTCGGCCCGTTCGTGGACGCGAACGACCTGGAAATCCTCGTCGGTGCGGACGGCACGGTCGAACTCTTCCCCGGTCAGGTTCGCATCCCGGACGTGGCGTTCTACTCGTGGGGCAAACTCCCCGGCCGCAAGATCCCGACGGACCCGTTCCCCGAACTCGCGCCGGACCTGGCCGTCGAAGTCCTCTCGCGGTCGAACACCCGGGGCGAGATGCAGGCGAAGTTGAAGGACTACTTCTTTGCCGGCGTCCGCCTCGTGTGGTTCGTCGATCCCGTTGCGGAAACGGTCGAAGTTTACACCTCTCCCGACGCACTCACGACCCTCAAGGCGGGCGAGACGCTCGCGGGTGGGGAGGTGCTCCCGGGCTTCGCGGTGCCGGTCGCGACCCTGTGGACGTGAGAGCGGTCGTTGACTTCGGCCGCGGATCGGGTTAAATGCTGACTGTCGACACACGTCCGTTCCGAGTGCTCGCCCATGCCCACGCACCCCGAATTCACCACCCCCCTGCGGCGGCCGTCGCTCGGCGAAGAACTCGCCGGGCGGTTGCGCCAGGCGATCATTTCCGCGGACCTGCTCCCCGGAACGCCGCTGGGGGAGCCCGGGCTCGCCAAGCAGTTCGGCGTCAGCCGGGCACCGGTCCGGGACGCCCTCGTCCAGCTCGAACGCGAGCGGCTCGTCGAGTTCACCGGGTCCGGGCGGACGCGGGTGCGGGAGCTGACCCCGCAGGACTTTCAGGAAGTGGTGACCCTGCGGTGCGCCCTGGAAGCCCTCGGGGCACAACTCGCCGCGGCGCGGTGGACGTCCGCCGACACCGGCTGGGTCGAAGACAACATCCGCGACCAGCAGCTCGCGCCGACCCTCGGGGACTTGAACCGGCTCGACCTCGACCTCCACGAGTACGTCGTCGCGGCGTCCGGGAACGGCCGGCTGCTCGACGCCTGGAAGACGCTCCGCCCGCAGATCGAGGTCTGGCTCGGGCACATGTTCCACCTGCAGCGGAAGATGAAAGTGGACTCCCGGAGCAAGACGATCTCGGCCCATCGGGAGCTGCTGGCGGCGGTCGCGTCCGGCGACCCCGACCTCGCGGGGCGGGTCACGACCGAGCACGTCGTGTCCTGGAAGATGTGGATCGAGGGGGTCATCCCCAAGTCGTCCAGCGAGCAGACGCCGCCGGCGTCCTGACGGGTCAGCGGGTGTCGCTGACCCCCGCCACGACGAGCCCGAAGGCGAGCGTGGCGGGCGTGTCCCCGGCCCGCACGGCCCGCTTCACGAGCAGCACCGTCACCCCGCCCTTGCGGTCCGCCAGCGCCGGGCGGTCCCCCTTGCCCCCGTCCGGGAAGAGGAGCACCACCCCCGGGTGGTCGCCGCCCGTCGCCTCGCGGCTGAGCGGGAGCAGGGCCTTCACCTCGACCGCGTCGGCGGTCTTGTCCTTGGCTGCCGGCACGAGCAGGCAGAACTCCGGGTGGGGGGCCGTCCCCTTGTGGTCGCCGACGTCCGGCTGCACCGCGAACCGCAGGGTGTAGACGCCGGCCGGGATGTCCTGCTTGCGGAAGTCCGTGAACGCCCGGTGGAACCGGACCGCGCCGACGAGCGTCCCCTCGGGGATCTCGCGGGCCGTCAGCCCGTTCTTGATCTGCTCGGCCGTCGCCCGGGCGGGGATCTCCGTGCGGAACCAGACGGTCACCGCGGGCTCGCCCTTCTCTGGCACGACGACCGCGGTGGGGTCGAGTTCGGTCCGCACGGCCTCCGCCAGCACGTCCGGCGGTGCGGCTTTCGCGGTCGCAACCGCACTCGGTTCGGCGGCCAGAAGCAGTGCGAGAAGCGGAAGCATCGGCGGGTACCCGGAAGCCATCGTCCGGCAGCCGGGTGGGAAGGAGTCCTGCCGCTGCCGACGAACGTCCATTCTAGGTCCGCACGCCCAGGCGGGATCACTCGACGCGGGGGAGGCGTTCGAGCAGTTCGCGGAACCGCTCGAGATCCTCGCGGACCTGTCGCTCGGGGTCCTCGCCGAACCACCGGGCGACGACGGTCCCCACCTTCCCCGCCGGCGGGTCGTACTTCAGTTCGACCCGGACCGCGGTGCCCTGCCCGTCGGGTGTCGGGGTGAAGTGCACCGCCCCGGCGGTGTCCACGTCCGAGCCGCTCAGGGACTTCCAGGCGATCAGCCGAGCCGGCTCGTCGGCGATCAACTCCGCGTCCCACTGGACCTGCAACCCGAGGGGTCCCCTCGCCGTCCACCGGGACTGGCCGTCGGTCGTGGTGTCGACGTCGATCAAGTGGGCCATGAACCGGGGCAGGTTCTCGAAGTCGCGCCAGAAGCGGTACACCTCGGCCGCCGGCTTCCGGACGACGACGGTCGCGTCGACCCGGCTGCCGTGCCCGGCGGCGATCACCGAGTTCGGGGCCGTCGCGTCCGCGGCGCTCACGCCGAGGGCCTGGGACACGGGGCAGTGGCCGGTCGCGGCGCGGTACAGGAGGAATCCGCCGACGAGCGTCGGGGTCACCCCGCCCCCCTTGAGCCCGTATCCGGTCAGGGCCGCGCCGCCGAGCAGCGAAGCCCAGCGGCCGGCGCTGCTGACGTTCGTCCGCATCGGGGGGAGGGCGTCCAGGGCGGCCGCCGCGGGGGAACGGGGGCCGCCGATGGACTTGGCGGCGACGGTGAGGAGGTTCGAAGCCATGATCTCTCCGGAGTCGATTCGGGAAACGGAACAACGGGCTGCGGCGGGAGGTTGCCCGGGCATCAGTGGGACGCACCGCCCTCCCGCGCCCACCGAGCGAGGGTCTCGGCCAGGGGCGGGAGTCGGCGGCCGAGACTCGAACCCAGTACGCTGTAGGCCGGCCGCGGGGCGATCCACCCGGACTCGTCCGCGGGGACGGGCCGGACCCGGTGCGGGTCGATTCCCGCCGCGGCCCCGGCCGCCAGCGCCAGGTCGGCCCACGTGACGGCGTCCGGGCCGGCGACGTGCCAGACCCCGGTCGCGCCGTCGATCAACAGGTCCAACGTCTCCGACACGAGGTCCGGAACGTAGGTCGGGGAAACGGTCACGTCCTCGACGGCCGCGAACTCCTCCCCGCTGCCCAGCGACCGGACCGCGTGATAGACGAAGTTGCTCGCGTCCCACGGGCCGAAGAACGCACTCGTTCGCACCACCAGCGGCGCGGGGTGCCGGCACAGCACCTCCCGTTCGGCCGCGGCCTTCGACTCCCCGTAGACGTTGAGCGGCGCGACCGCGTCCCGCTCCCGGTAGGGCCGGTCCGCGCGGCCGTCGAAGACGAGGTCGGACGAAAACGTGACGACGGGCAGGCGACAATCGGCGGCGGCGGTGGCGACCACCCCGGCCGCGAACACGTTCTCCCGCCGACACCGCTCCGGGTCGGACTCCGCGGCGTCGACCGCCACGTAGCCGGCCGCGTTGACGACGGCCCACGGGCGGTGGTGGGCGAGGGCCGCCCGGACCGCCTCGGGGTCGGCCGCGTCCAGGTCCGCCCGCCCGAGCCCGACCGCCGCCAGCCCCCGCGCGTGTGCGATCCGCATGACCGCCCGGCCCAGGGTCCCGGTCGCCCCCGTCACCAGGACGGGCCGGCCGCCGAACCGCGGGCCGAGGCACGGGGCGGCGCGGTCCGCGAACAGAAACCGGTCCGCCCGCGCCCACCAGCCGGCCCCCTCCCAGAGCGGGTGAGCCGGCACCCGCCCCGCCGACAGGTCGCGCGTCACCCCGGCCAGGGCGGTCGGCCGCGGCGGGTCGTACCGCACGTCGAACGGCCCCGGCTCGTAGTGGCCGCGGGGGTTCGTCACCAGCGAGTCCCAGTCGAACGAGCCGAACGCGGCCCACACCGTGACGGCCCGGACGTCCGCGCCGGCGGACCGGGCGGCGACCGCCCCCTCCCAGACGTGCCGCAGCCAGCGGACCTGATCCTCGCGGTGCCCCCCCAGGTGGGCTTCGGACACCGCAACCGGGCGGCGGTACCGCTCCCACGTCTGGCGGAGCAGCCCCGCGATCCCGGTCGCGGAGTCGAACTGCGACCGGACGGCCTCCACGTCGACGTAGGCGTCCCGGCCGTTCCCTCCGACGAGGGTCGCCGGGTAGCGGTCAACCTGGTCGTCGAGGTACCGCTCGCTCGTGACGTAGTGGTTCACCCCGATCACGTCCGGGGGGCACGGGTTGGCGCGGAAGAAGTCCAACTCCCGCGCGGACGCACCGTGACCGGTGAGGTAGTCCCAGAGCGGGTGGCGGCGGTCGACCCGGCCGCACAACAGGTCCCAGGTGAGCCACCGGCGGTGGTTGTCGAAGTCGGCCTGGTAGGCGAGCGCGGGCGGGGCGTAGGTTTCCCCGAGGTCTTCGGTCTGGACCAGGGCCGCCGCCGGGTTAACGCGGCGGACCGCGGCCATCCCCAGCACGACCGCCCGGCACTGGGTCAGCAGTGCGGTCACGAAGGCACGGTCGTCCCGGCGGTGGGGGTACCAGTGGCCGTACAGGGCGGAGAACCGGGCCGTGGTGAGGGGCTCGTTCACCGGCGTGTAGGCGTCGACCCAGGGGTAGCGTTCGGCCACGCGGCCGGCGTACCCGGCCAGGCCCTCCGCAAAGGCGGGGTCGAGGAGGGAGGTGTGCGGCGGCCCGCTGCCGTGGTGGACCAGCCCGACGATCGGGCGGACGCCCAGTTCGCGGAGCCGGCCCAGCCGCGCGTCGGGGCGGGACCAGTCCGCCGGACCCGCGGGCTCCGGGGCCGTCTTTTCCCACAGCACGGGGTAGCGGACGGCCTTGATCCCGAGCCCGACGAGCCGTTCGATGTCGCTCGACCGGTCGTCGTGACCGGACCAGGCGCACTGGTCGAAGTACCGGTCGCCGACCCGGTTGACCGTCCCTTCCACCCCCGCCCAAAGTTCCGGCCCGCCCGATTGGTTCGGTCGCATGTTCCCTCCCGACAGGTCAGTTGTCCAGGGCCGCGATGACCGGCCGGGGCCGGGACCAGTACGCGAACGGCCCCGTGTCGCCTCCGCAGTGCGGGCACCGGGCGAAGTAGACGCGCTCGCAGGTCGGCTCGTGCCCGGTCCGGTGCCCGACCCGGACCGGGACCGGCAGGCCGCACCCGCCGCAGTCGTGCAGCGGTTCGGCGTCTGCGTCCCGGAGGTAGACCTCGACCAGCACGGCCGGCAAGGAGTCCGGTAGCGGGCGGGGGTCGATTTCGATCCGGGCCGCCCAGGCCCGCAGCCCCCGCCCCCCGGCCAGGGGGTCGCCGAGCAGGAGCCGGACCGTGTCCCGGAGGGGCGGTGGGGTGGCGGCCAACAGCCGTTCGCACGGCCCCGTTGTCGTCGGCTTCATGGCGAAACTCCCGGAGGGAACTGGGTCAAACGGTCAGCGTCGCCCGCGCGTCGAGCCGCACCGCCTCGGCCGCCTTTTTACCGGCCAGGAAGGCGTGGTCCGAGTTGTAGTACTCCCACTCGGCGTACCGCCCGGCGGGGTGGATGTCGTGGGCCTGGAGCCAGTCGCGGATGACGGCGACGTTCCGGGTCCGGGCGTGGTCGTACACCACGTAGGCGTAGGGCATGTCGACCTGGTTCGCGACCAGGATCGGATCGTCCGGCCGGAGCATCCCCACCCGGACGCAATCCTCCACGCACCGGCGGATCAACTCGGGGCCGTCGCACGGCAGGGGCTTCAGCGGGCCGTAGGTGATCTCGCACGTCAGCCCGAACCCGCCGGGCGGGTTGCAGTGGGGGCTCGCGTTCCCCTGCACGAAGATGCGGTGGAACACGGTGTCGCCGGGGTAATAGATCCAGTGCTTCTCGGTCAGGTTCTCGCGGCCGACGCCGAGGTTGACGCACCGCACCGACGTGTGCCGCAGTCCCGCCGCCGCCTGCCGCACGGCCGCGGGCACCTCGTCACCCATCGCCCGGATCAAGGCCGGCAGCGGCATCGTCGAGACCAGCCGCTCATACCCCGCCTCGGTGCCGTCGGCGAACGTAATGACTTTTCGCGACGGCGAGATGGCCCGCACGCGGGTGTTCAGGCGCACTTCCCCCTGCAGGTGGGGAAGGAACCCGTCCATCAGCGCCTGGAACCCGCCCCGGAGGGGGTACCCGAACCGGGCGTTGGGACCCATCGGCTTGGGCTTGGGGGACAGCGCCCCGGCGATCATGTCTTCCAGGTCCGGCATGGGGACGCGGCCCCCGAGCCAGCTGGTTTCCATCTCCTCCAGCGGGACGGCCCAAATCTTCCGGTTGTACGGGACCGCGAAGTGCTTCGCGATCCCCCGTCCCCACACCCGGTCGATGAACGTCGCGAAGGACTCCTGACCCGTCGGCTGCTCGGGGGGGGCGTGGCCGTTCAGCCGGGCCGCCGGGAGCGTGGTCTCGGCGACGCCGTCGCCGCAGCAATCCGAGACGGCCTCGTCCTTCGGGTCGGCGGTCGGCAGGCCACAGTGTCGCGCGGAGTGTCCGTTCAGAGGTGCGAGAGCGTGCCCGGTGGGGTTACGGGCCTGACCGTTTGCCGTGCCGTTCGAGTGGGGCCTGGTGGGTGTGTGGCCGGTCGGTGCCGGTTGGGCAGACCCCTTCAGCGGCCCGAATCGCGCCTCGATCGCCCCGACCAAACACTCGGTCACGACCTCGGCCGGGAGGCCGTACAGCGACCCCTGGAAGGGGTACCGGGTGTGAACCCCGTGGCTGTACACCCACGCTTCCCGGTCCTGCCAGTGGACGTTGTCGCCGAGCAGCAACTCGTACATCTCGTGAACGTACGGGTCGTTGGAGAACATGATGTGGCCTGCGTAGTCGAAGGTGAAGCCGCCGTCGACGATCGACCGGCACCACCCCCCGACCCGGTCGTTCGCCTCGACCAGTAGGCTTCCTTCGCCGAGGTGGTAGGCGGCGCTCAGGCCGGTCGGTCCGGCCCCGATGACCACTGCGGGGTACTCGGGCCGCGTCGGCGGGCTGACGTCCCGGGCCGCTGCTTCGATCAGGTCGTGCATCCGCTCGGCGACCCGGTCCCAGGAGGTGCGGCCGAGAACGGCACCGTACTGCGCCTTCCGCCGCGCGACCGCCGACTCGGATTCGCTCACGGCTTCGTCGCACGCCTGTGCGAACTCCGCAGGGTTTTCTGCCACCCAGACCATGTCCCCGTAGGGTTCCACGATGTCGGTAATTGGCGTGCTCACGACCGGCTTGCCCGCGGCGATGTACTCGAGCACCTTGGTCGGGCTGATCTTCCGGGTCGCCTCGTTCCGCGCGAACGGCATGAGCGCCACGTCCCACCCGGCGATGTAGGCGGGCAAGTCCTGGTACGGCTTGCCGCCCAGGTAGTGGATGTTCGCGCGTTGGGGCAGGGTGGCCGGGTCGATCTTGGCGACCGGGCCGACGATCGCGAAGTGGTATCCGGGCCGGGCGTCCGCGACGTCTGCGAGCAATTCGGTGTCGAACCGCTCGTCCACCACGCCGACGTAGCCGAGCCGCGGGCGGGGGATCGACGCCTGGTCGGCCGGCTCGTCCGCCGGCACCCGCGCGAAGTGGGCGGCGTCCACACTGCTGGAGAAGCAGTGGACGTTCGGGTGCCGGTCGCGCATCGCCCGGTACAGGCTCGGCCCGCCGGTGAAGACCACGTGCGCCCACTCCAGCAAGTCTTCCTCCGTCTGGCGGAGCATCGGGTCGGCGAACCGGAACGCGGTCAGGTCGTCCATGTGGTCGTAGACCACGACCCGCGGTTCGAGGCACGCCGCGATCGGATGGGCGAGCGGGGTGAAGAGCCAGACGTCGTAGGGGCCGTCGACGTGCTCGGCGACGAGGTCATACACCATCTCGGGGAGCACGTCGTAAGACCCGCCGAACCCGGGCGCGGCGGCCGGCACCCGCGGCCGACAGACCGTCACGCCGGGTGCCGGCCGGCTGGTTTCCCACCGCGGCTCGCCGTCCGGGTCGGGAACCGGCTCCTCGATGAACACCACCGGGCGGCGGGCGGCGAGCCGCGTCATGACGTGTTGGGGGCGCTGGAACACGAAGTCCCAGCGGAGGTGCGAGAACACGACGAGGGGTGACGACGGCGGCATCGGTGGCACTCGGGACTCTGGGTTTGGGCGAACCGACCGGAGCAACTGACGCGCCGCTGACGGCTGAGCGAGGCGGTTCACGGCTTCTTTCCCTCGGAGAGTTCCAGGTGAGCGTCGCCCCGCCTGAAAGTGTCACCCGTCCCGGTGCGGCGTCCGCTGTCGCCGCATCAACCCGTCCCGCCACGCCTGCTCGGCCTCGAACTCTTGCGCGTTGCTCGGCCCGCGGGTCGCGCGGGCGATTTCCTCGATCGGGAACTTGGGCGTGCGGTCGCCGGTCAGGAGGCCGTTTGCCTCCTGGTAGGTGTCCGCGAACTGGGTGTAGCAGAACCCGGCCAGGACCGGCAGCGACCGGACGACGGCCAACAGCTTGGCGTACCGGTCGGCGAACTCCCCGGCGGTCGCGGCCCGGCTGTACCCCCACGAGCGGTCGGCGGGGGAGTAGGCGATGCCGCCGAACTCGGTGAGCACCACGGGGTGGTCCGGCGGCGCGTGAGGGTTTCCGAGGACGAGCATCCGCCCGCCCGGCCGCTCCTTCCGGAACAGCCGGGCGACCGTCTCGTCCGCCCCGTACCGCCGGACGATCTCGGCTAGGCGGTCGTCGTAGTCGTGGATCCCGATCACGTCCGTGGCGACGCTCTCCCACCCGTCGTTGCCGACGACCGGCCGGGTCGGGTCGAGCGTCTTGGTCAGGTGGTACAGTGCCTGGACGTAGTGCCGCTGGGTCGGGCTGTCGGGCAGGTCCGGCACGCCCCACGACTCGTTGAACGGCACCCACGCGATGACGCACGGGTGGCTGCGGTCCCGCTCGATGACGGCGGCCCACTCGCGGGTCAGCCGGTCGACCGCCGCCGGGCTGAACCGGTAGGCGCTGGGCATCTCCTCCCACACCAACAGCCCCAGGGCGTCGGCCCAGTACAGGTAGCGGGGGTCCTCGATCTTCTGGTGCTTCCGCACGCCGTTGAACCCCATCGCCTTGGTCAGCTCCACGTCCCGGCGCAGGGCCGCGTCGTCCGGCGGGGTCTGCCCCGTCTCCGGCCAGTACCCTTGATCCAGGACCAGGCGGAGGGGCAGCGGCCGGTTGTTGAGGACGAACCGGTCCCCTTGCACCGCGACCGACCGCAGGGCGGTGTAGCTCCACACCTCGTCGACGAGCCCGCCGTCCCGGTCCACCAACTGGAGGTGGGCCTGGATCAGCGTGGGGCTGGCGGGGCTCCACAGGAGTTCGTTCCGGTAGTCTTCGATGCCGGGGTCCGAGAGCGCGACGCGGCGGAGGACCTCGTGGCCGGTCACCGTGTAGGTGTCGTCGGCCAGGGTCCGACTCCCGGCCCGCAGCACGACGCGCAACCGGAGGTCGTCCCGGGGCTCGCCGTCGAGGACCACGTCGAGGCCCACCTCCCACCGGTCGAGCGACGACGACCAGCGGACCGTCTCGATGGCCGTCGCGGGGACGACCTCCGCCCACACCGGCTGCCAGATCCCGGTGGTCCGCGGGTACCAGATCGAGTGCGGCTCCAGTTGCCAGTCCTGCTTGCCCCGGGGCTTGGCCAGGTCGTGCGGGTCGTCGAACGCCCGGACGATGAGGTCGAGTTCCCCCGACCGGGCCTGCCGGGTCACGTCGCACGCGAACGGCGTGTACCCGCCCTCGTGGCCGGCCACCAGCCGCCCGTTCGCCCACACGGTCGCCTCGTGGTCGACCGCCCCGAACCGGATCATGAGCCGCGACGCTTCGGGCAACGTCGGCACGGGGACCGACCTGCGGTACCAGCACGCCTTGAAGAAGCCGGTGAACCCGACCCCACTGGCCGCCGTCTCCGGCGCGAACGGCACGCGAATGGTCCGGTCCCACGCCACGTCGACCGGCTGCAGGTACCGGGCGTCCGGGTCGAGGGCGAAGGCCCAGGGGCCGTCCAGCGGGATCCACTCCGCCCGGCGGAGGAGGGGCCGCGGGTGCCCCGAAAATCGACTGCCCGGCATACACGACCTCCCGTTTCGATGGGGAGTGTGCAGAATCGGGGCCGTTGACCCGGGACGCAGGGCGCGCACCGTGTCAACGGCCCCGTTTTGATCGGGCAAAGAACTCGGTTCACGAGCGATCAACAAGGGAAGCAGGCAATCGAGTTCTCGGAGAGGCGACAATCGTGCGCCCGGGTTCCCCTGTCAACCGGGGCCGCCACTGTGTTCGTAGGCACACGCGAGATCGAGCACGGTCACGCCCAGAACGGCCGCGGCGGCCTGCACCGTCTTCCGACGGTCGGCGGGCAAGGAGCGGTGGTAGGCGGCCGCGAGGGTGGCGAGGTCGAGGGCGTCCCCGGCCACCCGGCTCCACAGCCAGAACGCGGGGCGCTCGCTGGTCAGGATGCCGATGCCCGCTGCGATCTCGCGGACGCCGTACCCCCGGACGAGACCCGGCAGGCGGACCCCGGTCCGGTCGCCCACGCTGCGCGGGGCAAAGGCTTCCCAGAGCCCCAGCCCGAGGCTGAACACCCCGAGAGCGGTGGCCAACGGCGTGGGCGACGGCAACGGCGGCACGGTGGTCTTCACCTGCTTCTGGGCCGCCGGCACCCCGGCATAGACCGGCGCAAGGCCCGCGGTTGGTGGCGAGTAGTTCATGCGACACCCTCTGGTGCGAATTCGACGGAAAGAAACATCGCGATCCCTAACACCCTGCCCGCGGAATCGGTCCGCGTTCGCGGTCGGGGCGGTCGGGTGCCACCGAACACCGTCTTCACGTTCCGGAACACGACGGTGCCGATCCGCGGCACGAACCGGGTTGGCACGGGTTCATTCCCTCTCGCCCGCGTGCCGGACGCCGCCCGGCTGGATCGGCGAGTCCGCAGCGGACTCGGCGGGCGGTGCGGACGGCGTTCGTTGCCCCGATGGTTCCAACTCGTGGGGAGAACTGTCCGCCCCTCCCGCCGACTCGTCGGTGCCGCGCGGGTGGGGGCCGTAGGGACTGCCGAGAACGCGGCGGTCGTCGTGCGGGTCAAAGGGGTCGGTGGACATGACTTCTCCGGGTCGAGGCACTGGTGCGGACCGGGAAAACGGGAGACGCAACACCCGTGCCCGCGATCTCAGTACCCCTGTCGACCGGCGGCCGAGGTGTGCCCGGCCCGGTCTTCGATTCGCCCCAACCGGTGGGCCATGACCCGCACCAAGTGGTCGACCGCCGCGGTCACGGCCTGGTCGACGTCCGCCGCCCGGCCCTCGGCCACGAACGCCGGCAAGCCGGCCAGGTGCGCTTCGATCGTACACCGGATGTCCACCCCACCCTTGTGCGAGTTGGTGTCCTCCAGGTACACCTCGACGCGCCGCAGGCGGTCGCCGTACACCGGCACCAGGGCCGCCTCCACCTCGGTGCGGACCTCGGTCTCGCGATCCGGGTTGGACGTAATGTGGTTGTCCGTGCGAAGCTGAAAGATCATGGGAATCTCCTGTCTGGTAACCATTCGGGCCGACACCGGGGCACACGGCAGAATTTCACGCGCGTCGCCGAGCGGCAACTGCCACGGCCGCCCACCACCCCACGAACGTCGCCTCCACCGCGGCGTCGCCGAGGTAGACGGGGGGGATCACGTCCCGCTGGGTGAACACGACATCGGCAGCCCCAAGAACAACGGCCGTGCCGACTCCCATCACAATCGTTTCGAGACGCACGTCGCCCCGGAACGCGGCCAGTAACAGGACGACGCCCACGACCCCGAGAAGCGCCCCGACCGTCTGGACCAGCCACAGGTCCGTTTTCGGGCCCGTGACCGCCAGGAAGCTGTCGAGGTGGACGAGGGGCCAGACGCCGGTCACCGAGAAGTACAGCCCTTGAAGGAGGGCCAGTCCCCGCGCCCCGCCGTGCCGAAACCACTCAGCCATGCGCGGCCCTCCGCCTCGCCGTTGCCGTGAGGACAACCGCAAGGGCCAGTATTGCAAGCCCCGCGAGGAGCCAACTCGCCCGCCGGTTGCGCGGGGGCGCGGTCACCGCCGGCCGGGGGAACGTCCGCCGGTTGACCGGGATTCGCGTCTCGCACCGGGCCGTCCACGCCGGCGGGTCGCTCGCCGGAAACGAGTCCTCGGACGCTTCCTGAACCAGATCGAGCCGGCCGTCGGCGCAATAGATCCGTCCGTCGAAGGGGTCGTGCGTCCCGGGGGATCCGTCCACCGGCCGGGGGTTGGGCGCAGTCATCGTCAGCTCCTCGGTCGGCGGGTGTGATCGGCCGCGTCGGCGCTCGCACGGTCGTCGGCCGGCGGTTCGCCTTTCTCGCGAGTGCCCGTGGCCGAGGGGGGCCGCGCCCGGTCGCGGGTGGGCTCGCCGAACATCTCGTGGTCCCGTTCGCGTTGCTCGTCCTCGCCTCGTTCGGTTCGCTCGGCCATGACGGTCTCCTGGGGGGTGCCGAACCACACGGTTCACGTTTCGTACCAATCCCCGGACTGCCACGCCGGACGTGCCGCGATCCACCCTCCAGGTCAGTGGGCGACCATCGAGATGTGTTCTGACAGGACCGTGGACGGGCTTCGCGCGGCAAGAACTCGCCCGGGTGAAGGGTGAGGAGTTCCCTGGCGTAGGCGGCACCTGCCCGGGCCTACTTCCCGTCCGGCTTGAACGTCTCGTGTTTGATGTGCGTTCGCTTCCAGGTGTAGGTCATGTGAAGCGTCCCGTCGGCCGCCTCGATGATCGCGGGGTAGGAGAACTCGCCCGTCTCGGTCTCGATGTCCTTCACCTTCTCCCACGTCTTGCCGTCGTCCGTCGACTTGCCCAAACGAAGTGGCGTCCGCACCAGCGGGAGCGGGTTGTAGAGCATGTACAGCTCGCCGGACCGGGTGCGAACCGCGTCGATGCCGCTGCTGGGGTTCGGGACTTCGGTGCGTTCCGCCGCGGAGAACGTCTTGCCGCCGTCGCTCGATTCCGCCCGGCAGATCAGCATCGGGTCGCGGGACCGCATGAGCGCGACGACCTTGCCCCCCTTCGTTTCCGCGAGCGTTGGTTGAATCTGGCCGAACGGCTTGTCCGACACCCCGAAGGCGTTGGAGCGCGTCCACGTCTTGCCATCATCGGTGGAACGGTCGACGTACGGCGACCAGCAGCGATAACTTTCCAGCGACGTCGGCGCGAGGATGGTGCCGTCCGCCAGTTGGATCGGCTTCGCCCGGACGGGGCCGTAAAACCCGGCGGGCAGCATCTCGGGCTTCGACCACGTCTTGCCGCCATCCGGCGAGGTGCGGGCGTACCCCGTCCAGTTTTCCGGCTTCGGCCCCGCCTTGTACCAGAGCCAGAGCGTTCCCTTCGCGGTCTTGAACAGCACCGGGTTCCAGCACGGCTGCCCCGGCTCGGTGCCGACGACTTCCGGTTCGCTCCACGCCTTCCCGTCGAACCTGCCGAGCCAGATCTGTACGTCCTTCGCGCCCTCGGCCTTCCCGCCGAACCACGCGGCGAGGAACTTGCCGGGTTCGACCTCGACAATGGTGGAAGCGTGGCACGACGGGAACGGGGCTTTATCGAAGATGAACATGTTATTATCAAAAGAAGAATTTTTGACAGGATTAACCGGATCAGCAGGATTCAAGATCAGAGTGAATCCTGTAATCCTGTCGAAGTTCTCCTTTGTGCCTTCGTGGTGAAATCTCTTTCATCACCCCCCGATCACTTCTTGCCGGTCGGCGTCCCAGAAGATCTTTTTCCCCGTGCGGTACGACAGGTTCGCGAGGTGCGCGCTCAGGATCACCTTGTGCCCCAGTTCCACCGGCGAGTTCGGGTCCTTCCGGGCCTTGCAGCACTCCAGCCAGTTCTTGACGTGTGCCGGCGTTTCGTTCTCGACCTTCCACACCTCCTTCGGCTCCGTGTCCGGGGTGATGCGGTCGGCGGTGGCGTAGACGCGGATGTCCTTCGTCGCGTCGGCGATGACCGTCATGTTCGTGCCGTAAAATGCCGCCCCGACGCCGTCGGCCCCGTTGATGAACTGGACGTTGAACGTCGCCGCGAACTTGCCGTAGTCCCAGGTGCCGTTCACGACGTCCGGGGTTTCCCAGTGCTTGAAGTGGTAGACGCCGCCGTTCGCGGTCACGCTCTTGGGCGCGTCCACGCCGCCGAGCCACTGGACGATGTCGAGCTGGTGCGCGCCGATGTCGGTCATCAGCCCGCCGGCGTAGTCCCAGTACCACCGCCAGGACCAGTACCGCAGCGGGTTGAACGGCCGCTTCTGCGCCTTGCCCAGGAACGCGGGCCAGTCGATCTGCTTCTCGTAGTCCTTGGTGAACCACTCCGGCGGGGCGAACGGGTCCTTCTTGACCCAGTTCCGCGTGTCCCACACCTTCACGTTGACGAGCTTGCCGAAGTCGTCGGACTCGATCACGTCCCGGCACCGCTTCCAGTGGATACCGCTGTGCCGCTGGTTGCCGACCTGCACGACGCGGAGCTTCGGGCCTTTGCGAACCGCCTCGATGATCTCCTTCCCCTCCTCGATCGACTTCGTCATCGGCTTCTCGACGTACACGTCCTTTTCCGCCTCGACCGCCGCAATCACCTGGTCCCGGTGGTGGTGGTCGGGCGTGGCGATGACGACCGCGTCGAGCCCCTTGTGCTCCAGCAGTCGGCGGTAGTCGCTGTACCGTTCGGGCTTGTCCTCGCCGGCATTGGTCACGACTTTCGTCGCGGCGTCGAGGCGGAACTCGGCGACGTCGCAGACGGCGACGACGTGGTGGCCGAGTTTCAGCACTTCCCGGACGATGGCGGTCCCGCGGTTGCCGCACCCGATCAGGCCGACGTCGAGCTTCTCGTTCGCCCCGAGGGCCTGCACGGCCGGGGCGGTGAGCACGGCGGCACCGGCGGACAGGAACGCTCGTCGGGTCGGGAGCATGGCGGACTCCGGGGGGAACGGGTGAGCGTATCGTACCCGATCCCGCGGGCCGGTCGAGCGCAAGCGGACGGGGGTTGGTCGGCGTCAAGCCACGCTGGTTAAAATGGCGTGCCCGCGCAGGTTCGGTTTGATTTTCCCCCGCTGACTGGCATATTCTCCCTGCCGCCGACCCTCCCCGCAGACGCGGGGGGGGCCGCACGCCCGCTCTCCGGATGGAGCGCCGGCCCGTGACGAGCCTGATTCTGCCCGCGTACAACCCCGGCCCCGCCGTCGAGCGGACGTGGGTCGCCGTGCGGGATTTCGTGCGGACCCGGCCCGAGCCGTGGGAAGTCGTGTTCGTCTGCGACGGCTGCACGGACGGCACCGGCGACCGGCTCGGCAAGCTCGTGGGCCGCGGCCGCTTGGGGTTCGACGTCCAGGTCATCGACTACCCGCACAACCGCGGCAAGGGCTTCGCCGTGCGGACGGGCCTGCTCGCCGCCCGCGGGGACCGGCGGGTCTTCACGGACGTGGACCTCGCGTACCCGTTCGACGCCGTGGCACGCATCGACGACGAGCTACGGGCGGGGGCCGGCGTGGCGATCGCGTCGCGGGAACACCCGGACAGCGTGACGGAACTGCCGCCGCGGTGCCTCGGGTACGCCTACCGCCGGCGGGTGCAGAGCCACGTGTTCCGCGCCGTCGCGCGGGCGCTGTTGCCCGTCCCGTTCGCGGACACGCAGGCGGGGTTGAAGGGCATGACCGCCGAGGTCGCGGAAGCGATCGTGCCGCAGTTGCGGTGCGACGGCTTCGGGTTCGACTGCGAGTTCCTGACGGCGTGCGCTCGGTTCGGCGTCCCGATCACCGAGGTGCCCGTCCGGGTTCGCTACGCGGACGCCGCCAGCAGCACCGGCGGCGTGCGGACGATGCTGCGGATGGTCCGCGAGTTGTGGGCCGTCCGCCGCGCCTGGCCCGCGGGAGCGGTCGCCCCGGCGATGCGGCGACCGACCCCCCGGTTCGTGGCCCCTCTCGCACCGTCGCGTGCCGCATGACCCGCCGCCTCCTCGTCACCGCCGACGACTTCGGCATCGGCCCCGCCGTCACCCGCGGCATCCTGGAACTGGCCGACCTCGGCGTGGTCACGTCCAGCGTGGTGCTCGTCAACTCTCCGTTCGCGGCAGCCGGCATCCGCGAGTGGCGGGCAACCCGCAGCGAACTCGAACTCGGCTGGCACCCGTGCCTGACGCTCGACGCCCCCGTGTTGCCGCCCGGTCGCGTTCCGAGCCTGGTCGATGGTTCGGGGAAGTTCTTCCCGCTGGGGTCGTTTCTGAAGCGGCTCGTGCTGGGCCGGGTGAGCCGGGACGAAGTCGCCGCCGAGTTCCGCGCCCAACTCGGACGCTACGTCGAACTCGTCGGCGAGCCGCCCGCGAACGTGAACGCGCACCACCACGTTCACATCTTCGAGCCGGTCGGGTCCGCGCTGCGGGAGGTGTTGGCGGACGTCTCGCCGCGGCCGTTCGTCCGCCGGGTGCGGGAGTGTCGGCGAACGCTGATGCGCGTCCCCGGTGCGAGGGTGAAGCGCTTCGCCCTTTCCCGCTTCGGCACGCGGGCCGCCCTTCGCCAGGAATCCGCCGGCTTCCCCGGCGCGGGCCGGCTCGCCGGCGTCACCGACCCGCCGTTCGTCCACGACCCCGAGTTCTTTTCCCGCTGGCTGCGGCACACGCCGGGCAACACCGTCGAACTGACGTGCCACCCCGGCGAACTGGACGAAACGCTCGTCGGCCGCGACGGCTCGTTGGAAGACGGTCAGCTTCACCGGCGGGTGCGAGAACTCGAATTGCTCCGCGACCCGTCGTTCCTCGAAGCAGTCGCCGACGCGGGGTTCGCGCTCGTTTCCGCGGGTGCCCTTTCGGAAGAAACCCTGGCCGTGGGTTGACCGCGTCCCCGCTTCGCCCTACGATTTCGACCGACCCCGACCGACCGCAGACAGGACGACGCGATGGATTGCCTGGTGGACCGCCGCCCCCGGTGGGTGCTCGAACGCCGCTGGGACGCGGCCCGCCCGCTGCCGCGGAAAACGATCCTCACCGGGTCGCAACCGCCGGTCGAACCGCTCGACTTCACCTCTCGCATCCACGCCCTCACCGCCGACATCGTGGCCCGTTGTGGCGAGTTCGCGCACATCGACCCGGCCTCCGTACTGTTCACGTTCACGCCGTCGCGCACGCGGAGCAAGTACGGCCTGCAAGCCCGCGTCACGCCGATGCGCTTCCGCGACGGCCACCTCACCCGCCGGTTCCGCGGCCACACCTATCAGGTGCAGCGCTACTACGTCGACAACCGCGAAGTGCTTTACCTTGTGACGTTCTGCCTGCCGCGGTTCCTCGACCAGCCGTTCGGCGAGAAGCTGACGACGGTCTTCCACGAGCTCTACCACATCGGCGAGCGGTTCGACGGGGACCTCCGCCGACACCCCGGCCGGTACTGCATGCACTCGCACTCGAAGAAGGGTTATGACCGCCACATGGCGAGCATCGCGAAGCGGTACGCGACCGGCCACCCGAACCCCGACGTGTTCGCATTCCTGCGGGGAACCGCCGCCGACATCCGCCGCGACGGCGGCCTCAGCGGCATCCACGTCCCGCGGCCAAAACTCGTCCCGGTGGGCTGGTCGGCGTGAGGGGAGGCGAGCATGACGGAGGAGGAGTGGCTGACGGGGACTGATCCAGAGCCAATGCTGGAATTGCTGAAAGCGAGGGTGAGCGACCGGAAGTTGCGGCTGTTCGCCTGCGAGTGTATACGGATCTATCGAGAAATCATGGGTCCGGGTCTCGACTTCCCGCTGGAGCGAATCGAACTCTGCGAGCGCTACGCGGACGGACTGGCGACCCACGAAGAATGGTGGACGGTGACACGGGAACGGGACCATTTCTATCCGTGGAAGCAGAATGACGCCTGGCTTGAAGCGACGAGAGCGGTCGAGGTAGCGGCATGGGCTACCGACGACAACGGCCAGCCGAGCGGCGACGCCAAACCGAAGATGATGTCCTACCTCCGCGACATCTTCGGCAACCCGTTCCGCCTCGTGACGTTCGACCCCGCGTGGCGAACCTCCACCGCCGTCGGCGTCGCCGAGGCGATCTACGCCGACCGCACGTTCGACAACCTCCCCGTCCTCGCGGACGCGCTGCAAGACGCCGGGTGCGATCACCCCGACATCCTGACCCACCTCCGCGACCCCGGCCCCCACGTCCGCGGCTGCTGGGCCCTCGATCTGGTGCTGGGGAAGGAGTAGAGTAAAATTCCAGCGTGCGAACGAATCCGATTCCGGAGGGGTAGCGATGGTCACGATCGTGGTGGACGCGGCGATCCGCGACAAGCTTCTCTCGGCCGCCGATTCGCAGGTGGAACTGCGAGACGAGGCCGGCCGAGTGATTGGGAAGTATCTTCCGACGTCGATCGAATACCCTGATCTCGACGTGAGTAACGAGGAACTCGACCGTCGGATGCGGGAAGAACGAAGTTACTCGGCCGCGGAAGTCATGGAACGACTCCGGAGGCTTCGCGATGCAAGTTGAATGGAAAGAAAGCGCGATTGACCGGCTCGCGGATTTCTACGTGACAGCCAGCCCGGAAGATCGCGCTGTGATCGAGCTGGCCGCCGAACGCATTAACCGGGAACTGACCCGCGATCCACTCGAACACGGCGAATCGCGAGAGAGCCTCTACCGCCGCGTGTGGTTCGTCCCGCCGCTCGTGGTCATCTACGACGTGGTCATGTCCGAAGGCAAGGTCGTCGTGAACCACCTCGCCCGCCGACGGGGAACGTAATCCGGGAAGGAGCAGTTCACCCATGTCCACACTCACCGCCGTCGCCCCAATTCCGCCGCGGCCGACCGTCTGGACGGTTCAGCGGTTCCACGACGTCCGCGAGGCCGGCACCTGGGACGGCCGCCGGGCCATCCTGATCCGCGGCACCGTCTGGGAGCTCGGACCCATGAACCCACCCCACGCCGTGGCCGTCACGCTTGCCACCGAGGCTCTTCGAGCCGCGTTCGCACCCGCTTTTCATCCACGCATCCAGCTTCCGCTCGTGCTCAGTCTCGACACCGATCCGTTTCCCGACGTGGCGATGGTGAAGGGGTCCGCCCGCGATTACCTCGCCTCGCACCCGACGACCGCGACTCTGGTGCTGGAAGTGGCGGACTCGTCGCTCGACCTGGACACGACCGTGAAGGCCGAACTGTACGCGACGGCGGGCATCCCCGATTACTGGGTGCTGGACCTCGACGGCCGGTGGTTGCTCGTGTTCCGCGACCCCGCCCCGCTCCCGCCGGGCGGCGTGGCCTATCGCACGAAACACGTCTTCGGCCCGGCCGATTCCGTCGCCCCCCTCCATGCCCCGTCCAACCCGATCCGCGTGGGCGACTTGTTGCCGTGAGCCCTGCCCGGTGCGAGAGGAGGCGGACATGACCGAGGAGGAGTGGCTGGCTGGGACGAACCCACGTCAACTTTTTCAGTGTTTGTTCGCGGAAGGCAGAACCTGTGCTCGAAAGCTGAGACTGTATGCCTGTGCTTGTAGCGGCCGAGCGGATCACATGGGGAACACTACATCGTTGGCGCTGTTGCAAACCGCAGAACAGTACGCCGACGGAATCGTCACTGATGCTGTTCGCAAGCAAGCACGACAGAAGGCGTTCACTGCAGCCTGGTGGAGTCCCGGGAAACAAAGCGCGTTGTCTGCACTCGCTCGTCGCCCCGAAAAAGCCGCAGAAGCAGCCGCTTACGCCTGTGGATACTTCTTTGACAGCGACCTTCGGCTGGAAGGCATTGCCCTCCTCCGTGACATCTTCGGCAACCCCTTCCGCCCCGTGACGTTCGACCCCGCGTGGCGAACCTCCACCGCCGTCGGCGTCGCCGAGGCGATCTACGCCGACCGCACGTTCGACAACCTCCCCGTCCTCGCGGACGCGCTGCAAGACGCCGGGTGCGATCACCCCGACATCCTGACCCACCTCCGCGACCCCGGCCCCCACGTCCGCGGCTGCTGGGCCCTCGATCTGGTGCTGGGGAAGGAATGAGGTTACCGCTGGGCCGGGGGGAGTTCGACGGCCGTCGCCCCGCGGGTGGCTTTGTCGGGGTCTTCGGGCGGTTCGTCGGGGACGAGTTCGACGACCATCATGCCGGACCGCTCGTCCATTTCCTTCACGACGGCCGTGTGAGCCGGGCCGCCGTTGGGGTCCACCACTTTGACCCGTGTTGCCGCGGGCGGGTTGAAGTCCTCCGCCCGGGCCGTCGCAGGCCCGTTGGGTGGGTCGTCGTCCGCGGTGTCGGCGAGCCAGATGCCGACGACGGCGAGCCCGGCCGCGACCGCCCCGCCGACCCCGACCCACGCCAGCGGGTGCCCCCGGTACCGGCGGTGCGGCAGCCACCGCGACAACAGCGGCCGGCGGACGTGATCGGCGACCGCGTCCCGGACGGAGCACTCGGGCGTCGGCGGCGGTTGCCCCAGGGCGGCGGCGGACAGGCGGAACGCCCGTTCGAGCGCGTCCTGGGCGGCCGGGTCGGTGGTCATCTGCTCCGCGAACGCGGCGGCCTGCTCGGGCGGCAAGTCCCCGGCCGCGAACCGCAGGGCGGTCAGCGCCAGCGACGAGCCGCGGCCGCGTGAGGCGGTGTCATTCATGGCCCCGGCCCTCCCAGAGGTTCCGCAGCGTTTTCAGTCCGTCGTGCATCCGGCCGAGGGCCGTGTTCAGGGGACACCCCAGTTTGTCCGCGACTTCCCGGAACGTCAAGCCGTCGAACACCCGCAACCGGATGACGGCCTGCTGACCGGCCGGCAGCAGCGCGAGCAACTCCCCGACGGCCCGCAGGTCGTCGGCCCGCCCCGCGCGTTCCGTCGGGGCTTCCGCCGCGTCGACGAGCCCGAGCAGCACGTCCGCCGCCGGGGCCGGGGCTCGCTTTTCCTTCCGGAGCAGCAGCATCGCTTGCTGGTGCGCGACGGTGAACAGCCACCCGCGGAACTTGGCCGGGTCGAGCCCGTCCGCCTTCCGCAGGGCCTGCACGAACGTCTCCTGCAGGGCGTCCTCGGCCCGGTGGTGGTCCCGGAGGACGCTGAACAGGTAGCGGAAGACGGGGCCCTCGTACCGCTCGTACAGCGCGCCGAGGGCGGCATCGTCGCCCGTGCGGAAGCGGCTGAGCAGGTCGGCGTCGGGCGGCGTCGGTTCGGCGAGGAGCATGGAAGGGGCGGCTCGCGGGATGGGGGTGTGGGCAGGATGTGCAGTATACCCCAACCCGCCCCGCGGAGCCAGCGGGTTCACTCCACCTCGAAGATCGCCTCGATTTCGACGGCGATGTTCCCCGGCAGGACGTTCGTGCCGATGGCGCTGCGGGCCCCGATGCCGTCCTCGCCGAACACGTCGCGCATCAGCTCGGAGTACCCGTTGATGACCTTCGGGTGGTCGACGAAGTCGTCCGTGCTGTTGACCCAGCCGAGCGACTTCACGAGCCGCTTGACCTTGTCCAGCGAGCCGAGCGTGTCCCGCAGGGTGGCGAGGATCGCGAGGCCGACCTGCCGGGCCGCGGCCTGGCCGTCCTCCAGCTTCAAGTCCTGCCCGACCCGACCGGTGATGAGCGTCCTGTCCGCCTTCAGCGGGCCGTGCCCGGACACGAACAGCAGGTTCCCGACGCGGACGGCCGGCTTGTACACCGCGACCGGCTTCGGGGCCGGCGGCAGCGTCAGGTGCAGTTCTTGAACGCGGGTTTCGGGCTTGCTGGCCATCGTCCGTCTCCTGGGGAAAGGGTGGGGTCGTGATACCCCGGACGTGGAGGGCGGCAAGTCTGTCGGGAATCAGCCTTACGTCACGATCGTGGCCACTTGCCAGAAGAGCTTCAACACGAGTCAACGTCGCACCCGAAGAACAAAGACTCCACTCAACAATGCCAACGAAAAGGCGATGGCCGAGGCGATCAGAAAATGGTTCGCACGGGGCGGTTCACGGGAATCTTCAAGAACCCACGCCGCCGTGAGGGGCCGATTTTGGTTGGCGTTCACCAAATCGGGACCCAGTCGCGAGCCCCAGGACGTGCGTGGAACCTCCGAGCAAATGCCGGTGACTCGTCCCGACCTCAGCAGCTGATCACACTCGGCGTCGCTGGAGACGACGGTGGATTCCAGGACGCACCGCATTTCATCCGCCTCGGCTTTGGCGGGGAAAAGGGGAACCCATACCCGGGTCCACTTGCCGTTATTGTCCTCGGAAACGTGATTTCCTGGCTGGTAATCGGTAATCGTGACGTGCAGATGGTTCCCCGGCCCGGAATTGACGAGTGTGGCCAACGTGAGTTCGTGTGGGGGAACGGACAGGATCGCCTCGCGCGCCAGTCGATGCCGTGCCGTGTTGCCCAGTAGGGTGCCGAAGAATAGTCCGATGAGAATTATGACACACGCGCATGCAAGGTAGAAGCCGCTGGCCGAGGGCGGAATGGGCTGTTGGTCTTTCCAGTACACGCTTCCGACCACTGGCGTTCCGTCCAGGTCAATGAAGTCCGTTTGCAGTTCGCCGATTTGCTGCATCCGGACGAGCAGAGTTTCGATCACCGTCTCGGCGTTGAGCATCGCTGGGTCCACGCGGCGGATCCGCAACGGCTTGTGGGCATCGCGGAACCGGATATCGACGCCCTGAACTCGACCGAGGAGCGATTCAATTACGATGGTTTCGGTCTGGCGAATCTTGAGGACTAACGTTTCAACGCTGAGGATCTCTGCTATGTCACGCTATGTCACGCTCTGTCACCCGTCCGGTGAGGAGTTGTTTTGCCCGCAGGGTCGTACCATCCAACTCGACCCAGCGGTAGACGCTGCGCGTTCCGAGATCGATCATCGCAATAAACCCGCTGAGGGTGGCCGCGACGCCAAGCCACTTCAATGGGTCCGGTAGCCAGACGGGGATGAAGACCAGCAGGGCCAACCCCAACAGCGCAACCCCGACCGTCATCGAATGTTCAAAAACGATGCGTGGACCCGAAAGATAGCAGCGGACCTGACCGGGTGGCGTTGCCCGACCCCGTGGAAAAATGCCGAAGTCGCGAAAGAACGAAGGGTCGTTTGGCTCCTCGGCATCTCGAACGCCATCACTGCGCATTCAGTACTCCAAGATTTGCGATGCGGTGTCGAGTTCACGACGGAAAACGATAGCTTTGCCGGATCACTCCCCCAAATACGCCGCGCGGATGCGGGGGTCGTTGAGGAGCGCGTCGGCGCGGTCCTCGCACGTCACGCGGCCGGTTTCGAGGACGTAGCCGCGGTGGGCGACCTTCAGGGCCATTCGTGCGTTCTGCTCGACGAGCAGGACGGACACGCCCTGCTCGTTCAGGTCGCGGATCACGTCGAAGATTTGCACCACGATCTGCGGGGCGAGGCCGAGGGAGGGCTCGTCGAGGAGCAGCAGTTTCGGCCGGGCCATGAGGGCTCGGGCGATGGCGAGCATCTGCTGCTGGCCGCCGGAGAGGAGGCCGCCGGCTTGGTGCTGGCGCTCCTTCAAAATCGGGAACATCGCGAACGCCTTGTCCAGATCGGCGGCGATGCCGGGCTTGTCGGTCCGCGTGAACGCCCCCATTTCGAGGTTTTCGAGGACCGTCAGCCGGGGGAAAATCTTGCGGCCTTCGGGCGACTGGGCCAGCCCGAGCCGGACGATCTGGTGGGCGGGGAACCGCCGCAGGTCGTGGCCGTCGAACGCGACCTCGCCGGCGCGGGCCTTCACGACGCCGGACAGGGTCATGAGCGTGGTCGTCTTGCCGGCCCCGTTCGCGCCGATCATCGCGACGATCTCGCCGGGGTTGACCGTCAGCGAGATGTCGTGCAGCACGTCGATCGGGCCGTACCCGGCCCGGAGCCCGCGGACGCTCAGCAGGGGGGTCACGACACCTCCTCCTTCCCGAGGTACGCCTCGATCACCTTCGGGTCGCGGCTCACTTCCTGGGGCGGCCCCTCGGCGATCTTCACGCCGTAATCCAGCACCGCGACGCGGTCGGAGATGCCCATGACGAGGCTCATGTGGTGTTCGATGAGGAGGACCGTCACGCCGCGGTCGCGGATCTTGCGGATGAGGTCCATCAGGTTCGCGGTCTCGCTCGGGTTCATGCCGGCGGCGGGCTCGTCGAGGAGCAGAAGCCGCGGTTCGGTGGCGAGGGCCCGCGCGATTTCGAGCCGCCGCTGGTCGCCGTAGGGCAGGTTCTTCGCGAGTTCGTTGTGCTTCCCGGCGAGGCCGACGAACTGGAGCAGTTCCGCGGCTTTCCTGCGGGCGGCGTCCTCTTCGCGGCGGTGTCCGGGGCCGCTCACGGCGACGCCGAGGAGGTTGGACCGGTACGACCGGGTCATCCCGACGAGGACGTTTTCCAGCACCGTCATCGCCTGGAAGAGGCGGATGTTCTGGAACGTCCGGGCGATCCCGCCGCGGCAGACCACGTCCGGGGCGCGGCGGTCGCGCTGCCAGACGACGAGCGACCCGGCGGTCCCCAGGGCGAACCCGACGAGGGCGGCGAGGCCCGCCTTCGAGCCGCGCTCCCCGACGTAATTCATGCCGTCGGCAATCGCCTTGCCGGTCGGGAAGGCGGCGTTCGCCCCGCCGGAGTTGGCGCGGATCGTGGCGTTCCACAGGCGGTCGACGTTCACGGCCGCCAGCCCGAAGAGCACCGCGACGGCGAGGCCGATCGCGGCCGCGGCCGCCGCCACTTTCCCGGTGAACGGCCGGGACACCCGGTGCCCCTCGAAGAGCACGTGCCCGGCGGTCGGCTGGTAGATGCCGGTGATGGCGTTGAAGACGGTCGTCTTGCCGGCCCCGTTCGGGCCGATGACGGAAAAGATCTGCCCCGGTTCGACGCGGAAGGAGACGCCGTTGACGGCCGTGATCCCGCCGAACCGCATGGTCAGGTTTTCGATCGCGAGCGCGGCCACGTCACGCCCCCGGGGTGGGTGAGTCGGTGTGCAGTTCGTGCTGCTGGCGCGTCCCCGGCAACAGGCCCTCGGGGCGGTACCGCATCATCAGGATGAGGGCCGCCCCGAACACGAACAGCCGCCAGCCGCTGACCTTCAGGTACTGCTTGCCGCCGGGGTTGATCTGCTGCTCCTGCAGCCAGTTGTCGAGCATCGGGGTGGCGATGGTGTCGTACCCGACGAGCAGGAAGACCCCGAGGAGCACGCCGGGACGGTTGCCGAGCCCGCCGAGGATGACGCAGCAGAGGGTGATCATCGAGCGGTTGAAGTCGTACGCCTGCGGGCCGGCGGTCGTCTGCTGGGACACCGCGTAGAGCGACCCGGCGACGCCGGCGATGCCCGCCCCGATGGCGATGGCGGACAGCTTCAGCCGGGCCGGGTTCAGGCCCATGCACGCGGTCGCGAGTTCGTCTTCCCGGAGGGCCACCCACCCGCGGCCGAGCCGGGAGTGCTCCAGGTTCCGGAGCAGGACCACCGTGCCGCCGAGCGCCCCGAGGCAGAGGTAGTACAGGTACGGGTAGGCCCGCCACGACGAGCCCCACCCGGCGGGCTTGTCGGCGAAGAACAGGCTCGGGTCGTCGACGCCGGGGATCAGGTGCGGGGTGACCGGGTTCAGCCCGCGGGTGCCGTCCGTGATGCTGTCCAGGTTCCGAATCACGAACACGGAGATCAGCCCGAACCCGAGGGTGACGAGGGCGAGGTAGTCGCCGCGGAGCCGCAGGGTCGGGGCCGTCGTCGCCACGCCGACCCCGGACGCGACGAGGGCCGAGGCGACGAGGGCGACGAGGAAGCTGAACTGGAACGGGAACAGCTGGACGGTCAGGATGCCCGTGACGTACGCCCCGATGCCGAAGAACGCGGCGATCCCGAGGTGCAGCAGCCCGGCGTACCCGACGATGACGTTCAGCCCGAGGGCGAGAATCCCGTAGCAGTAGAGCGGGATGAGCTGCTGGCCGAGGACCGGGTCCGACCCCGGGATCAGCGGGTAGGCCGCCAGCAGCAGGAACCCCGCGACCATCCAGTACCCGAGCACGCCCCGGATCATACCTTCTCCCGGGTGCGCGCGCCGAGGAGCCCCGTCGGGCGGAAGATCAGGATGACGATGAGGATGGCGAAGATCAGCGCCTCGCTCCACTCGGCCCCGACGTAGGCGTTGCCGAGCTCCTTCACCAGCCCGATGACGAGCCCGCCGAGGACCGCGCCGGGGATGTTGCCGATGCCGCCGAGCACGGCCGCGGTGAAGGCGTACAGGCCGTTCTGGAACCCCATCTGGTAGCCGACGGTGTTGATGTACAGCCCGTAGACGACGCCCGCGAACCCGGCCAGGGCCCCGCCGATGGCGAACGTCGTGGCGATGACGCGGTCGACGTCGATCCCCATGAGCCGGGCCGCCGTCGGGTTCTGGGCCGTCGCCCGCATCGCCTTGCCGAGCGGCGTGTACTTCACGAACACCGTCAGCGCGAGCATCACCGGGATCGTCACCGCGACCACCATCACGTCCTTCGCCGTGACCCGTACCGCCCCGCCGAGGAGGTTGTCGGACGGGATCAGGGCGGGGAAGTTCTGGTCGACGGGGCCGAACCAGAAGAGGCCGACGTTCATGAAAATGAAACTGACCCCGATCGCCGAGACGAGCGGGGCCAGTTTGGGGGCGGTTCGGAGCGGCTTGTAGATCACGCGGTCGACCGCGACGTTGAGGGCGGCGCAGAAGGCGGGGACGGCGACGAGCATCAGCCCGATGGCGGCGTACTGCGGCCCGCCGGCCGCCGTCGCCCCGAGCCACAGAGCGAGTTGCAGGGCCAGGAACGACCCGAGCATGAACAGGTCGCCGTGGGCGAAGTTGATGAGTTCGATGATCCCGTAGACCATCGTGTAGCCGAGCGCGATCAGGGCGTAGAGTGCCCCCGTGACGAGCCCGATGATCACATACTGCCAGACCGACGCACCCACGTCGGTCGCGGCCAGCAACTCGCCCATCTGCCGTCGGCCCCCACTCGGGTTTACTTCTTCGTGATCGTCTTCACCGGCACGAACTTCCCGTTCTCGACCTTGCTGATCGTGAGTTGCTGGAGGGTCGTGTCGCCGTTCTCGTCGAAGCTCCACTTGCCGATCGCCCCGCCGGCGAAGTCCTTCGTCCCGAGGACGGCGGCCGCGATCGCCGCCCGGTCCTTCTTGCCGGCCGCCTTCACCCCCTCCAGCACGGCCTTCGCCGCCTCGTACCCGTAGATGGCGTAGGCCTCCGGGTCTTTCTTGTACTTCTCCTTGTACTTCTTCACGAACTCCGCCCCGGCCCCGGTGAGCTGGGACGGGTCGGTGCCGCCGAAGGTGGCGTAGCACCGGCCTTCGAGCACGTCCTTGCCGGCGGAGTCGATGAACGAGAGCTCGTAGCACCCGTCCGGCACCATGATCGGGCACGTCAGCCCGGCGCTCTTCATGTCCTTCGCCAGTTGCCCGCCCTTGCTCTGGGTGGTGCCGCCGAAGTAGACCAGGTCCGGGTTCAGCGCCTTGATCTTCGTCATGAGCGAGCCGAACTCCTGCTGGGTCGTGACGATGCTCTCGTGCCCGAGCACTTCCAGGCCGATCTCCTTGGCCCGGGCCGCGAACAGGGTGGCGATGCCGGCCCCGTACAGCTCCTTGTCGTCGAGCACGTACACCTTCTTCGCCTTGAGTTCGTCCTTGGCGAAGTCCGCGCTGAGCGGGCCCTGGACGAGGTCCGTCGGGCAGACGCGGCAGAAGTTCAGCTTCTTCGACGGGCGGTAGATGTCCGGTTCGCCGGACTTGTCGTCGGGGAGTTTCTTGGTCAGACCGGGCCACGTCACGGCGGGGGAGATCTGGAGCAACCCCGCCTCGTTGAGGATGGGCATCGACACCTTCGCGGCCCCGGAGTTGAACGGGCCGATGAACGCGACGACGTCCGGGTCGGCGACGGCCTTGCGGGCGTTCGCCGCCTCCGATTCGGACGCCCACTGGCCGGCGGCGGCGGTCGCGTCGTCCCAGTCCGCGTAGTCGATCGCGAGCCCGGCCACCTTCCCGCCGTAGTCGTCGATCGCCAGCTTGATCCCATTCACGACGGTGTCCGTCTGCCCCTGGGCGGAGCCGGTCCGGGGCAGGCTGGAGACGAGCTTGATCTTCGTCGGGTCGCCGCCGGACTTGCCGCAACCGGGCAAACCGACGCCGAGGACGCCGGCCGCCGCGGCGACGATCGCGGGTACGAACAGGTTTCGCAGGTTCACGCGACATCCTCGCTGGACGATGGTTCGGACAGAAGGTTGTATTCCGGACGCCGATCCGAACCAGTTATTCCCGGGTGTCCAGGACGAGCGTGACCGGGCCGTCGTTGGCCAGCTCGACCCGCATGTCCGCCCCGAACCGGCCTTCGGCCACCGGCACGCCGAGCGCCCGCAACCCGTTCGCGAACGCCGCCACCAGCGGTTCCGCCACTTCCGGCCGGGCCGCCTCGATGAAGCTCGGCCGGCGGCCCTTGCGGCAATCCGCGTACAGGGTGAAGTTGCTCACCACCAGCACCCCGCCGCCGACGTCCTGCACCGAGCGGTTCATCTTCCCGTCCGCGTCCGGGAACGCCCGCAGCCCCGCGACCTTGTCGGCCAGCCACGCCGCTTCGTTCGGCGCGTCCGCGTGGGCGACGCCCACCAGGGCCAGCCACCCGGCCGCGACCTCGCCGACCACTTCCCCGGCGACCCGCACCCGTGCGGACGACACCCGTTGCAGCACGACTCGCATGGCGGACGCACCGCGGGTGAGGCCGGGGAGAGGCTGAGATTCGTGCTAGGCTATCGCCGGCCGCGTGCGGGGCAAGTCGCCATCTCGGGTTGACGCCGGGCCGGGGGTGGAGTCTGCTGAGACCTGTAAGTTCAGGCCGTCTCTTGTCCGGTCGGTCGGGCCTCGAAGACTCGGCCCGACCGACCGGACAAGGTTCCACCCGGAGACACCGCGATGGGGATGGACAACTACACCGCCCACCAGCAGAAGATCATCAAGCGGTACTACCAGAACATCGACCAGATCACGCTGCAAAAGCTGAGCGAACTCGTCGGCGAGCTGTACCTGTCCGAAGGGAAGAAGCTGGCCAAGACGTGGGCGTCGGTGGCCGCCGCGATGACGAAGCTCGACGTCCCCCAGACGCGGATCGACCACATCCTGGCCCGGAAGAGCCCGGAGATGGTCGCCCGCCTCGTGCAAGAACTGCAGGGGAAGTAGCGGGGCGCGCCATGCCGTCGATTTCGGAGCAGACGTTCGTCGCGATCGACTTCGAGACGGCCGACCGCGGGGCGGACAGCGCCTGTGCGGTCGGGCTGGTCCGCGTGGAGCGGCTGCACGTCGTCCGCCGGGAGAAGGTGCTGATCCGCCCGCCGCGGCCGCGGGTGTGGTTCACGCAGGTCCACGGCATCACCTGGCCGATGGTCGCGGACGCACCGCTGTTCGGGGACGTGTGGCCGGGCCTGTCATCCATTCTGGAGGGGGCGGCGTTCCTGGCGGCCCACAACGCGCCGTTCGACCGCGGCGTGCTGGTGGCGTGCTGCCGCCGGGCGAAGCTGCCGGTGCCGACCCTGCCGTTCAAGTGTACCGTCCAGGTCGCCCGGAAGACGTGGGGCTGCCGGCCGGCGAACCTGCCGAGCGTCTGCCGCCGGCTCGGGATTCCGCTGGTCCACCACGACCCGCTCTCGGACGCGGAGGCGGCGGCCCGCATCGTGATCGCGTCCGCGTTCGCGGCCCGGACGCCGCCCCGCCCGGCGACCCCCAGCCTGTTCGATTGATGCGGCCACGGGTGTGCCGACCGACTCGCACCTCGGCGAGCCGCCCACGCCAGTGGGCGGGTCTCTGTCGTCCACCCGCCCACTGGCGTGGGCGGCTCGCGAATACCCTGAGGGACACTCGGCGGCCACTCGCTTCTTGCCCCCGTCGTGGGCCGGTGCGAGAATCACCGTCTCGCCCGCCCCTCCGGGAGTCTCCCATGGCGCGTCTCGGTCTGCTCGCCGTGCTCTTGCTGGCGTCCCCGTCCCTTGCCGCCCCGAAGGCGGGGTTCACCCCGAAGGTCGCGGTCGCCGGGCCGACGCGGGTCGACTGGACGTTCTGCGTCTCGAACCGCAGCCTCGCGGAGCCGCCGGCCGAATTCCTCGGGAACGGGTACGACTCCGCGAAGCAGACCTACGACCTGTACCTGCCGGACCGGAAAGACCCGAAAAAGCCGATCGGCGCGATCCTGTTCATCAACGCCGGCGACGACGCCGGCGGGTGGAAGGAGTTCGAACCGGTCTGCACGAAGCTCGGGTTCGCGTTCGTCGGCGTGCGGGGGGCGGGGAACGGCGTGCCGGGGCCGAAGCGGGTCCGGATCGTGCTCGACTGCTTCGACGACGTGCGGAAGCAGGTGCCGCTCGACCCCGACCGCACCTACCTTTCGGGCTTCAGCGGCGGGGCCCGCATGGCCTGCGCGATCGGGATGTCCCAGCCGGAATACTTCGGCGGCGTCCTCCCCCTCGCGGCCGGCGGGGAGTTACGCGACGAACCCTGGCTCCGCCACCGCGCCATCGACCGGCTCAGCGCCGCGTTCGTGACCGGCACGAAGGACTTCAACTACGGGGAAATCTTCCGCTGGAAGGGGCCGCAGTGGAAGGACACCGGCGTCCGCACGAAGGTCTGGGTGCTCCCCAACGGCGGGCACGCGATTCCCCCGTCCGCGACGCTCGCCGAGGCGGTCGCGTGGCTGGAGGAGGGCAAGGACAAGCGGGCGGCCCTGGCGAAGAAGTACCCGGCGTCGCGGGCGGCGGACGCGCCCCCGAGCCGGGACGCGCTCGCGAAACTGCTGCTCGCCGAGGGGAAGGAGAAGACCGGGGCCGACGCCACCCGCCACGCCGGGTTGATGCTGCTGAAGGGCGTCTTCGAGCGGTTCCCGGACACGGACGGCGGCAAGGCGGCGCGGACGGTCCTGGAGGAGTACGAGGGCCGGAAGGAGAAGCCGTGGGAGGCGACCGACCTCGCGGAGCAGAAGAAGTACCTCGCCGCGGAGGCGCGGGGGCTGTCCGACTACGTGCTCAACGGCATCCCCGCGGAGTCCCAGTACGCGAAGGCGAAGCCGGACATGGCGAAGCGGGCGCTGTCCATCTGGGAGCTACTGATCCAGGACGACCCGAACTCCCCCGCGGCCGCGGAGGGGAAGAAGCTGCTCGCGGAGTTGAGTGCGCTCGCGAAGAAGAAGTGACTCCCCCACCAGCCCGAAGCGCAAGCGAGGCTTGCCGTTCTTCCCTCGCTCGCGCGTCGGGTTGGTGTTGGAATGCCCGGTCTGCCGGATCCGCAAAATCTTTGGCGGGTCCGGCCGCGGTTGACGCACTCTCTTGTAGCGACATTCGCCCACCGCTTCGGAGCCTCTCATGTCCGATGAACCCCGCCCGACCGCGGTCGAGTCCGACCCGAGCGTGTCGCCGGCCGCCGCGGAAACGGTCAACCCGTTCGCCGCGTACTCGCCCGACGTGACGCCGCCGCTGCCCGTGCCGCCGGCGGGCCTGTTTCAGACCGCGATCAGCCACGCCGAGTCGTCGTCGAACATTCTCGACGCGACGAGCGTCGGCGGGCTGGCGGCCCCCGCGGAACCCGCCCTGAGCGGGCTCCTGGCCGCCCCGCAGGCCCCCGGCGAGCTCGGCCGGCTCGGGGGGTACAAGGTCACGAAGATCCTCGGCCGCGGCGGCATGGGCATGGTGCTCGCCGCGCAAGACCCGCACCTCGGCCGGTCCGTCGCGCTCAAGGTCATGCTCCCCGGCGTCGCGGCGCGGACCGAGGCCCGCCAGCGGTTCCTCCTGGAAGCGAAGGCCGCCGCCGCCGTCGAGCACGAGAACATCATCCCGATCTGGCAGGTCGCCGAGGACCGCGGCGTGCCGTTCCTGGCGATGCCGCTGCTCAGCGGGCTGTCGCTCGACGAGGCCCTGAAGATGGGCGTCCCGCTGCCGCTGCCGATGGTGCTCGGGATCGCCGCGCAGGTCGCCGACGGCCTCGCCGCCGCCCACGCCGCCGGGCTGACCCACCGGGACATCAAGCCGTCGAACATCTGGCTGGAGATGCACGCGGACGGCACCTTCCGCCGCGCCCGCATCCTCGACTTCGGCCTCGCCCGGCTCGACGGCGGCGACGGCGGGCTGACGAAAACCGGCATGATCCTGGGCACCCCCGCGTACATGGCCCCCGAGCAGGCCCGCGGCCACAAGGTCGACGGCCGGGCCGACCTGTTCAGCTTCGGCGCGACCCTCTACCAGATGACGACCGGCCGCCGGCCGTTCACGGGAACGGACGAACTGTCCCTGCTCACCTCGCTGGCGGTTGACATCCCGACGCCGGTCCGGAAGGTGAACCCGAGCGTGCCGGGGCCGCTGTCGGACCTGGTCGACCGCCTACTGGCGAAGCACCCCGACGACCGGCCGCAGTCCGCGAACGAGGTGGCCGCCGAACTCCGTCGGTTGAACTCCGCCGTCGTCGTCGAGACGATGCCGGCCAAGCCCGCCCCGGTGCTGCCGACGTCTCCGCGCCGCCGCCGGGTGTGGGCCGCCATCGCCGCCGCTGCGATCGCGGTGCCGGCCGTCGCCGGGGCGGTCGTGTACGCGAACACCATCGTCCGGATTGCCACGAACACGGGCGAGCTCGTCGTCGAAACGTCCGACCCGAACATCGACGTGGTGGTGAAGCAGGACGGCCGGGTCGTGATCTCCGACCGCCCGAAGGACCGCACGTTCGTCCTCGCCGCCGGGAACGGCGTCGTCGAGTTCCGCGACCCCGAGACCGGCGTCGTGCTGAAGACCGAGCAGTTCCGCATCGAGCGCGGCGGGAAGGCGGTCGTGACCGTCTCCTTCGCCGCGAAGCCGCCGGCCGCGAGGCCCGCCGTCGTGAAACCGCCGCTCCCGCCCCTCCCCCCGCTGCCGCCGCTCGACGAGCCGCCGGACGTGGACGCCCCGCCGGCCCGCGCCGCGCTCAACGCGGTCACGGCCCTCGGCGGGAAGTTGGTGCTGGAAGTCAACGGCAAGCCGGTGACCATTTCGCCGGGCACCCGCGTCCCGCACGGCCCGTTCGCCGTCCGCGAGGTGCAGTTCGACACCGTCCAGACGCTCTCCCCGGCCGCCGTCGCTCCGCTGGCGTTCCTGCCTCCCGTCACGGAAAGGCTGTCCCTCGTCGACTCGAACGCCACGAACGCGGTGCTCTCGGCGCTGGCGAAGTTCCCCGCGTTCCGGACCACGACTCACCTGCTGGTCGGCGGCACCGGCGTCACGGAAGACGGCCTCGACGTGCTGACCGCGTTCCCGGCCCTGACGCACGTCAACCTCGAAAACCTGCGGGTGACCGAGAAGGGCCTCGCGAAACTCGGCCGGGTGAAGGCCCTCCAGTGGGCGCGCGTCTCCGGGGACGGCATCACCACCGAGGGAATCAAGCACCTGCGCGGGCTGCCGCTGAACGGGTTCGACATCCGGTCCGCCCCGAACGTCACCCCGGAGACGCTCGCCGAACTCGCGACCCACCCGGAGGTCCGGCACGTCGTCCTGATGCGGTGCCCGGTCACGGACGACGGCGTCAAGGAACTCGCGAAGCTGCCGAAGCTCCAGTCGTTCGTCATCGCCGCCGAGCGGCTCACCCCCGCGGGGATCGAGACGATCGCCGGGATGAAGGGGATGCGGAGCCTGAGCCTGCTCGGCTACCGGGCGGACCCCGCGGCCCTGGAGAAACTCGCGGGGCTGCCGATCCAGTTACTCGACCTGAGCTACGCCACGCTGACCGACGCCGACCTCGACCGCCTGGCGACGTTCGAGCACCTCGTCGTGCTGCGGGTCAACGGCGTGAAACTGTCGGACGCCGCGGTCGCGAAGCTGCAGAAGGCGGTGCCGAGCCTGCGGAGCGTCGAACGCGACACGAAGTAACACCATTTTCCGGAATCCGTGGCGGACCCGGCCGCGGATTCCGCACTTCCCTTCGACGACGAATCACCCCACACCCCGAACCCCCGCCGAGGCGCCATGCGTACTCGCCCAGCCCCCCGTCCGCGCCGCCGCGCCTTCACCCTGATCGAACTGCTGGTCGTGATCGCCATCATCGCGATCCTGATCGGCCTGCTGCTGCCCGCGGTGCAGAAGGTCCGCGAGGCCGCGGCGCGGGCCACGTGCCAGAACAACACCAAGCAACTCGCGCTGGCGATGCACGCCTACCACGACGCGAACAACGCCCTGCCCCCGAGCGTCGCGACCGCCCTCGTCGGGCAGGACAGCATCCCCGTCGCGTTCACCGAGGACCGCCGCACCTGGGCGATGTACCTGCTGCCGTACGTCGAACAGGAGGCGATGTGGCAAATGGTCGAGCAAGCCATCGCGGCCGGGCACCCCAGGTACGGGACGTGGTACATGGCCGGGAGTCCGCAGGCGGTCCGGCTGAACGTGTGGCGGTGCCCGTCGGACCCGAACGGCGGCAAGGAGAAGACGTTCTCCGCGAACCAGGGCTACCACGGGAACTACGCGGTGTGCAGCGGGTCGACGGCGTTCAACGCCACCGGGGACGGCGGCAACAACCTCGGCGGGATGTTCTTCAGCACGTCCCGTGTGAAGCTGCCGCACGTCTCGGACGGGCTGAGCAACACGCTGATGCTGAGCGAGATCCGCCTCTCCCCGGACGTGACCGCGAACGACATGCGGGGCCGGTACTGGAACCACGGGCGGTGCGGCGGGTCGGTCGCGTTCACGACGCTGAACGCGCCGAACTCCCCGACCGCCGACGTGCTGAACCGCTGCCAGAACCTCCCCGAGGTGCCCTGCACGCAGTCGAACGACAACCAGAACTCGTCCGCCCGCAGCGCCCACACCGGCGGCGTCAACGCCGCGATGGGCGACGCCTCCGTCCGGTTCATCACCAACGCGGCCGCCGGCTGGACCGTGGCCGGCACCCGGGCGGGGAACGAAGTACCGGGCGAGTTGTGACGACTTACTTCTCGACGGGCACGTCGAACGACAGCGGACCGCCCTCAGCCCTCACCTCGGCGGTCGTCGACCACGGGGTGAAGGTGCTGTCCGGTCCCACGGTCATCCCGGACCCCAACGGCGGCGGGCCGATGCGGACGACGTACGTCCCCGGCCGCAACCGACCCGCCGGTATCGCGAACGCTCCGTTCGCGACCGGTGCCGTCGCCCCGGTGCCGGTCGTGCCGGCGGTCGCGTCCGGCTCCAACGTTACGTACCCGGCCGCCAGCGGACGCCCGCCGCGGGTGACGGTCCCGGAAACCGAGACGGAACCGTCCGAACACCCGGACGCGGTCAGCGTCACACCCACCAGGACAAGGGTCAGGGTACGGGTCACGGTGCCCCTCCGACGGGCAAGCCGTTCGCGATCGCGCCGAGTTGCCGGTGAACGTTCAAGTCCGTGGACTGCGGCATGAACCGGATGCTGCCGTCGGCGAACGCGACGTTGCACCCCCCGGTGTGGAAGCTGCCGAACGTCCGGCCGACCGGAGCCTCGTGCCAGCGGGCGGTCGAGCCGGTGTAGTCGGGAAGCCCGCAGCACGGCTGGTTGATCGGCTCGACGGCCGCGGTCAGGTTGCAGTAGTACCGCCACGACGATTGGAGGAACGTGCCCGCGGACCAGAACCCCTGCTTGTTCGCCCCGTCCGATGGCCGCGTGTCGATGACCATGTACTTGCTCTCGGCGAGCAGGTAAACATTCGAGGAACCGTCCGTGATGTCGGTGATTCGCGTCCCGGAGTTGATGAAGAACACGCCGTTGCGGTACAGGATGAACTCGGCGTAGTTGTCCGAAACGCACCCGCTACTGACGGGGTCGCCGCCGCCGGCGACGGCGAGATAGCTGCTGAAGTTGGAACCCGCCATCCGCGGGTCGGACGGGCACCAGAACGCCGAGTTGTTCGCGGACTGGGCAGCATAGTTCCCCACCCCCGAGCTGAATTCGCGGTTGATCGCGAACGTCCCGGTCGGGTTGAACTGGGCGAACAGCGGTCCCTGTTCCAGGAACGGCAGGAGGGCGATGCTCCACGGCGTGCGGGCGTCGGACGAGGGGTGCGACTGCGCCGGACAGCTCCCGTTCAGGTTCGCGACCACCTGCCCGGCGGGGAACCGCCCGGTCCCGTCGTGGGCGGTGTGCATGGCCAGGGCGATCTGCTTCATCTTGTTCTGACACGTCGACCGGGCGGCGGCGTCCCGCACCTTCTGCACCGCGGGCAGCAGCAGACCGATCAGGATTGCAATGATTGCAATGACCACAAGGAGTTCGATCAGCGTAAATCCGCCGAAACGTCAGGCCGGCATGAGGAAAACCCCGGAGAGGCTGGGGGCGAGTCCGATTGAAACGTAGCACCGATTCCGGGCCGAACAAAGACCCCAAACGGCCGCCGCGGCAAGATTATCGCACCGACCGGCCGGCCGCCGACCGCGCAATCGGGCTGGAATGTCGCGGGGGACTTCGCCTAACATCACGGCGAACCTGCCGCGCCCCCGTAGCCGCGTGTGTCCATGCCTAGCGCCGCGACGTCCGCCCGCCCCGCCCGACACACCCCGCCGGGCGACCGCCGGAAGTCCGTGCTCGTCATCGGGGCCGGCCCCGGCGGGCTGGCCGCGGCGCTGATGCTCGGCAAAGCGGGGCTGAACGTCCGCGTCATCGAACGCCTGCCCCGCGTCGGCGGGCGGTGCTCGGCGATCGAGGCCGAGGGCTACCGGTTCGACCTCGGCCCGACGTTCTTCCTCTACCCCAAAGTTCTGGAACGCATCTTCCACCTCGTCGGCCGGGACCTGCACGCCGAAATCCCGATGGCCCGGCTCGACCCGCAGTACAAGCTCGCGTTCGGCAGCGGCGGCGACCTGATCTGCTCCCCGGACCTCGCCCGGATGGAAGCGGAGGTCGCGAAGCTGAACCCGACCGACGCCCAGAACGTCCGCCGGTTCATCGCCGAGAACCGCGTCAAACTGGACCGGTTCCGGCCCGCCCTGGAGAGCCCGTTCAACAGCTGGCGCGACCTGCTGTCGTGGGACCTCATCAAGCTGTTGCCGCTGCTCCGCCCGTGGAAGAGCGTCGACTCCGAGCTCGGCCGCTACTTCTCGGACCCCCGTGTGCGGCTCGCGTTCACGTTCCAGGCGAAGTACCTGGGCATGTCCCCGTTCAACTGCCCGAGCCTCTTCAGCATCCTCAGCTACCTCGAATACGACTACGGCGTGTGGCACCCCTACGGCGGGTGCTCCGCCGTCTCCGAGGGGATGGCCCGCGTCGCCGAGGAGCTCGGCGTGACCGTGTCGCTCGCAGAGGAAGTGAAAGAGGTGCTTTTCGACGGCAAGAAGGCCGTCGGCGTGCGAACGAACGAGGGGGACCACTACGCCGACGCCGTCATCATCAACGCCGACTTCGCCAAGGCGATGACGCGGCTGGTTCCCAACGCGGTGAGGCGTCGGTGGACGGACGCGAAGATCGCGAAGAAGCGGTACTCGTGCTCGACGTTCATGATGTATCTGGGCATCGACGGCCTGTATGAAGACGTGGCCCATCACACCATCTATACCGCGAAGGATTACATCGCGAACCTGGACGAAATCGAGAAGCATCATACGGTTCCCGTCGACCCGTCCGTGTACGTCCAAAACGCCTGTGTGACGGACCCGAGCCTCGCCCCGCCGGGGAAGTCCACGCTGTACGTCCTCGCCCCGGTTTCGCACAAGCACGACAATCTCGACTGGAAGCGGGAGTCGCCCGCCTTCCGCGAGCGGGTGTTGAAGCAACTGCCGAAACTCGGCATTGAAGGCGTCGAAGATCGCATCCGCTACGAAAAGATTGTGACGCCCGACGACTGGGAGAACTCCTACGAGGTCTACAACGGCGCGACCTTCAACCTGGCCCACAACCTCGGGCAAATGTTGCACCTCCGCCCGCGGAACCGCTTTGAAGACTTGCAGAACGTCTACCTCGTGGGCGGCGGCACCCACCCCGGCAGCGGGTTGCCGGTGATCTACGAATCCGCCCGCATCACGAGCCGGCTCTTGCTCCAAGACCTCGGCGAAGACGCCTCCTGGCTCGGCGAACCCGGCGCGGCCGACGCCTTCAGCCGGCCGACCTCGACACCCGCGGCGGTCTCCGGATAAGATCATCGGAAATGACCCGAACACCAGCGGGAGGGCCGCCGATGTCGTTCCGCGATTTTGTCTTCCCCGACGTGTGCGACCAGCTGGGACTCACGTTGAATGTGGACAACATTCACACGAGCTGTCCCGCCGCCTCCATCGAGCCGGCCTTGCGAGCCAAAATTGAGGACGGGTTACTTTTGTCGCAAGGCAATAACAACGAAAAGGCCCGATCGGAGTTCGTCGTCGCGCCGCTTCTGCTGGAGATTTGGACCCGCGCACGGCGGTCGTTCGGACTGTTTTCCGGCACGGAAATGAACGTCGACCGAGAGCGAGGGTTGAACGGGGTCTGCGACTTTCTGATCGCCCGCGATCCCATGATGTTTCAACTCCGG
>CAYUHJ010000005.1:3323-29281 GCA_964444365.1 uncultured Alcaligenaceae bacterium | reverse complement strand
GCCCCGCTCCTGGCGATCGTGGAGGCCAAGAACGACAACGTCTGGAACGGCTTCGGCCAGTGCGTTGCGACCATGTACGCGGCCTCACTCTTCAACACGAAGCACGGGTCGCCGAACGAAGTCGTTCACGGTTGTTCGACAACGGGACGGGACTGGAAATTCTTTCGCCTGACCGGAACGCAGGTCACGATCGACCGCGTCGATTACGCGCTCCCGTTGCAACTCGAAGAGCTGGCTGGAATTCTGCTCTCGCTCGTCGGCTCGCCGACGGAATCGAAACCCAAGGAGTCGGTTCGTGGCTAAGCACGACAAGGACCGCGTCGGCGTGATCGGCGGCGGGCTCGGCGGGCTCGCGGCGGCGTGTACCCTCGCGGCCCGCGGGTACGACGTGGTGCTGTTCGAGAAGTCCCCGTGGCTCGGCGGCAAGGCGGCCGAACTGAACGAAGCCGGCTTCCGCTTCGACATGGGGCCGACGATCCTGACCATCCCCGCCGTCCTCCGCCGCGTGTTTGAAGAGGCCGGGCGGAAGATCGAGGACTACCTCGACCTCGTCCGTTTGGACCCGCAGTGGCGGTGCTTCTTCACCGACGGCAGCGTCCTCGACCTCGCCGCCGACGAAGACGAAATGGCGATGACGCTCGACGAGTTCGCCCCCGGCTCGTCGGCGGGGTATCGGAAGTTCCTCTCGCTGTCCGAGCGGCTCCACCGCATCTCCGATGACTACTTCTTCTGGAAGTCCATCGGCGGCATCGGCGACATGATCGACGTGAAGGGCGGGTTCAAGCCGAAAATCCTGGGCGACGTGATCAGCATGCGGATGGGCCGGTCCGTCGGCGGCACCGTGCGGAAGTACGTGCCGGACGCCCGCGTGTCGCAGATGCTCGACCACTTCACGCAGTACGTCGGCTCGTCCCCGGAGGCGTCCCCGGCCGTGCTGTGCGGCATCGCCCACATGCAAACGGCGGAAGGCGTCTGGTACCCGATGGGCGGCACGCGGGCGGTGCCGGTCGCCCTCGCGAAGCTCGCCGAGGAACTCGGCGTCGAGTTGCGGCCGGGCGTCGGCGTGAACCGCATCCTCGTCAACGACACCGGCGACCGCGTCCTCGGCGTCGAAACCGACACCGGCGAACGGGTCGACCTCGCCGCGGTCGTGTCGAACGCCGACAGCGTCCGCACCCACCGCGAACTCGTGAACGGGGCCGCGCCGAAGGCCGTCAAGCGGTTCGAGAACCGCCGCGGGTACGAGGCCGCGTGCTCGGGCGTCGTGCTGTACCTGGGCCTGAACAAGGCCTACGACCACCTGCTGCACCACGACTTCGTCTTCAGCCGCGACCCGCACGAGGAGTTCGACTTCATCTACAACAAGGGCGAACCCGCCCCGGACCCGACGTGCTACCTCGCCGCCACGAGCCGCACCGAACCCGGCACCGCGCCCCCCGGCGGCGAGGCGCTCTACGTGCTGGTTCACACGCCGTACCTGCGGCCGCACCACGACTGGAACAAGATGCTGCCCGAGTACCGCCGGGTGATTTTGAACAAGCTCAAGACGACCGGAAAGATGCCGGACATCGAGGACCGCATCGTCTTCGAGGCCGCGCTGACTCCGCAGGACATCCACGACCGCTACCGCGTGCTGGACGGCGCGATTTACGGCCTCGCCTCGCACGGCAAGTGGTTCGGCGCGTTCAAGCCTGCGAACCGTTCGCCGGACCTGAAGGGGCTGTACCTCGCCGGCGGCGCGGCCCACCCCGGCCCCGGCATGCCGATGGTTCTGATGTCCGGCTGGATCGCGGCGGACACGCTCGACCAGGACAAGGCCGCCCCGAAATTGAAGCGGGAAGCGGTCACAGTTCAGTAGGCGACTCGCTCCGCGAGTCGCGGCTTCCGCCCAGAAAACCTGGAGTATGGCGGAGGAGGGTTCATCCGTGGCGCACTGGCTCGGTCCCCGTGACGGGACGCCGCACCTCGACCCCGCCGAAGTGGTGAGGCGGTTGCGGGAAGAATTTGCGGTGGTCGATGAGGATCCCGTCGCTGGTGCCGAGCATGTTGCCAGCATGGTGCGGCAACTGGAGCGAATGGGGATACCGGACGAGCATATCGTGACGCAGCGGCAACTCCAGAGTCGGGCAATCGAGGTTGGACTGGCCGACGATGCGGATTCCGACGTGGCGTACTTGCGATTTGTGGTGCTGCCTGGCCAGCCGATCTTGATCGGGTACAGTTCGGCTCAACACGAACGAGCCGCTCGTCCATTGCTTACCCGTTGCCGGCGCGTTCTTGGCTATGTATCCGCAAGGACATAAGCCTCGGTCAAGCTGGTTGGTTTCTGAAGACATGAGGCAAAGTCACTCGCGGATCGAGTGACCGACTAACATGACAGCCGCCGTATCAACCCCTCCGACACCCCGTTCCCGGCCTCCGGTCGAACTTCCGGCCCGGTGGCCGTGGCTCGTGCGGGGGTTTCGCAAGTACGCCGTCCGCTACCTCCGCAAGCACTTCCACGCGGTGCGAATCTCGAAGGCCGGGGCGACGGTTCCGTCCGGCGACGCCCCGGTTCTCGTCGCTATGAATCACTCGTCCTGGTGGGACGCCCTCACGCCGATCGCGATGCTCGACGAGTTTCCCCGTGAATTCGAGCACTTTCCCGCCATCGACGCGGTCGCCGTCGAGAAGTACCCGTTCTTCAAGCGGCTCGGGTTCTTCGGCGTCGACCCGCACTCCGTCCGCGGCGCGGCCCGGTTCCTCCGCACCGGGGAAGCGATTCTCTCCGCACCGAACCGCGCCGTGTGGGTGACGGCCCAGGGCCGGTTCACCGACGTCCGCGAGCGGCCCCTGGACCTGCGGAGCGGCGTCGGCCACCTCGCGGCGCGGATGCCCCGCGGGTTCGTCGTCCCGGTCGCGGTCGAGTACCCGTTCTGGAACGAACGCACCCCGGAAGCCGTGATTCGCGTCGGCGACCCGCTCGACGTGACGGCGTTCCCCGAGCTGTCCGGCAAGGAATGGACCGCCCGCATCGAGTCGGCGTTGGCCGCGACGATGGACGGGCTTGCCGAGGAGGCGAAGACCCGCGACCCCGCCCGGTTCCGCACGCTGGTCGGCGGCACGGCCGGCGTCGGCGGGGTCTACGACCGCTGGCGACGCCTGAAGTCCTGGGTTTCCGGCAAGAAGTTCGACCCGTCGCACGGCGGGGCCGAAGCGTGACCGCACTCGTCCTCGCCGCCTTCGTGCTGGCCGCGTTCCCGGCCGTGCTGTATCGGCGGAACCTGTCCCTGTTTCGCCCGCCGCCGGCAACCACGCTCGGCGTTGCCTCGCGGCTAACCGCGGTTTCCGTCCTCATTCCCGCCCGCAACGAAGAATCGTCGATCGGCCCCGCGGTCGAATCCGTCCTCGCGAACGCCGGCGTCGAACTCGAAGTGATCGTCCTCGACGACCACTCCACGGACCGCACCGCAGAAGTCGTCGAAGCAATCGCCCGCCGCGATTCCCGCGTCCGCCTGGAGACCGCCCCGCCGCTTCCAGAGGGTTGGTGCGGGAAGCAACACGCCTGCTTCGCCCTGTCGAAACTCGCGAAGTTCGACTCCTTCACGTTTCTCGACGCGGACGTGCGGCTCGCCCCGGACGCACTCGCACGGATCGTGATGTTCCATCAGAAGAGCGGGGCCGACCTCGTCAGCGGGTTCCCCCGGCAGGAGACGGGCACCCTGCTGGAACGGCTCGTCATCCCGCTCATCAACTGGCTGCTCGTCGCGTACCTGCCGATGAACCGGATGCGGCAGTCGCGGCAGGTCGGGCTCGGGGCCGGGTGCGGGCAGTGGTTCCTCACGTCGCGGTCGGCTTATGCAAAAGTTGGCGGGCACGAGGCGGTGAAGGTGTCGCTGCACGACGGGATCAAGTTGCCGCGCGCCTACCGGGCCGCCGGCCTGCACACCGACGTGTGCGACGCGACCGACCTCGCGACGTGCCGGATGTACCGCTCCGCCGGGCAGGTCTGGTTCGGCCTGGCGAAGAACGCCCGCGAGGGGCTCGGGGCACCGGGGCTCATCTGGGTGTGGACGGTGCTGCTGCTCGGCGGGCACGTTTTGCCGTTCGTGCTGCTCGCTTGTCTCGGCGAACTGAGCGAGTGGCAACGGGCTGTCACTGGATTCGCGTGCGTCCTCTCGCTGCTCCCCCGGCTCGACGCCGCGTGGCGGTTCCGGGCGTCGTGGCTCGGGGCGGCGCTGCACCCGGTCGGCGTGGCGGCCCTCGTCGCGATCCAGTGGTACGCCACCGCGCGGGCGTGGGTCGGAAAACCGGTCGGGTGGAAGGGGCGGTCCCACCCGCGCCTATCATCCGGGCGGGCGACCGAAACCACCCCCGCCGGGACCGCGTGACATGACCGGATCGACGTTCGTGATCGTCGGGGCGACCGGCGGCATCGGCTCGGAGGTCTGCCGGACACTCGCGGCGGCCGGCGCGAACCTCTGGCTCGCCGCACGCAAGCCCGAACCGCTGGCCGATCTCGCCGCCGAACTGATGGCCGCCCATCCCGCGTCCACCTTCGCCACCCGCACCCTGGACGCGACCCGGTCGGCCGACGTCGAGGGTCTGTTTCAGGACGCGGGCACCGTCGCGGGGGCCGCGAACCTCGTCGGCTCGATCCTGCTCAAGCCGGCCCACCTCACGACCGACGAGGAGTTTGACACTACGGTGTCATTGAACCTGCGTACCGCGTTCGCTGTGACGCGGGCGGCCGCCAAGGCCATGACGCCGACCGGCGGTTCCCTGGTGCTGATGTCGAGCGTCGCCGCCACGATCGGGCTGACGAACCACGAGGCGATCGCGGCGGCGAAGGCGGGTGTCGAAGGCCTGGTGCGATCCGCGGCCGCGACCTACGCCCCGCACGGGATTCGGGCGAACGCCGTCGCGCCGGGGCTGGTCCGCACGCCGCTGTCCGCACGAATCACGGGAAACGAGGCGTCCCTGAAGGCGTCCGTCGCGATGCACCCGCTCGGGCGGGTCGGGGAACCGGCGGACGTGGCGGCGGCCGTGTGCTGGTTGCTGGACCCGAGCACCACCTGGGTGACGGGGCAGGTGATCGGCGTCGACGGCGGCCTGGGTCGCGTCCGATCCCGGTGACACCCCGGTGTCACTCACACGTCCAACTCTTCCTGCACCATCAGTTCGGCCTTGTCCATGATGAACTTGTACCGCGGGTCGGCGTCCTTGCCGAGCAGCTCCCGGAACGCGGCGTCGGCTTCCAAGTTGGAGTCGATCTCCACCTTGAGCAGCGTCCGCACCCGCGGGTCGAGGGTCGTCTGGGCCAGCACCTTGGCGTCCATCTCGCCGAGGCCCTTGAACCGCGTGATCTCCGGCTTCGCGTTCGCCCGCAGCCCGGCGAGGATGCGCTCCTTGTCGTCGTCGTCCTTCGCCCAGTGCGTCTCCTTGCCCACTTCGATGCGGTAGAGCGGCGGCTGCGCGATGAACACGTGCCCCTTGCGGATCAGTTCCGGGACGTGGCGGAAGAAGAAGTCGAGGATCAGCGTCGCGATGTGGCAGCCGTCCGCGTCGGCGTCCATGAGGAGGATGATCTTGCCGTACCGCAGGCCGTCGTAGTGGAATTTTTCGCCCGCGCCGGTGCCCATCGCGTTGACGAGGTCCGCGAGTTCCTGGTTTTGCAAGGCTCGCAGCGTGGTGAGTTCCTCACCGTTGAGAATCTTTCCGCGAAGAGGAAGGACCGCCTGCGTGGCGTTGTTCCGCCCCTGCTTCGCGGACCCACCGGCCGAGTCGCCTTCGACGATGAACAGTTCCGTCTCGTCGCGGTCGGTGTTCTTGCAGTCCGCGAGCTTGCCGGGGAGCCGCAACCGCCGGCTGCCGGGGGAGGCGCGCTTCACCTCGGACGCCGCGGCGCGGGACGCTTCCCGGGCACGGGCCGACAGCACGATCCGCCCGATGATCTGGTCGGCGGCCGTCTTGTTGTTGTTCAGCCACGCTTCCAGCGCGGTCCGCACGAAGCCGTCGACCTTGCCTTCGACCTCGGTGTTGTTCAGCTTCTGCTTCGTCTGCCCCTCGAACTCCGGGTTCTGGACGAACGTCGAGAGCACCGCGACGACCCCCTCGCGGATGTCCTCGGCGGTGATCTTGAGGCCCTTCACCTTGATGTCGTGCGTCTCGATGTAGCCGTTGACGGCCTTGCGGATCGCGGACTTCAGGCCGTTCTCGTGCGTCCCGCCGTTCGGCGTGCGGATGCCGTTGACGTAGCTGCGGATGACTTCGTCGGTCGATTCCGTCCACTGGAGGGCGACTTCCATCCGGTCTTCGCCGTCGCGGCGGGCCGTGAACGCGGACTCGGTGACGGCCGCCTTGCCGTTGTCGGCGACGATTTTCGCGAGGAATTCCGGGATCCCGCCGGGGTGGGACAGGTCGTGTGTGACTCCGGTCACTTCGTTCTTGAACGTGATCGTCAGCCCGGCATGGACGTAGCTCATGTCTTCGAGGCGGGTGCGAATCACGTCCGCGTCGAAGTGCGTCGTCTTGAAGATCGTCGGGTCGGGCTGGAAGTGAATGACCGTCCCGTGCCCGCGGAACGGCCCAAGCTTTTGGAGTTTCCCCTGCGGAATTCCCTTCGCGAATTCGAGTTGCCACTCGAAGCCGTCCCGCCGAACCGTGGCGACGAGTTTCTTCGACAGCGCATTCACAACGGACGCCCCGACGCCGTGGAGGCCGCCGGAGTAGAAGTAGTTCGACTCCCGGCTGCCGAACTTCCCGCCGGCGTGCAGTTTCGTGAGCACGACTTCGAGGCCGGACACCTTCAGCTTCGGGTGCGGGTCGACGGGAATCCCCCGGCCGTTGTCCTGGACGGTGACCGCGTCGCCGGGCTTGTGCAGCGTCACGACGACGTGATCCGCGTAGCCGTTGAGGTACTCGTCGACGGCGTTGTCGACGATTTCCCAGACGAGGTGGTGCAGCCCCTTCGTGTCGACCCCGCCGATGTACATGGCCGGGCGGACGCGAACGGGTTCGAGACCTTCGAGGGCGGTGATGTCCTCGGCGGTGTACTTCGTCTGCTTGAGGGAAGACGCGGCGCTCATGCGGGGGAACCCGTTCGGTTACTGGTAGTACTTCTTGGAGACGATCGCCCCGGTCTGGGCGTCGATGACGTAGTGCGGCCCGCCGCCAGCTACAAGTTTTTCGCGGACCCAGTAGTCAACATGCCAGCCGTCGTCGCCCAGCACGACTTCCAGTGTTAATCCGTCGAGATCACCATACACCGGTAAAGCATCTGCCTCGGCTATCGCGATGGCTTGCTGTCGTGTGACGGCATACGGAGGTGCGGCTGTCGTCATGGCGGATCTCACAATGGATAACCTGGGTTTCCACTCAGTCCCCCGACTCGACGTTCAGGACCAGTAACACGGACGCCGAGTTCTGAACGCACGAACCACGGGACACCTGAATCATTCGCATGATACCGATCGTCCTCGCTCGGTTCGGGATCCCATCCCAGACTGATCGGGTTGGGATGAGTGTGATACGTCGCAACCAAGAAGTAGCCGGGAACGAGCGGTGGCCGAGACAAGAGAATTTTCCGACGCTCTCCTGGGAGTGCCCGTCGAATTGCAATCTCTCCTGTATCTGGGTTCGCATAAATGTACCCGCCTTCTTCATGTCGCTTGACCGGGTCATCGGCAAGTGAGTCGGCCCACGCCGCCTCGAACGCGGCCCGCACCACGGGGTTCGCCTGCAACTCGCTCGCGGTGGGGGCGTCCATTAGAACAGCGACCCCTCGCTTCCCTTCTCCGGGTCCTTCGCCTTGCGTTCGGGCTTGCCCTCGACCTCGTCCCAGTTCGCGAGTTCGATCGGCGGCGGGACGACCTTCGCGAAGTTCGTCCGCGAGCCGGGCTTCTCGCCTTTGCCGCCGCGGTTCTGGCTCTTGATCGCGCCGGGGCCGAAGTCCTGCGTCTTGCCGCTCTCGGTTTCGACGACCAGCTTGTCGAACCGCCCGCCGACGAGGGTGCCGCCGATGCACGTGTCGTCTTCGAGCTTGATGCCGATGACGCCCTTGCCGACGCCGGACAGGACGTTGACCTGCTCCACCGGGAAGTGGATCAGGTGGCCGCGGGCCGAGGCGAGCATCACGCCGGTCTCGTCGGCGACGAGCTTCACCATGACGACTTTATCGCCGGCGTCCAGCTTCGCGTACCGCCGGCCGGCCTTCGTCGACTCGGGCCGGTACGTGCTCAAGGGTAGCCGCAAGACGTAGCCCGCGCTCGTCGCGATGAGCAGGTACGGCCCGCCGGGGAGGTCGTCCTTCGCGGGCTGGTCGGCGGGGGTGAACCGCGGGTCGGTCGTCATCGCCGCGATGATTTTGGTCTGGTCGGGCAGCTTGAAGAACTTGGTGATCGGCTCGCCGTAGCCGGAACTGGCGGGGACTTCGTTGACCCGCATCGTGTACGCGGCCCCGTCGTCGGCGAAGAAAATCACCGTGTCGAGCGTGCTCGCCGGCACCACCGCGACGACCTCGTCCCCTTCCCGGACCCGGGTGCTTTCGACCGACGAGAGCCGGCCGACCCGCTTGACCCAGCCGTCGCGGGTGAGCACGACGTTCGTGTTTTCGCGGGTGATGTACGCGTCCTCGTTGAACTCCAGGACGTCCTCGTCGGACGCCATTCGCGTCTTGCGGCGCGTGACGAACGCCTCGTCTTGCAGCTTCTCCAACTCGCCGCGGACGACGCCCTGGAGTTTCTTTTCGGAGGCCAGAATCCCCTCGATTCGAGACGCTTCCTTTTGCTTCTCCTTCAACTCGTCCAGGATCTTTTGAATCTCCATCTGGGCGATCTTGTACAGCTGGCTGTCGAGGACGGCCGTCGTCTGCTCGTCGTCGAGGCCGAACTCGGCGGTGAGCTTGGCGGCCGCGTCGGGCTTGCCGGTGCTGTTGCGGATGATCTTCAGCGCCTTGTCGAGCGCGTTGAAGATCGCGGCGAAGCCTTCGAGCAGGTGGATGCGGCGGCGGAGCTGGCGAAGTTGGTACTCGAACCGCTTCCGCACCGTTTCCAGGCGGAAGTCGAGGAAGTACCGCAGAATCTCCTTCAAGCTGAGGCCGTCTCGCGGCACCATCGTGCGGCCGTCGTCCGACGGGACGAGTGCGGTCACGTTGTACGAAAAGCTCTTTTGCAGTTCGGTGTGCTTGAACAGGTAGGCCATGACGAGGTTCTCGTCGGCCCCGGCCTTCAGGTCGAGCGTGATCCGCATCCCTTCTTTTTCGTTCGACTCGTTCGTGATGCCGAGCAGCAGGGGGAGTTTCTTGTCCTCGATCAGCGTGCCGATGACGTTTTCGAGGTCGCCCTTCACCACGCCATACGGAATCGACGTGACGACGATCTGCTTCTTCCCGCGGCCCAGGTCTTCGACCTTCCACTCGCCCTGGACTTTGATGCTGCCGGTGCCCTCCTCGTAAATCTTGCGGAGCGTCGCGCGGTCGGTCACGATCTTGCCGCCGAGCGGGAAGTCGGGGCCTTTGACCTTGTCCAGCAGTTGCGCGACGGTCGCCTCGGGGTTGTCGATGAGCAGGACGCAGGCGCGGAGCACCTCGCCGAGGTTGTGCGGCGGGATGTTCGTCGCCATGCCGACGGCGATGCCCTGCGTGCCGTTGACGAGCAGGTTCGGGAACTGGGCGGGGAGTACGACCGGTTCCTTGCGGTTGCCGGCGTAGTTGTCGCGAAGTTCGACGGTCTCCTGGTCGAGTTCGCCGAGCAGGAATTCGGACGCGCGGGTGAGTTTCGCTTCGGTGTACCGGTACGCCGCGGGCGGGTCGCCGTCGACGCTGCCGAAGTTGCCCTCGCCGTGGACGAGCGGGACGCGGAGCACCCAGTCCTGACTCTGCCGAACGAGGGCTTCGTAGATCGCGCCGTCGCCGTGGGGGTGGTAGCGGCCCATCACGTCGCCGACGATCTGGGCGCACTTCGCGGGCCGGCGGTCGAACGTCAGGTTCGAGTCGTGGTACATCGTGTACAGGATGCGGCGCTGCACCGGCTTCAGGCCGTCCCGCACGTCCGGCAGGGCGCGGCCGGTCACCACCGACATCGCGTAGCGCAGGAAGCGGCTGCGGATTTCGCTGGTAATCGACACGGTTTCGATCGTTTCCGCCATCGCACTGCCTCGCCGGCGAATCTGGACAAGCGTTTAGTCAGGATACCACACGCCGCGAACCGCGGTAGCTCAGAAGGCGGTCGCCCGAAACGGCAAGCACCCCCGCGGGTGCGGGGGTGCGGGAGGGTCGGCCCTTTCGGATTCCTACCAAATCACTTGCCGTCCGGCGAGACGGGGGCCGGCTTCGGCACCGGGTACGCCTTCGCGCACGCGGCCAGCAGGGCCTCGTACTCGCTCGGCGTGCTCTCGAACCCCTTCACGTTCCAGAGCATCATCAGCGGCTTCCCGGCGGCCGTCGTGTTCGCGTTGACGAGCCCGGTCCGGAGCTTCTCGACGGCCTCCTCGGAAAGCGACCCCTTGCGGTACGCGATCACCGCCGGCGGGAACGCCTCCGACTCGCACATGACCTTGAGGTGCTTGAACGCCCCCGGCTTGAGGGTCTGGTAGCCCGCGAGCTGGGCCGCGTCGACCACGCACGCCGGGGCGTCCCCGGAGACGATCTCGTCCAGGACTTCCTCGGCGGACTGGGTCTTGCTCGGCTTGGCGGCCGCGATGGTGGCGGGCAGGCCGGCCCGGACCTTGTCGAGGTACAGGAAGCAGTGCGCCTTCGCCCCCTTCGGCAGCACCAGGCACTCGTCCTTCAGGTCGGACACCTTCTCGAACGGGCAGTCCTTGTGGACCACGACGCACGCGGTCACCTTGCGGCCGTGCGGCACGGACACGACCAGCGGGATCAGTTCCGGGTGCGACTGGCGGACCCAGGCGAACTCGAACCCGTGGAAGACGCCGACGTTCAGCGTCTTGTCCTTCATCCGCTCGGCGAGGACGTGGGCGTCCGCGTTCACGTCGACCGTGGCGTCGAGCCCGGTCTGCTTCGTGAGGATGTCCTTGAACGGGACGGACAGGGCTTTGATCATGATCGGCTTGACGTCCCGGAACATGCCCTGGACGAGGCCGACCTTGATGGTTTCCGGCTCCGCCGCCCGCGCGGGGGCCGAGAAGCCGACGAGTAGTCCGACGACGGCGACGGCCGTCCGGTTCCTGTACAGCACTTCCGCACTCCCTCCCGCCGGGGCGGGATCACGCCGAACTACGGGACATCCTTGCTGCCGCACGCCTCGCCGACCGAGAGTGAAGCGAATCCGAAGAACCCCTCCCCCGGCCCCTCCCCGAAGCGGAGAGGGGAGAAAGAGCAGATGGTTTTCTCCCCCTCTCCGCTTCGGGGAGGGGGCCGGGGGGAGGAGTTGTCTTCCCCCTAACGCTCACCGCCCCGGGAACGCCGGGCGGACGCCGCCGGCCGTCACCCGCTCCAGGGTCGCGAGCGCCTTCAGGTGCTCGTACACCGCCTCGACGTACTCGGCCTGGGCCTTGCCCGCGAGCGCCTCGGTGCGGATCACGAACTCCGGGTCTTGCCGGGCGGCCTGGGCCTTGCGGGCGTCTTCCACCTGCTTGCGGGCGTTGTCGAACCGGGCCTTGGCCTCCTTCATCCGCTCGTTCGTGGACTCCCACGTCAGGAACGAGTTGATGGCCTCCAGCCGGACGAGATTCAACGTCTTTTCGTAGAGGGCGTCCTGCCGCAGGCTGTACTCGGTCGCGCGTGCGACGCGGTCGTCCCGCTTGCCGACGAGGTTCGTCGGCATCTCGGGGGACAGGGCCCCCGGCTTGTACTCGCCGTTGCGGACGGCGATGGGCACCGACCGGGCGTGCAGGTCGCTGCCGGCCCCGAGCGTCGGGACGATCTGCCGGGTGCGGATCTTGTCCTGGGCCGCGATCTCCAGCCGGAAGGCGTCCACCCCCGCCGCCGCCTGCACCAGTTCCGGCCGGCGGCAGAGGGCCATCTCGACGACGGACTCCTGGGTGATTTCGCCCGCCATGATCGGAAGCTCGGTGTCCTTCGGGACGAAGTCGAAGCTCGGGTCGACGCCCATCGCCTCCTTCAACGCTTGCAGCGACGCCTTCTGCCCGGACGACGCGGCGACGCGCTGCTTGCGGACCTCGAAGATCACGTCCTGAATCGCGTACAGGGAGAACTGCGTGACCTTCACCTTCGGGTCCACGACGCCGGACTTGAGGATGTCTTCGATGAACTTCTTGAACACTTCGAGCGGGGCGATCACGTCCGTCGCGGTCTGCTCCTGCTGGCGGGCGTAGATGAACGTGTAGTACATCCGCGTGATGTCGTAGACCGTCTCGTTGTGGACCTTCTGCACTTCGGCACACGCCACCGCCACGCCGCGGTCCGCCTGCTGCTTGCGGATCGGGATGTCCGGGCTGAGCAGGGCCGTGCCCTTCCGCAGGTTGTTCAGCGCTTGCCGGCCGAGTTCCGTGGCCGCGAGGCTGTGCTGGGCGGCCTTCAGGTTCGGCTGCCGCTCCAGCCCGATCGCGATGCACTCGGCGAGGGACAGCTTCGTTTCGGACGTCACCGTCGGCTTCGTCGGCTCCGCGGTGCCGTTCTTCGGCGGCTCTTGCAGCGTCGTGGTCACCGCCGGGGTCGCCGGCACCGAGGCCACCGGGGTCGGCAGCGGGGGGACTTCGACGGTCTGCCCGAAGAGGGTGTCGGCCCCCAGCACGGTGGCGCAGAGTCCGGCAAGGCAGCGGGTGGCGGCGGGACGCCGGGGGCTGCGTGGGGGCATGACCGATCCTCGATGCCGGACATCCCGCGGGCGGGACACTGGTGAACCGGACCACCCGAGCGCGTCGGATGGCGGCACCCCGTTCATCGGCCGGGGCACGGCCCGCGCTCGACCGCGACCGCCGGGAGCGTGCGGCCGAAGCGGGCCCGGGGACCAGTTGGTCCGGCTGTACCGGTTTCGCCGAGCCACTTCAAGAGCGGCCCCGGTGGAGGATCCGCCGGCGTGTCAAGCTGGGCAAGGTGGCCGGTCGGGTTGAAAGATTCTCCCCGCGGGGGTATGCCCGGGCGTCGTTCCCTGACGGTGGGCTCCTCATGCGTTACTCGAACATCCAAATCCTGCGCGTGTTCGCCGCCGTGGGGGTCGTGCTCCACCACCTCGGCTACTACGCCCCGCGGTACGCCGAGGTCGGCCGGGAGTGGCTGCTGTTCCCGGTGTTCGTCAGCTTCCCGGTGCCGCTGTTCTTCGCCGTGTCCGGGTTCGTCCTCGCCCACGCCGTCGGGTCGGCGTCGCCGGGGCGGTTCCTGGTCGCGCGGTTCCTGCGGCTCTATCCGGGGTTCTGGCTCGCCGTCGTGGGGACGCTCCTGCTGATGCGGTTCCGGGTGTTCACGGAAATCCACCGGTGGCTGGTGAAGATGACGAGCGTCGGCTCGTTCACCCTCTGGCCCGGCGGGGAAGGGGCAACGGCGTACACCCTCGGCGTGGAGTGGTCGCTGATTTACGAGGTGTTCCTGTCCGCCGCCCTCGCGGCCTTCGCCCTGTTCGGCTCGAAGCGGGCGGTGCCGGTGCTGGCGGGGGTGTGGCTCGCGGTCATCGCCGGGAAGGTGGTCGGCTGGCCGACCCTGTACACGGACGTGATCCCGCACTGGTCGTCGATCGCACTGTCGGCGTTCAACGTGCCGTTCCTGTTCGGCGTGCTGGCGTATCAGGTGAAGGACGCGGGCCGGCCGCTGCGGTGGGCCGTGCTGCCGGCGATCCCCGCGGTGATGTTTTTCGCCGCGACGGTGCCGACGACGCTGGAACTGGCGTGGGTGTGCTGGGGCGTCGCCGGGGTCGCGTCGGTCTGGGTGGCGGTGCAACTGCCGCAACTCTCCGACCGCAACCCGCTCGTCCGCCTCGGCGACTGCACCTACGGCCTGTTCCTCGTCCACGTCCCGCTGATGTGGGCGGTCCTCTACCCCGCCTCGCGGCTCGGCTGGAACGGGCGGGTCGAGGTGCTGTGGCTGGCCGGGGCGGTCGCCATCCTCGGCGGGCTGGCGTTCGGCCGGCTGGAATCCGCGATTCACACCCGACTTCGACCGATCGCGAAGTGGAACGCCGCCGAGTTCGGCGGCGTCCTGGTGCGGCTGAACCACGTCTTGCGGCGCGGGCTGGGACTGCTGCACCCCCACCGGGTTCATCGCTAAACGGCGAGCGGCAGGGCGTCAGCCCGCCGTGGTTGAGGCGGTCTGTCTCGACCGGATTTCATTGGTATCCCGGATTCCACGGCGGGCTGACGCCCCGCCCCTCGCCGGAGGGAAATTAAACTGGACATGGCGATCCGGATATAGCATACTCCGGGTGTCGGGGGCATCTCATCGTCGGCCCCCGCGGGAGGTGTGTCGTGGATACCGCGTTGCTCGTCACCATCTTGGCCATGCTCTTCGCCGCCGTCTGGGTTCTGATCGGGCTGTTGCCCTGCATCTGGCGGCCGCACGGGACGGCGTGACGGTTCCGGGTACACTGCGGGGAGTCCCCCCGGAGAAACCCGATGCCGACCGTCGCCGATGTCGCCGCGTTCTTGCACCGCTTCGCCCCGCCCTCGCTGGCGGCGGACTGGGACAACGTCGGCCTGCTCCTCGGGGAAGCGCGGGGAGCCGCCGACCGGGTGATGACGTGCCTGTCCGTCACGCCGGAGGTCGTCGCGGAAGCCGTGCACGACGGGGCGAACCTGATCGTCTCGCACCACCCGGTGCTGTTCCGCGGGGCGAAGAAGCTCGCGTCGAGCACGCCGGACGGCCGGCTGCTGTTGCCGCTGCTGCGGGCCGGCGTCGCGGTCTACTCGCCGCACACCGCGTTCGACAACTGCCCCGGCGGGATCAACGACGGGCTCTCCGCCCGGCTCGGGCTGACCGGCGTCAAGCCGCTGCGGGCGAAGGACGGCCCGCGCGAGTGCAAGCTGGTCGTCTTCGTCCCCGAAGCGGACCTCGGGAACCTGTCCGACGCCGTGTTCGCGGCCGGGGCGGGCGTGATCGGGCAGTACGAGCAGTGCAGCTTCCGCGTGCCGGGCACGGGCACGTTCTTCGGCACCGAGTCGACGAGCCCCGTCGTCGGCCAGAAGGGCCGCCGCGAACACGCGAGCGAGTACCGGCTCGAAGTCGTCGTCCCGGAAGGCCGGCTCGAACCCGTCGTCGCCGCGATGCGGGCCGCCCACAGCTACGAGGAAGTCGCCTTCGACGTGATCCCGCTCCGCCCCCGGAAGTCCGGCGGGGAGGGGCGGATCGGCGAGCTCCCGTCGCCCGTTCCGCTCGGGGAGCTAGCCCGCACCGCGAAGTCCGTCCTGTCCGCGAACGCGGTGCAAGTCGTCGGCGACCTCGGGAGCCCCGTCAAGCGGGTCGCCGTCGCGTGCGGGGCGGCCGGCGAGTTCCTGTCGGACGCCCTCGCCGCGAAGGCGGACGTCTTCGTCACCGGCGAAGTCCGCTTCCACGACGGCCTGACCGCCAGTGCCGCCGGGCTCGGGCTGATCCTGCCGGGGCACCACGCGACCGAGCGGCCCGGGGTCGAAGACCTGGCCGCCCGCCTCGCCGGCGAGTTCCCGACCGCCACCGTCTGGGCCAGCCGCCGCGAACGCGACCCGTTCGGCGCGGTGTAACCCGTCGGAAATGATCGCACTTCTGCCCGCCCGTCGCGGCTAAACTGGACCACGCGAAAAAATCGTGAAACCGCCCCGACCCGGGCGGGAGTGTCCTGGTGTGAACGAGGCCCAACCCATGGCGGACCACCCGCTTGCGGCGATCGTCCGCCGGCTGCGCGGCGCGACGGACACGCCCGAATCCGACCACCAACTGCTCCGGCGGTTCGCCGAGCGCCGAGACGAAGCGGCGTTCGCGGAGCTCGTCCGTCGGCACGGGCCGACCGTGTGGGGGGTGTGCCGCCGCGGGGTGCCCGACCCGAACGACGCCGAGGACGTGTTCCAGACGACCTTCCTGGTGCTGGCGAAGAAGCCGACGGCCGTGGGGCCGGGGCACTCGCTCGGCGGGTGGCTGCACGGGGTCGCGGTGCGGGCGTCGGCCCAGGCCCGGCGGGGGATCGTCCGGCGGTTCGCCCACGAGGCGGAAGCGGCCCGGCGACACGCCGAACGTTCCCCGAATTCACCCGACGGCGGGTGGCTCGATGAAGAACTGCGCGCCCTGCCGGCCCGATACCGCGACCCGCTGGTCCTGTGCCACCTCCGCGGGCTCGGCGTGGCGGAGGCGGCGGACGAACTCGGGTGCCCGGCCAACACCGTGAAAACCCGGCTCGCCCGCGGCCGGGAGATGCTGAAGGAACGCCTGACCCGCCGGGGAATCGCGGCCCCCGCCGGGGTTCTCGCCCTGTCCGTCCCCACCGAACTCGGGGCTTCCACGATCCAACTGGCCACGAACCCCGCCGCGGCCGCACCCCCGGCGGTGCTCGAACTCGTGTCCGCCACCCTCAACGGAGGTCTTGAGATGAAGCGAACCTTGCTCGCCGCCCTGGCCGCGATCGCGTGCGGGGCCGCCCTGACCGGCGTCGCCGTGTCCGGCCCGCCGGGGAAACCCGTCGAGAAAGAGAACCCGCCGGTGAAATCCGACGTTGACCGAGCGCCGAAACCCGAAATCCCTGCGGGTGAAGTAGTGGAGAAGCCCCTGGCCCGCGTGGACGCGGAGGGGGTCATTTCGCATGTGCTTGGTAAGGACCAACCTGGAGCAGATGGCACGGCCGGAATGATTACCATCAACAAGTCCAAGACTCCTATGTGGCGGGTGTGCCTCGCAGGACCCGAGCGTCCGGCAACCCGAATCGTCAAAGTCAAAGACGGGAAAGTCACACCTGCGAATTTCGACGATCTTCATGTCGGTGGTAGGGTCCAAGTAATGGTCCAAGGTGGAGTGTGGCTGAAAGCCATGCCACTCATCGGCACTGCTGAGGAGCTGCGGATCCTCGATCCCGTCGAGCCCGTCTCCCTTCGCGGGGCGGTGACGGCGGTCGACGCGACCGAGAAGGGGACGACGCTCCGGGTCGACGGCGAGAAGGCGGACGACGCGAAGCACTCCGGCGCGTTCGTCGTGTCGGTGCCGGCCGGAGCGGAGGTGAGCGAGTTCGTGGACGGCCGGTTCGTGAAAGCCAACGTTGACGCCTTGAAGAAGGCCGCAAGGGTCGAGGTCATCTTCGACGGGTCCGGCGTCCGGGAATCCTACCCGATGCAGGCCACGGCCAAGGCCGTCCGCATCCTGGCCGACGGCGTCAAGAAGTAGCCGCGCATCACGCCGGCCGCAGTTCCAGTTGCGTCACCGCGCCGAGTTCGACGACCTCTTCGCCCGCCATCAGCACCCGCGCCCCGAGGCCGACGGCCAGCCCGCCGGCCTCGGGCCAGTCCGTTTCGCGGCCCAGGGCGAGCACCCCGATCGCGGCATGGGAGCCGGGGTAGGTCAGCGGCAGGATCGCGTTCACCTTCTCCCCGGCGGCCAGCGTCAACCGGGCCGGGCGGAAGATCACGTCCAGCACGCCCTTCGCCTTCGCCAGCCGGACCTTGCGGACGTGCTCGAACGGAATCCAGGCGTACTCCCCCTTCAGAAACACCTCGAACACCGAGCCGAACCGGTCGTCCGTGTCGCGGAGGCCGTCGAACTCCCGGCCGTCGACGTGGCCGCCGATGCGGGGCGAGGCGGTGTCCGCGGAGTCCACGTACTGCGCGGCTTTGGCGAAGTTCTGCTGGGCGACCGCCTCGGTCATCCGCCAGCGGCGGCGGACGTGGGCGCTCGGGGGCTTCAGGAACTCGGGGCGGCGGTGGCGGTGGGTCCGCCGGTACTCGGCCCGCAGGATCCGCTCGAACCCGCGGCGGACGGCCGGCCACTTGTCCGAACTCGACGCGACCGCGGCGAGGTTCTCGTTCGCCTCCCGCAGCCGGCCCGCGACGGTGAACAGTTCGAACAGGAACAGCCGGGCCGCGGCGCTGGTCGGGGCGGCGGCGACGGCGTCTTGCTGGAGGGCGATCGCGAGGGTCAGGTTGCCTTCGGCGAGGGCGTCCCGCGGGGTCATGGCGGCGGCTCCGGTGGGGTGGGCAGGAATAGCATATCCGCGGGGCGGCCGAATCGCACAACCGGCCGCCGCCCCCTATCCTTTCCCTTTTCCCCCCGCCCTTCCGGACCCGCGTGCGATGCCCGACATCCAACCGAACCAGGTCGCCTATCACGCCGGCACGGTCACCCGCGACGACCGCCGCAAGCTCCTCCGGCAGACCGGAGCGACGCTCTGGTTCACGGGCCTGTCCGGGTCCGGGAAGAGCACCCTCGCGGTCGCCGTCGAGCACGCGCTGGTGGCGCGAGGGCACGCCGCGTACACCCTCGACGGGGACAATATCCGCTTCGGGCTGAACGCCGCGCCGAAGATCCTGACGGAAACCCGCGGCTATTCGGACGAGCAGGCCAAGCGGTTCGGACTCGGCTTCGCGGCAGCGGATCGCGAGGAGAACGTCCGCCGGATCGGCGAGGTCGCAAAACTGTTCGCGGACGCCGGCCTGTTCGCGCTGACGAGCTTCATCAGCCCGTACCGCAAGGACCGCGACGCCGCGCGGGCGGTCCACGAAGCGAACAAGACCGGGGCGATTCCGTTCGTCGAGGTGTACGTCAACACGCCGATCGAGTGCTGCGAGCAGCGCGACCCGAAGGGGCTGTACAAGAACGCCCGCGCGGCCGTCGCCGCCGGCAAGGTCGTGGGCTTCACCGGGATCGACGACCCCTACGAGCCGCCGGCGAGCCCGGAACTGACGTTCGATGCGTCGACGCAAACGGTCGCCGACGGCGTGGCGGTCGTGCTGGGTTATCTCGCGAAACGGGGGCTGCTCGGGTGATGCTTGTAGGGTGGGTCAAGCCGGCTTTGCGGCGAAGGCCCACCGAAACGGCAACGAGCGGTTTCCTGGGCTGGTGGGTCTGCGCGAAACGCTTGACCCACCCTACAAGAGCGGCACCTCGCCCGACATTTCTCCTCAAGTCGCGTCTTGCGTCGGCCGGGGGCGGGCGGTATCTCCCCCGTCGAGTTGACCGGTCCCGGAGGCTGTTCCGACGAGCTGCGCGAGCTGCCGCCCGCGGAACCGGCACGACCGTCAAAGCGCCTTCAACCGGTTCATCTTCTCTATTTTGGTGTAGGCCACGCATCCGGCAGGACCGTGCCGAAGTCCGGCGAAAACCGCGATTTTGGCTTCAGTCCGGGGCAGTGGATTGTTGACCGCGCCCCGCCACCGACGTAGATTTGTCGCGTCAGACCCGCGCCGCGTCACCCCGATCCGCGACCCCCCGGGCCACCGAAACACCGCCCCCCGCACCCGAGCCGCCTGATGCAGAACACGCACTCCTACTGGCGAACCGACCGACCGGCCGACGTCTTCTACGACACGCCGCTCGCCTCCCTCCCCGACCGCGCCGTCCGGACGTACCTGCCCGACGAGTACACGTCCCGGTACGCGTACCCGCTGCTGGTGCTGTTCCACGGGCACGGGTCGAACGACCAGCAGGTGCTCAAGCTCGCCCCGAAGATCAGCCGGCGGAACTTCGTCGGCATCAGCCTTCGCGGGCCGGAACTGGTCGGCCAGCGGGCGGACGGCACCGGGGCGTTCGGCTGGGGCGGGGCCGACGACGCGGAGGCGGTCACGGAGTACGTGCTGCGGGCGGTCGAACAAACCCGGCGGACGTTTCACATCCACTCGGAGCGGGTCTACCTCGTCGGGGTGAACGAGGGGGCCCAGGCCGCGTACCGGACGGCCTTCGCGCTCGGGACGGCGTGTGCGGGCGTCGCGTCGCTGAACGGGTCGGTCCCCCGCCCGGACGGGGTTCGCCCGGTGATGCGGCCGGACGCGGTGCGGGGGCAGCGGGTGTTCATCGGCCACGGCATCGCCAACGTGCTGGCCCCGTTCTCCGGTGCGGAGCGCGACTTCCGCCTGATGTACGCCGCCGGCGCGGACGTGCGGTTCGCCCGGTACGCGACCACGAACAAGCTCCACCCGGACATGCTCCGGGACCTGAACCGGTGGGTGATCGGCCACGTCAACGCGACGACGGACGCGCTGGTCTTGCGGTAAGCGGACGGGATCAATCCAGAACGGCCGGCGCTCTCCGAGGGGAGCGCCGGCCGTTCGCGTTCACACTCCGCTGACCCTCTCCCCGTGGGGGAGAGGGTGGCCATCAGGCCGGGTGAGGGGAAGTCCCCACAGGTGGGTCGCATCATCCCCTGGGCAAGAAGCGGCTTCCCTCGCGCCACTCTCCCCGCCTCACACCACCGCCCGCCGGGCCAGCACCACCGCTCCGAGGCCGGGGTCGGACACGAGCCCGATCGGGTCCGGGGTGACGCCGTGTTCGCGGAGCCCGCCGAGGAACGCGGCGCGGTACGGCTCGCTCCGCAGCACCACCCCGCCCGTCAGGGCCAGGGGCAGCGTCGCCGGCAGGCCGTGGTTGCGGACCGCCGCCGCCGCGGTGACCGCCAGTTCGGACGCCTCTCGCCGGACGATCGCACCGGCGACCTCGTCCCCGGCGTCGGCCGCGTCGAGGACCACCGGCGCGAGCCCGGAAATGGCCGCCCGGTCCCACGGCCCGCGGTACACGGCGGGGATCAGGTCCGGCGGCTCGCTCAGGCCCATGCGCTGCAGGAACTTCGCGGTCAGGGTCGTGTCCGGGCCGCACTTGTCGAACGCCCGGCACACGGCCCGCAGCCCGGCGAGGGCGATCTGGTAGCCGCTCCCCTCGTCGCCGAGCGTGTAGCCCCACCCGCCGCACCGTCCGACTTTTCCGTCGGGCGATTGCACGAAGGCGATCGACCCGGTCCCGCACACGACGGCGAGGCCCCACCCGAGCGGCGTGCCGGCGGCGAGCAGCAGCGTCGCGTCGTTCGCGACGGACATCGTCCCCGCCAGGGCGACCCAGTCCGCCCAGCCGCGGATCACGTCGACCCCCTCGTTCCGGTCGATCCCCGCCAGGCCCAGGCAGGCAGACCCGACCGTGACGCGGGCGATCCCGGCCGACTGGAATGCGCGGTCGACGGCCTCGTCGAGCCCCTTCATCGCGGCCGACACGCCGACGGACTGAATGTTCGACGGCCCGCCGGTCCCGCGGCCGATGATGTCGCCCGTCTCGCGGCGGGCCAGGATCGCGGCCGTGTGCGTGCCCCCGCCGTCGATCCCGAGGACGAGGTCCGGGCGGATCGGGCGGCTGGGCGGGTCCGTGAAGTTGGGCGGCATTCCAGGCTCGTGCGGGGCGGGCGGGGAGAGTGTGCCCCGAAGTATAGCCCAAACCCGAGGGGAGGCGAATCACTTCACTTCGAGCGTGAATTCGGGGTCGCCAAGGGGATCGCTGCCGCGGACGAGGCGGAAGGATTTGCCCAGAACGGCGGACTTCTGCCAGCCCGCGACCTTGCGGGTTTCGGCGTATCCGCTCGGAGTCGATTTGAGGATTCGGAAGTTCGGGTTCTCCGCTCGCGCGTCGACGAGCCAGTACTCGGGAATGCCCGCTTCCCAGTACGCCTCCCGGAGTACGACGGTGTCCTTACGGACGGAACTCTTGCTCACGACTTCGACAACCAGGTCCGGCGATCCCACGATCTCGACGTACCCGTCGGTCTTCCCCGGCGTCCAGGCCACGCGGCCCGCTTCCAAGGCGGCATACGACACGAACACCCCATCCGGGTTGTTCGACACGTTAGCCGTCTCGTTGGTGAGTAACACCCCGTCGGGGAAACATCGCCCGAGTTTTCCCGCACGAGCCAACTCGAACAACACCGCAAAAATGACCCCCTTCAGAGCCGCATGGGTGAAGAGCTGTTCGTTGCTCATGTCGATCCACACCTTGCCGTTGTAGAAGCAAACGCGGGTCTTCTCGGGCAGGTCGCTGTTCCCGACCCACTCCCGGAACTCGGCGAGGGTCGTGGGGAGAACGCTCGGGACCGTCATTTCCCCGCTGTTGTGGGTGAACGTGAGTGACATGGCGAGCCTCGGAGCCGGGGACGTGCGGCTATTCTACCACACCCCGGCCCGCGTCGGCGGGTGGGTCAGCGACGGGGTGCGCGGGGTCGCAAGGGGGACGCCGCGCCGGGCGAGGGCTTGGCGGAGGAGGAATTCGATCTGGCCGTTCACGCTCCGCAGGTCGTCCGTGGTTCTCGACGCGGAACACCGCCTCGGCGGGGCTTCCGACCTTCCACACGATGACCGACGTACTTGTCCTCGGGGGCGAAGGCAGAGAGTCGGGTCGCCGCGATCGCGCGGGTGCGGGCCCGACCCGAGGAGGCGAAAGCCCCGATCGGGCTCAAGTGGAGTGAATCAAGGAACCGCTCTGGGGCACGAGGGGGGACGCGGGAACCGGGGTTGCGGCGGGCGGCGGGGGGGCGTATAGCCCCCGGTCGCGTTCGGCCCCCACCGCCTCCGAGGGTTTCGCCGTGCCCCCGATCTTGCTGGCTCTCGCGCTCGCCGCGTCCCCGGACGGCCCCGCCGTCTCCGCCCCCCGCCTCGCCCGCGGGGACGAACTCGTCTACCGCGGCGAAGTGACGGAGGCGAGCGAACGCATCGGCAACCGGTTCCGCAAGGTGTCCGAACTCGAAGTCCGCGTCCTCGTCCTCGCCGCCGAGAAGGAGCACGCGGACTGCGCCGTCATCACCAAGGTGCGGCCGAAGGCCGATCCCGTCGTCGCGGGGGCCGTGACCGCCGTCAGCGGGACGAAGGCGGACGCCACGGCCGCGTCGGTGCGGGTCGAGTTGGTCCGCGTCGACGGCCGCGGCCGGTGTGCGCTGCTCGCCCCGAAGGCCGGGCCGCCGCCCGTCCCCCTCGGGGCGGACACCCCCACGCGGCCGGCCCCGCCGATGCCGCTGGACGCGCCGCCGGTCCTGGAACTCGGCATGTTCGTGCCGCTGCCCGTCAAGACGGTCAAGGCCGGCGACCAGTGGGACGCCCCGGACGGCGACCGCCCCCCGGTCGGGTGGTGGGCCATCAAGGAAGCGATCTGGAACGGCAGCCGGTGCGTCGAACTCCACGTCGCCCAGCAAACGGACGGCTACGACAAGCCCGCCGTCGCCCCGACCGGCTGGCGTCGCCGCGAGGCGGTGCTCGCCGCCCCGGCCGACGGCTACGCCTGTGCCGTCCGCCGCGTCGTCGAGAAGCGCGAAGGGAAGGACGTGGTCGGCTGGGTCGACGTGAAGTTCGAGCTCCAGCCGACGCAACGGTACGTCGGGGCCCGGTTCGCCGACGTCCGCCGGGAAGCGGAAGCGGCCTACTGCTTCGCCGTGGAATTCGCGCACCTGCAGTCGAAGGCGAAGACGGAGCCGGTGGAGTACCTCGCCCGCACGGCGAAGATCGACCGGTTCGTCGAGGACTACCCGGCCCCCGGCGGCTTCCGCGACGCGATCGCCGCGGTCCGCCGGCGGTGCGAGGCCGCCGCCAACGGGGAAGCGATCCCGTCCGCCGCGGTCATCACCGCGTCCTACACCGCCCGCCCGGAACCGCCGGAGCTCGGCAAGCCCGCCCCGGACTTCGTCGCCCCGCGGCTCGGCGGCGGCACCGACCCGTTCCGCCTCGCCGCGGCCAAGGGAAAGCCCGTCGTGCTGGTCTTCTTCAAGCCCGAAGTGGAGCTGTCGGCGGCGGCCCTGCGGGTGACGGAAGCCCTGCACAAGCGGTACGCCGGCAAGGTCGAAGTCGTCGCCCTGGCCATCGGGGCGGACGCCGCGGCCGGGGGCAAACGGCAACAGGACGACCTGCTGCTGACGATGCCCGTCCTCGACGGCACGGCCGTGCGGGAGCGCTACACGATCGACTCGTTCCCGCGGTTCTTCGTCGTCGACCCGACCGGGAACCTCGCGTTCCAGTTCGAGGGGTACGGCAACGAAACGGTCGGGCTGATCCGGAAGCAGGTCGAGGGGATGCTCAAGAGATGAGGGCTCGGCGAGCCGCGGACGCCAGTCCGCGGGTGGCGACCGCGATGACCCGCGGACTGGCATCCGCGGCTCGCTGATGGCGAGACTCGACACAACCGCCCCAGATTCCCCGACCGGAATCCTCCGCGCGTCCGACACCCCGCGACGGGGTCAACCCCCGTCGCAACCGTTGTTTCCCGGCCCGACGCGGGCGTAGCATGGAGTGCGGGCGTGGCGACCGACTTCGAGATCCAGGGGCCGACCCGCCGCTGTGCCGCGACCGGCCGGGAACTGCACCCCGGCGACCGGTTCTACGGGGCGCTGGTGGACGCGGACGGGAAGTTCGTGCGGACCGATTTCGCGGCGGATGCCTGGCAGGGGCCGCCGCCCGGGGCGATCGCGTTCTGGGCGGGCCGAATTCCCGCCAGCGACCGGCCGAGAAAGCCGATCTTCAACGACGAGTTGCTGGTCGACTGCTTCTCGCACCTGGCCGGCTCCCCGGACCCGGCGCGGGTGAACTTCCGGTACGTGGTCGCACTGCTGCTCATGCGGCGGAAGCGGCTGAAGTTCGAGGACGCCCGGCGGAACGCGGACGGGTCGCATGTGCTGATCGTCCGCGACGCGAAGACCGGAACCCGGCACGAGGTGCCCGACCCGCGGTTGAACGAGGCGGAGATCACCGCCGTGCAGGACGAGGTGTTCCGGGTGCTCGGGTGGGATTGAGTCTCGAATTGCGGCACCGGCCTCCGGCCGGTGTCGGTATCACCGGCCGAAGACCGGTGCCACAAGAGATTGCTCCATGCGGGACAAATTCCTCCTCCTCGCCCTGTTCGCCGTCTGCCTCGGCGGTTCCGGCTGCGACTTCCTCAACCGCATCGGCGTGAAGCCCAAGCAGAAGGAAGGGATCGGCACGGGTCCGATCGCCGACCTCCCTTCGGAAAAGTTCGTCTCCTACTTGAACACGCAAGCCGCTCACCTTCAGTCCGTCCGCTACGACGACGTTTCCCTCAAGGTGACCGACGAGAACGGCGAGTTGCCCCGGCTCAACGAGGGGACCCTGGTCTGCTCCCGGCCGCGGAACTTCCGCGTGATCTCCGGCCACATCCTCACCAGCGGCACCGAGGCCGACGTCGGCTCCAACGACCGCGAGTTCTGGATGTACGTCAAGCGGCCGCAGCAAACCTTCGTGTACTGCTCGCACGAGGACTTCGCCCGCGGCAAGGCCAGCCTCCCGGTCCCGTTCGAGCCGGCGTGGGTGCTCGAAGCGCTGGGCATGTCCACCTACGACCCGAACGCGCAGTACGCGATCGACGCGAACCAGAAGGAGCGGGTGTACTTCCTGTCGTTCGACGCCAAAACGCCGAACGGCGAAGCCGTTCGCAAGACGATCGTGTTCGCCGGCGACCGCGCCGGCGGCGACCGGCCGCAGGTGATGAAACACGTCGTGCAGGACGCGAACCGGAAGACGGTTGCGACAGCGGAAGTGAAGGAAGTCCGCAACGTGACGACCACCGACCCCACCGGCGGGCAACCGGTGACGGTGCAGATTCCGACGCGCGTCGTGCTGGAATGGCCGCAGCAGAAGTTCAAAATGGAAATGGTCCTCGGCCGGGCGAAGGTGAACGAGACACTGCCGCAAAAGGATTTCGACTACTTCTTCACCCGCCCGGACATCCGCGGGGCGAACCCGATCAACCTGGCGGACACGCGGTCGTCCGGGTTCGGCACCGCCCGCGGCCAGGTCCGGTAGTCGGTTGCCTGACCCGACCCGCCCGCCCGCCGGTGTTCCCGCTCGCGGCCCGACAAGTTGACCCGTCGCGAGAATTGGATTAGGTTGAAGTCAGTCCCCATCGATCGTCGCCCGCCCTGCTCGCCCGGGGCCGCGGGCGCGGCCGGGGGCGGTGGGCCATCTTCATGTACAGTTCCGCCCCCGCACCGACTCCGATCGCCCTCGGCGTGAAACTCTTCCTGCTGTTCGCGCCGGCCGTCCTCCTCCTGTTCTCCGCCCTCCGCTACGAGGCGAGCGCGTTCCTGCTCGCCGGCGTCGGCGTCGTCGGGGCGGGGGGCATGTTACTCGTCCGCCGGCCCGCGGTCTGGAAG
>CAYUHJ010000005.1:0-3313 GCA_964444365.1 uncultured Alcaligenaceae bacterium | reverse complement strand
CTCGTCATCGCGATTTACCTCATCGCGCTGGGCTGGCTGTGGGTCGCCACCCGCGACGACGCGGACGGGTTCGCCCGGCTCGGCCGGGGGTTCTGCGTCCTGGTGGCGGTCGGCCTGATGATCGGTCACGACCTGACCCGGTCCGGGCTGGAGCCGCGCCGCCGGGCGCGGGGGCACTGCCGGTCGCTGGTGTGCCGCACGCGCTGGCCGATGACGCTCGCGGAGTACCACCACCTGCCGGAAGTCCAGGGGCTCCGGGAAGTCGTCCACGAAGACGCCGGCCCGACGCTGCGGTTGCTGACCGACCCGCGGCCGGAAGTCCGCGCCGCCGGGTTGCTCGTGCTGCAGGGGCGGACCAAGTGGCGGCCGGCGGAGGCGAACATGGTCCTGGTGGCCGCCCGGCAGGCCGCCGAACCGTCGCTCCGGGCCGCGGCCATTCACGCCCTCGTCACCGCCACCGACGCCGAAACGCTCGCCGCCATCGCCGAATTCCTCCGCGACCCGGCCCGGGAAGTCCGGCAGGCCGCGGCGTCCGTGGTGACGCTCGCCGACGCGAACTGGCCGGTCGTCCGGGAACACGTCCGCGTCGCCCTGGCCGACCCCGAACTCGCGGACGAGGGTCCGCTCCCGATCCCCGGCGGCGGGCTGTCCGGCCTCGCCGTCTGCGACCTCACGACGTGGTCCAGCGAGAACGAGCCGCTGTCCACCCGGTCCATCAGCACGCTGACCGACCACTACGCGCTCGCCCTCCAGATCGGCCACCAGCCCGACCTGCCGTACATGATCGGCTCGATGGTCACGGACTCCCAGAACCCGCCGGCCCTGCGGGTGGAACTCGTCGGGTTGCTGCACGAGTTCGACCTCGTCACGCCGGAACTGCTCGACCGGATGACGAACGTCGACCAGCCCGGCCCGGTGCGGTTGCTGGCCGCCGAGATCCTGCTGGCGAACGACCCCAACCACCCGGACGGCCTGGACGTCCTCCGCGGCCTCGGTCGGCAGCCGAACCGCGAAACGGCCTTGATGATCGCCCGCATCCTGCAAGCCCGCCTGGGCATGGACATGGGCCTGCCCCCGGAGAAGATGCACGTCGCCCCGCACAGCAAGCAGGCGGCGGAGGCGGCCCGGCGCGTGTTCCAGTGGGCCAGCGGCCGCGCCGGCGAGCCCGGCGGCCCCGGCGTGATGCGTTCGACCCGCCCGCTGTCGACACCGTCCCTGTCCGGCCTGGAACGCACCCCCGGCCCGCGCCCCGTCCCCCCGCCCGGCGGCGGCCTCCGCCCCAAGCACCCCGGCACCGGCTCCCTCTGGTCGCCGCGCTAACCGATGCCCCCCCTCGACGCGGCCGCGCTGTCCCGCACCCTGTCCGACGCCATCAGCGGCCCCGGCTTCGTGCGCGCCACGTTTGCGGGGGCCGTTCGCGGGACGAACCCGCACGGGTGGGTTCGCGTCGTCGTCCGCCCCGTGGTCGTTCGGGGCGAGGCACGGGTGCAGTTCTCGTACTTCGACGCCAGGCAGGACACGACGAAAAACGTCGCCCCGAGCGAAGTCGCCGCGCCGCTCGCCGACCTGCTCGCCGTCGGGTTCGCGGGAATCCACGTGACCACGTCGACGGAAGAACTCGACGTCCGCGTCTCGAAGAAGGGCGCGATCCACCTCGGCAAGAAGCGGGTCGCCGTTCCGAGTGACACCCCGGTGTCGCACAACCGCGTCAAGGACGTGCCGTTGCCCGAGGGCCGGGCCGACCGCGTGCTCGAAGTGATGGGCATCCTCGCCGCGGACGGCCGCGTCCGGCCGACGATGCGGGCGAAGTTCACGCAAATCAACGAGTTCCTCAAACACCTCAACCACGTCCTCGGCGACGCGGGGTTGCGCGACCTCGGCCGGCCGATCGAGATCCTCGACTGCGGCTGCGGGTCGAGCTACCTCACGATCGCGGCGCACCACTACCTCAACGACGTGCTCGGCATCCCGGCGAACCTCCTCGGCGTGGACGTGAACGAGGCCGTGATCCGCAAGAGCGTGGACCGCACCGCGAAGCTCGGCGACGGCCCCGCGTTCGCGTGCGGTCGCATCGGCGACTTTCCCGCCAAGCCGGACGTCGTGGTCGCGCTGCACGCCTGCGACACCGCCACCGACGACGCGATCGCCCAGGCCGTCCGCGGCGACGCCCCGCTGCTGCTGAGCGTGCCGTGTTGCCATCACGCCCTGAACCGCGCGATCACGCCCGAAGGCCCGGCGAGTGTGCTGCGTCCAATCTTGCGTCACGGCATCCTGCACCAGCGGACGGCCGACCTCGTCACGGATGCGTTTCGCGCCCTCGCCCTGCGAATCGTGGGCTACCGGACGGACGCGGTCGAGTTCGTCAGCCCGGAACACACGGCCCGGAACCTGATGATCCGCGCCGTCCGCGGGGCGAGCGTCGGCGAGCCGGCGTTCGTGCAGGAGTACCGCGACCTGAAGCACTTCTGGGGCGTCACGCCGTACATCGAAACCGCCCTCGGCGAGCGGTTCACCCGGCTGCTGTAGTGGTCAAAGCAACCCATCCCCGAAGCGGAGAGGGGAGGAAACCCCTTTTGATTCCGAATCTGGTCCCCTCCCCCATTGTGGGGGAGGGTTAGGGTGGGGGGTGGGCTCACCACTGAAGCGACCCCCACCCCTACCCTCCCCCCTCCCAGGGGGAGGGAGTAAAGCCCCCTCTCCGCTCCGGGGAGGGGGCTGGGGGAGGGGTTGTCCTCCGCCTGCTATCCTGACCGGATGGAACCCGCCACCACCACACGACCGCAGACCCTGTTCATCGACGCGGACGCCTGCCCGGTGAAGGACGAAGCCTACCGCGTGGCGACCCGGTACGCGATGCCCGTGGTCGTGGTCGCGAACTCGACCATGCGAACGCCGGCGAACCCGCTCGTGACGATGGTCGTGTGTCCCGGCTTCGGCGCGGCGGACGACTGGATCGCGGAACAGGTCGCCGCCGGGGACGTCACCGTCACCGCGGACGTGCCCCTCGCGGCCCGGTGCGTGGCGAAGGGCGGGCTCGTCGTCGACCCGAAGGGCCGGCTGCTGACGGACGCGAACGTGGGCGAAGCCCTGGGAATCCGGGACTTGATGGAGGGCGTCCGCGAGGCGGGCGGCACGACCCGCGGCCCGGCCCCGATGACGCCGAAGGACCGGTCGCGGTTCCTGGCCACCCTGGACGGCGCGGTCCACGCCGGCCGGAAACTCCGGGCCAGTCGCCCTCGATGAGGAAGCGATGAGGAGTCGGACCGCCGCGGATTCTCCGTGACGCCCGGCGGGGAATCGCGCACAATACGCC
>CAYUHJ010000004.1:0-101153 GCA_964444365.1 uncultured Alcaligenaceae bacterium | reverse complement strand
TGCCGCACCCCGGCGGCCCCCACACGTACACGGGGCGGTTGGCCGGCAGCAGGGCGACCAGAGACTTGGACACCTCCGACGGACGCATCGAACACCTCCCGAAACGAGACCGACCCCGGCCGCACCGCCCCCACGGGCGGGCCACCGGGGCCGAAGGACGAGGGCCGAGTGGTAAGCCCGGCCCTCAAGTGTTGTGACACATCCGAGCCAGGAATTTAGGCTGGCGAACCTGTCATCACAGTGGTGGGAGGTCACGCAGCTGGGCACGTTTCAAAAAGTGGTTTTTGAATCAGGCACAGCCGTCCGACAGCCCGATGCGGAGTGTCGTGCGGACCCACCGGATCGCGTGGCCGGCGGCAATTCGTGAGCGGAACCCCGTTCCGGCCACAGGAAGTGCGGAATACGCGGGCGACTCGGGCGGCGAGGCGTCATTCCCCGGTCGGAACGCTGGCCCGCGACCCGTCACCGACGTTACAATGACCGCCCAGTAGACGCGGGATGACGACCGCCGTCTCGTTGGTCGCTTGCCGGGCGGGACCGCCCGCACCGGGGAACGCCCGCATGGACATCTTCGACTTCCGCGGCCGGCTGATCGACAACTACTCGGCGTACACCCGCAGCTTCCTCGCCGTCCGCGAGCCCCGCCTGCGGGAGTTCGTCCGCGAGCAGCTCGACGCCGGCGTCCTGTGGCCCGAACCGCTCATCCAGTTGAACCCGTCGTTCGAGGCCGGCGAGGGCGTGGACGACCTGGTCGCCCAGGGCGTCCTCCACCCCGAATGCCGGCACGTGTTCCGGGCGAAGTCCGAGACCGACCCGCACGGCCGCCCGCTCCGCCTACACCGGCACCAGTCGGAGGCCGTCCGGGTCGCCCGCACCGGGTTCCCGTACGTCCTGACCACCGGCACCGGCTCCGGCAAGAGCCTGTCGTACATCATCCCGGTCGTCGACCACGTGCTGCGGAATGGGACCGGCAAGGGGATCCGGGCGGTCATCGTCTACCCGATGAACGCCCTGGCCAACAGCCAGCTCGGCGAGCTGGAGAAGTTCCTCTGCCTCGGCTACCCCGACCGCAAGGGGCCGGTCACCTTCGCCCGGTACACCGGGCAGGAGAAGGCCGAGGAGCGGGAGCGGATCCTGTCCCGCCCGCCGGACATCCTGCTCACCAACTACGTGATGCTGGAGCTGATCCTCACCCGCCCCCGCGACCGCCAACTGGTGCGGGCGGCCCACGGCCTCCAGTTCCTCGTGTTCGACGAGCTGCACACCTACCGCGGCCGGCAGGGGGCGGACGTGGCCATGCTGATCCGCCGCGTGCGGGAGGCGACGGCGGCCACGCGGCTCCAGTGCGTCGGCACCTCGGCCACCCTCAGCACCGAGGGCGGGCTGGACGACCAGCGGAAGGAAGTTTCCAAGGTGGCCGGGCTGCTGTTCGGCACCGAGGTGCGGCCGGAGCACGTGATCGGCGAGACCCTCCGCCGCGTCACCCCGGTGCCGGACCCGACCGACGCGGCGTTCCGGGCGGCGTTGTCGGCCCGCGTCCGCGACGAGGGGCGGAACGCCCCGGCCGACCACGCCGGGTTCGTCGCCGACCCCCTGTCGGCGTGGATCGAGTCCACCTTCGGCGTGACCCCGGCCGCCGACGGCGGGCGGCTGGTGCGGGTCCGCCCGTCGGCCATCGGCGGGGCCACCGGGGCCGCCGCCAAGCTGGGCGAGCTGACCGGGCTGCCGGCGGACACCTGCACGGCCGCCATCCGGGCCGGGTTGCAGGCCAGCTACCTGTGCGAGCCGCACCCGGAGACCCGCCGCCCGCCGTTCGCCTTCCGCCTGCACCAGTTCATCAGCCGCGGGGACAGCGTGTACGCGTCCCTGGAGCCCGAGGCCGACCGGCACCTGACCGTCCAGGGGCAGCGGTACGTCCCCGGCGACCGCGACCGTGCCCTGCTGCCGCTCGTCTTCTGCCGCGAGTGCGGGCAGGAGTATTACGCCGTCCGCCTGGCCGACGAGGGGGGCTTCGTCGTCCCCCGCGACCTCACCGACCGGAGCGAGGAGGGGGGCGAGCCGGGGTATCTGCACCTGAGTTCGCAACAGCCTTGGCCCAGCGACGACGCGGCCCAACTGCTGGACCGCGTCCCCGACGACTGGGTGGAGGACCACCCGCGGCTCGGGGTGCGGGTGAAGAAGAGCCAGGAGGACAACCTGCCGCGGCGGGTGTGCGTCGCCGCCGACGGCCGGGTGACGGGCGAAGGGGAGGGGCTGCTCGCCCACTTCGTCCCCAGCCCGTTCCGCTTCTGCCTGTGCTGCGGCGTGGCGTACAACGCCCGCCAGACCTCCGACTTCGGCAAGCTGACCGCCCTCGGGTCGGAGGGCCGCAGCACGGCCACCTCCATCCTCAGCCTGGCCGCCGTCCGCCAGCTGCGGGCGAGCGACCTGCCGGCGACCGCCCGCAAGCTGCTCAGCTTCACCGACAACCGGCAGGACGCCTCGCTCCAGGCCGGGCACTTCAACGACTTCGTGGAGATCGGCCTGCTCCGCGGGGCGTTGTACGCCGCCGCCGCCAAGGCCGGGCCGGACGGGCTGCGGCACGAGGTGCTCACCCAGCGGGTGTTCGACGCGTTGAAGCTCCCGGTCGCCGCGTACGCCAGCAACGCGGAGGTCAAGTTCCAGGCCAAGCAGGACACGGATAAGGCGTTGCGGGGCGTGCTCGGGTATCGCCTGTACCGCGACCTGAAGCGGGGCTGGCGGGTGACCTCGCCCAACCTGGAGCAGTGCGGGCTGCTGGAGATCGGCTACCCCGCCCTCGACGAACTGTGTGCGGCCGACGACGAGTGGGCGGGGGCGAACCCGCACCTCCGGGCGGCGTCGCCCGCCGACCGCAAGCGGCTGGCCAAGGTGCTGCTCGACTACATGCGGCGGGAGCTGGCGATCAAGGTCGACTACCTGACCCCCGCGTACCAGGAGTCGCTGGTCCAGCAGAGCAGCCAGCGGCTGATCGAGCCGTGGGCGGTCGACGAGAACGAGACCGGGGCGATGGAGCACGCGTCGGTCGTGTTCCCCCGGTCGGTGACCGAGGGCGACTACCGGGGCCACGTGTACCTGTCCTGGCGGAGTGCGTTCGGCCAGTTCGCGGGCAAGTTCTTCGGCCCCGGCCGGCGGCTCACCCCGGAGGACAAGCAGCAGGTGGTCGCCGACCTGCTGCGGCTGCTCGCGGTCGGCGGCGTCGTCGAGGCGGTGGTGCCGAAACGCACCCCGGACGACGTGCCGGGCTACCAGATCGTGGCCGACGCCATGGTGTGGGCGGCCGGCGACGGCACCCGCCCGTTCCACGACCCGATCCGGGTGCCGCGTCCGTCGAGCGAGGGCGGGCGGACGAACCCGTTCTTCGTCGACTTCTACCGCACGACGGCCAACACGCTGCTCGGCATGACCGCCAAGGAGCACACCGCCCAGGTGCCGTACGCCGAGCGGGAGGAGCGGGAGCAGAAGTTCCGGGCCGGCGACCTGCCCGTCCTGTACTGTTCGCCCACGATGGAGCTGGGGATCGACATCGCCGACCTGAACGTGGTCGGCCTGCGGAACGTCCCCCCGACCCCGGCCAACTACGCCCAGCGGAGCGGGCGGGCCGGGCGGAGCGGGCAGCCGGCCATCGTGGTCACCTACTGCTCGACCGGCAGCCCGCACGACCAGTGGTTCTTCCGCCGGCCGCACCTGATGGTGGCCGGGGCGGTGTCCCCGCCCCGGCTGGACGTGGCCAACGAAGACCTGGTCCGTGCCCACGTGCAGGCCGTGTGGCTGGCCGAGACCGACCTCGACCTCAAGCGGTCGCTCGGCGACCTGCTCGGCCTGAAGGACGGGAACAACCCCGGCCTCGCCATCCCCGAGGGGGTCCGCAGCCAGACCGAAGACCCGGCCGCTCGGGAGCGTGCCCGCGTGCGGGCCGAGCGGATCCTGGCCGACGTGCGGGGCGAGTGCGTGCGGGCCGGGTGGTTCGGCGACACGTGGCTGGACGACGTGCTCAACCAGGCCCCGCGGCAGTTCGACGAGGCGTGCAACCGCTGGCGGGGCCTGTACCGGGCCGCCCTCGACCAGCAGGCGAGGCAGAACGAGGTGATCCGCGACGCCGCCCGCCCGGCCCCGCACAAGCAGCAGGCCGAGCGGCTGCGGCGGGAGGCCGAGCAGCAGCTCCGGCTGCTGACCGAGACCGAGGACTTCTCCCAGAGCGACTTCTACAGCTACCGCTACTTCGCCAGCGAGGGGTTCCTGCCCGGCTACAACTTCCCGCGGCTGCCGCTGTCGGCGTTCATCCCGGCCCGCCGCACCAAGCAGCGGGAGGAGTACCTGAGCCGCCCGCGGTTCCTGGCCATCTCCGAGTTCGGCCCGCGGTCGGTCGTCTACCACGAGGGCTCCCGCTACCTGATCAACCGCGTCATCCTGTCGGTCCAGGAGGACGAGCTGATGACCACGCGGGCCAAGAAGTGCGGGGAGTGCGGCTACCTGCACCCGATCGCCCACGGCCCCGGCCCGGACCTGTGCGAGCGGTGCCGGGCCAAGCTGCCCGCCGCCTTCGAGAACCTGCTGCGGTTGCAGAACGTGGCCACCAAGCGGAAGGACAAGATCAACTGCGACGAGGAGGAGCGGCTGCGGCTCGGGTACGAGATCCGCACGGCGGTGCGGTTCGCCGAGCGGGCCGGGGTGCCCGTGCGGGCCACCGCACGGGTGGCCGACGGGGCGGACACGCTGGCGACCCTCACGTACGGCCGGGCGGCCACCCTGTGGCGGATCAACATGGGCTGGCGGCAGCGGAAGAAGGACTCCAACCCCGGCTTCGTGCTGGACGAGGAGCGGGGGTACTGGGCGACGAGCGAGGAGGAGGAAGACGCGAAGACGGCCGACGCCATGTCGCCGAAGACGCGACGGGTCATCCCGTACGTGGAGGACCGCCGCAACTGCCTGCTGCTCCAGCCGGAAGGCAACTGGGAAGCCGGCCCGATGGTGTCGCTGGAGGCCGCCCTCAAACAGGCCATCCAGGTGCGATACCAATTGGAGGACAACGAGCTGGCGACCGAGCTGCTGCCGGCCGGCGACGCCCCGCGGGTGATCCTGCTGTACGAGTCGGCCGAGGGCGGGGCCGGGGTGCTGCGGCGGCTGCTCGACGACCCGCTGGCGTTCGCGGACGTGGCCAAGCAGGCCCTCACGATCTGCCACTTCGACCCGGCCACGGGCGAGGACCGGCGGCGGGCGGAACGGGCGACGGAGGACTGCGAGGCGGCGTGCTACGACTGCCTCATGCACTACGCCAACCAGCCGGCCCACCGCATCCTCGACCGGCAGACGATCCGGGACGCCCTGCTGCGGATGAGCCGGTCGCGGACCGAAACGGCACCGGGGCCGGACACCCGCGACGACCACCTGACCGCCCTCGTGCGGCTGGCCGGGTCGGACCTCGAACGCCGCTGGCTCGCCCGCCTGGACGCCCGCGGGCTGCGGCTCCCGACGCACGCCCAGCGGTTCGTCGAAGTCTGCCGCACGACGCCGGACTTCTTCTACGCCGACTACCAGGCGGCGGTCTACGTCGACGGCCCGCCCCACGACTTCCCCGACCGGCAGAAGCGGGACGCCGAGCTGACCGAGGCGATGGAGGACGCCGGGTTCACCGTCATCCGGTTCCACCACCAGGACGACTGGGACGCGATCCTCGCCAAGTACCCGCACGTGTTCGGGAGGCCGTCATGAGCTTCGCCGTCGGTTCGCTCGTGAAGGCCCGCGGGCGGGAGTGGGTCGTCCTCCCCGAGTCCTCGCCGGACACGGTCGTCGCCCGCCCGCTCGGCGGCGGGGACGACGAGGTGGCCGGGTTCTACCTGCCCGTGGAGCCGGTGGAGCCCGCCACCTTCCAGCTCCCCGACCCGGCCTCGCTCGGGGACCACCGCTCGGGCCGGCTGCTGCGGGACGCCCTGCGGCTGGGCTTCCGGTCGAGTGCCGGCCCGTTCCGCTCGTTCGCCCGGCTGGGCGTCGAGCCGCGGCCGTACCAGCTCGTCCCGCTGCTGATGGCCCTCAAGCTCGACCCGGTGCGGCTGCTCATCGCGGACGACGTGGGCATCGGCAAGACGGTCGAGGCCGGGCTGATCGCCCGCGAGCTGATCGACCGCGGTGAGGTGCGGCGGATGGCCGTCCTGTGCCCGCCGCAGATCGCCGAGCAGTGGCAGGCGGAGCTGCACGCCAAGTTCCACCTCGACGCCGAACTCGTCCTCCCCGGCACCGTGTCGCGGCTGGAGCGGGCGTGCCGGATGAACCAGTCGGTGTTCGACCGCTTCCCGTTCGTGATCGTGTCCACCGACTTCATCAAGAGCGACCGCCGCCGCGACGACTTCGTCCGCGACTGCCCCGAGCTGGTGATCGTCGACGAGGCCCACGCGTGTGCGAGGGCCGGGGACGGCCGCGGGGCACGGCACCAACGCCACCAGCTCGTCCGGCAACTCGCGGGCAACAAGGACCGCCACCTGCTGCTGGTCACGGCCACCCCGCACAGCGGGAACGAGGAGGCGTTCCGGTCGCTCCTGGCCCTGCTCGACCCGGCGTTCGCCGACCTGCCGGCCGACCTGGGCGGGGACAAGAACCGGGCCGTCCGCGAGCGGATCGCCGAGCACTTCGTCCAACGCCGCCGCGGGGACATACGCCACTTCCTCCAGACCGACACCCCGTTCCCCGACCGCGAAGAGAAGGAGGAGACGTACAAGCTGCACGCGGAGTACCTGAAGCTGTTCAAGCAGGTGCTGGAGTACGCCAAGGAGTCGGTGTCCGACGCCACGCTCAACCGGCAGCGGCAGCGGATCCGCTGGTGGTCGGCCCTCGCCCTCCTGCGGTCGATGGCCTCCAGCCCGGCGGCGGCCGTGGCCACCCTGCGGACGCGGGCGGTCGAGGCGAACACCCCCGAGGAGGCCGACGACCTCGGCCGGGCGGCCGTCATGGACCTGGTCGAGGACGACTCGGCCGAGGGGACCGACGTGGCCCCGGCGGGCGACGCCGACGGGCCGGGCGGGGCCACCGAGGCGTCCCGCCGGCTGATGGCCATGGCCGCGGCCGCCGAGGCCCTGCACGGGGCCAAGGACAACAAGCTGAAGAAGGCCGTCGCCCTCGTCGAGGAGTTGCTCAAGGACGGGCACCGGCCGATCCTGTTCTGCCGGTTCATCCCGACCGCCGAGTACGTGGCGGCCGAACTCCGCAAGAAGCTGAAGGGCGTCACCGTCGAGTCGGTGACCGGCACCCTGCCACCCAAGGAGCGGGAAGACCGGGTGGTCGCGTTGGGCGGCTGCGAGAAGCGGGTGCTCGTCTGCACCGACTGCCTGAGCGAGGGCATCAACCTCCAGCACCTGTTCGACGCCGTCGTGCACTACGACCTGTCCTGGAACCCCACCCGGCACGAGCAGCGGGAGGGGCGGGTGGACCGCTACGGGCAGCGGAACCCGCGGGTGCGTGCCCTCACCTACTACGGCATCGACAACCAGATCGACGGCGTCGTTCTCAACGTGTTGCTCCGCAAGCACAAGAGCATCCGAAGTTCGCTCGGCGTCTCCGTGCCGTTGCCGGTCGACAGCGACAAACTCATGCAGGCGATCTTTAGTGGCGAGTCGCTCAAGGGCGGGCAGCAACCGTCCCTGTTCGACTACTTGGACGACTCGGACGCCGCTGTTCCCGAGTTGGACTCGTTGTGGGAGTCGGCGACCGAGCGGGAGAAGCAGTCCCGTACCGTGTTCGCCCAGCAGACGCTCAAGGTGGACGAGGTGGTCCAGGAGTTGAAGGCGTCCCAGTCGGCCGTCGGCAGCGGGGTGGACGTGGCCGCGTTCGTCTCCACCGCCCTGACCGCGTGCAAGGGCCTGGTGAGCGGCACCGGCACGGTCCGCGTCGACCTGTCCGAGTGCCCGCGGGCGATGAAGGACCAACTGCTGCCGCCGCTCGGGCTGAAAGCCGGGAAGGAGACCTTCGCCGCCCGGTTCGAGCTGCCCGTCGCCGACGGACAGGTGCTGCTCTCCCGCTCCTCGCCGGCGGTCGAAACGCTGGCCAACTTCGTGCTGAACGCGGCCCTCGACCCGCACCTCGACGGCCCGGCCCGCCGGTGCGGCGTCATCCGCACCGCCAGGGTGAGCAAGCGGACCACCCTACTCCTGCTCCGGCACCGCTTCCACATCGTCACGCGAATCGACGATGCCGAACACCCCCTCCTGGCCGAAGATAGCGAACTCATCGCCTTCGCCGGCTCGCCGCAGAACGCCGAGTGGCTGCCGGCCGAGGTCGCCGAGACCCTCCTGGCCGCCGAGCCGGAGGCGAACGTCGCACCCGAACAGGCCCGCGACTTCCTCCAGAAGGTGACCGACGGCATCGACCACCTGCGGCCGAAGCTGGCCGAGTTCGCCCAAGCCCGTGGCAAGTTGCTGCTCGACGCCCACACTCGCGTCCGCAAAGAGAGCAAGGTCAAACGGGTACGGCACCGGGTCGAAGCCCAGGACGTGCCCGACGTGTTGGGCGTGTTCATCTACCTGCCGAAGATGTGAACGCCCATGAAGACCGACACGTTCACCTGCGTCCGCGTCGAAGGTTCGATCCTTCCCACCGACCTCCTCCAACGGGTGGCGGCCGGTGACGCGAGGCTCGACGGCCTGCGGACCGAGGACTACGGCCTCGTCGGCGAGAAGGTCAACGAGGCCACCAACCACGCCTGGAACCGGCTGTCGGCCGCGTGGGAGGCGTTCCGGGCCGCCCGCGGCACGCTCCCGCCGTCCGACTCCGGGCACCGGCTCACCGTCGAGAAGTGGCTGCTGCCCCTGTGGAAGGTGCTCGGGTACGGCACCCTGACGCCCGTCGCCCGGCCGTTCGTCATCGACGAGAAGACGTACCCCGTCTCGCACACCGCCCACCACAGCCCGTTCCACCTGGTCGGCTTCCGGCACGACCTCGACAAGCGGACCGACGCCGACGGCAAGCAGTTCAGCCCGCACGGCCTGGTGCAGGAGTTCCTGAACCGCTCGGACACGCACCTGTGGGGGTTCGTCTCCAACGGCCTCAAGCTCCGCGTCCTGCGGGACAACATCCGCCTCACCCGGCAGGCGTACGTCGAGTTCGACTTGCAGGCGATGTTCGACGGCAAGCAGTACGCCGACTTCGCCCTGCTGTGGCGGCTGTGCCACGAGTCCCGCGTCACCGGCGAGAAGCCGGAACAGTGCTGGCTCGAACGCTGGTCGAAGGTGGCCGCCGAACAGGGGCTGCGGGCACTCGACCAGCTCCGCACCGGCGTCGAGAACGCGGTCAAGGCCCTCGGCCGCGGGTTCCTGGCGTGCCCGGCGAACGCCGACCTCAAGGACGCCCTCCGCCACAACCGCCTCGCCCCGCTCGACTACTACCGGCAACTGCTCCGGCTGGTGTACCGCCTGCTGTTCGTGTTCGTGGCCGAGGACCGCGAGCTGCTGTGCGACCCGGCGGTAGGCGACGACGCGAAAGCCCGGTACGCGAAGTTCTACTCGTCCGCCCGCCTCCGCCGCATCGCCGAGCGGCTCCGCGGCACCCCGCACACCGACCTGTACGAGGGCCTGTCGCTCGTGTTCGCCAAGATGGGCAACGGCGGTTCCCCGGAGCTGGCACTGCCCGCCCTCGGCGGGCTGTTCGACCCGGATCGGACGGCGAACCTGAAAGATTGCCGGTTGGCAAACGCCGACCTGCTCGAAGCGGTCCGTGCCCTGTCCGTCATCAACGACGGGACCGCCCGCCGTAGCGTCGACTACCGCAACCTCGGGGCCGAGGAACTGGGCAGCGTGTACGAGTCACTGCTCGAACTCCAGCCGCGGTTCGACCCGGACGCCATCGCCTTCACCCTCGAATCGGCGAGCGGCAACGAGCGGAAGACGACCGGCAGCTACTACACCCCGACCTCGCTCATCACCTGCCTGCTCGACTCGGCCCTCGACCCGGTACTGGCCGAGGCCGCCGCGAAGCCGAACGCCGAGGCCGCCATCCTCGCTCTCAAGGTGTGCGACCCGGCGTGCGGTTCGGGCCACTTCCTCATCGCCGCCGCCCACCGCATCGCCAAGAAGCTGGCGTCCGTCCGCACGCACGAGGAGGAGCCGGCCCCGGCCGAAGTGCGGCACGCCCTGCGTGACGTGATCGGCCGGTGCATCTTCGGCGTGGACATCAACCCGATGGCGGTGGAGCTGTGCCAGGTGGCCTTGTGGATGGAGGCCCTGGAGCCGGGCAAACCGCTGTCGTTCCTCGACCACCACGTCCAGTGCGGCAACAGCCTGCTCGGCACCACCCCGGCCCTGCTCAAGGCCGGCATCCCGGACGAGGCGTTCGAGCCGATCGAGGGCGACGACAAGAAGGTCTGTTCCGGCCTGAAGCGGCAGAACAAGGACGAACGCCGCGGGCAGGAGGGATTGTTCGACGACCTCAAGCCGTGGGAACAACTCGGCAACCTTCCCGAGGCGATGGCGAAACTCGAAGGGCTGCCGGACGACACCGTCGAGAGCATCCGCGAGAAGGAACGTCGGTACGCCGAACTGTTGAAGTCAGACGCCGCCTACCACACGTCGGGCCGGTTCCTCGCGGATGCGTGGTGTGCCGCGTTCGTCTGGAAGAAGGTGAAGGACGACAACCTCCTGCCGATGACGGAGGGCCGGTTCCGGCGGATCGAGAAGAACCCGCACGACATCGGCCCGCAGGAGTTCGCCGAAGTTCGCCGGCTGGCGGGGCAATACCAGTTCTTCCACTGGCACCTCGCGTTCCCCGCGGTGTTCCGCTACCCGGCGAAGGGCGAAGCCCCCGACAACGAACTGACCGGCTGGTGCGGCGGGTTTGACGTGGTCCTGGGCAACCCGCCGTGGGAACACACCGAGCTGAAAGAAACCGAGTGGTTCAGCGGTCGGGGCAGAATGGACATCGCTTCTGCGAATACATCGAAGCGGACGAAATTGATTCAAGAACTGGAGTCCAAAGACCCGGCGTTGTACCGTGCGTTTCTTGATGACCGGCGACACGCGGATGGCGAGAGCCACATCATCCGTAATTCTTCCGGCATCGACGAGGAGAGCGGTGATCGGCACGGGTTATACCCGCTCTGCGGTCGCGGGCGGATCAACACCTATGCCATTTTCGCCGAGTTGAACCGCAACCTGCTCCGTCCGACTGGTCGCGTCGGCTGCATCGTGCCAAGCGGTATCGCTACCGACGACACCACAAAGCTATTCTTCAGCGATCTGGCTGTGACCCGGTCGCTGGTGAGCCTGTTTGACTTCGAGAATCGAGAGGCCATCTTCCCAGGCGTTCACCGCAGTTACAAGTTCGCTCTGCTAACCCTCAGCGGTCCTGCCCTGACGGTGAATGCCACCAACTTCGTGTTCTTCGCTCTGCAAGTGGAAGACTTGGAAGACCCCTGCAAGCGGTTTACGCTCTCGCCGGACGACCTCGCGTTGTTGAACCCCAACACCCGCACATGCCCGGTCTTCCGCACGGCCCGTGATGCCGAATTAACCAAGGCAATCTACCGTCGCGTGCCTGTGCTACATGTGCACGGTAAGCAGGAGGGGGCTTGGGCAGTATCGCTAAAGCAAGGGTTGTTCAACATCTCTGCCGATTCGGAACTGATTCGAGCAGGAGTTGATCTGCCCTCCCCTCCTGCCCCGTCCGCAACCAAATCTCCTTACATCCCGCTCTATGAAGGGCGGATGGGGCACCAATTCTGTCATCGCTACTCGACCTTCCAGAACAATGACTATGTGGCAGTATCGACAGGCGAGTTGCAAGACCCAAGCTTCTCGGTTCAGTCGGAATCGTGGGTTGAGCGATCTGAAACGGCCGCTCGTTTACAACGACGCCCCCACCTGTGTAGAACCGGAATGCTCGGGTTCCGGCGTGTAACTCGCAGCACAGATGAACGCACCTGCATTGCGTGCATCTTTCCGTACGGAGCTTGCTCCTACGGCTGGATTCTGACTCTCGGGCCGGACGCTGTCGGGTTGTGTCAACTGTTAGCTAACTACAATTCTTTCGTGCTTGATTATCTTCTGCGAAACTCACTCAGTCAGCCCAGCGTTCCGATTGTTGCCTTTGAGCAGATCCCCATTGTCTCACCAGCGATATACGCAAAGTCGTGCCCATGGGATCGCTCTCAGACGCTGGCCGAGTGGATCAAGACCCGCGTGCTGGAGTTGACCTACACTGCGAACGACCTGAAGCCGTTCGCCGAAGACCTCGGCGAAATGGGCGACCCATACCCGTGGGACGACAAACGCCGGGCCGTCATCCGGGCAGAACTCGACGCCGCCTTCTTCCACCTGTACGGCATCAGCGAGGCCGACGCCGACTACATCCTTGAAACTTTCCCCATCGTGAAGGAAAAGGACGAACAACGCTTCGGCACGTACCGCACGAAGGAAATGATCCTTGACTGCTACCGCCGGATGGCTGCCGGAGACTTCGAGAGCGAACTGGAAATCGCCCCCGGCAGGCGTGTGCCCACCGACCTGTTCGGCGATCCAGTCCAACGCAGCCGCCGTGAGCAACTGATCCAGGCATTCGTGGAGACCCGCCGCGACAACGAAGGCGTTTGGTCGTCCGAGTTGATGGTGTGCCACGACTCCCGGCGGAAGCGTTACCTTGATGAAGTCACCCGCCAGTTGCCGCGGGTCGGCGAGGAAGACGCCTGTCTGGAACTGTGGAACGCCCGCCGCTCGGGTCAACTCACCGGGCTACCTTCGAGCACCCCGTACCCACTACCGAAGACCCTGCGTCATTTCGACTACCGGGTGGAGATGGCCTGTCGGTACGTCATCGAGCAACTGGTGAAAGAGGGCCACCCGAAGAAGAGCACGACCCCGGAGCGAATCCTCTGCACGCCAGCCTGGCGACAGCGGTTCGACGACGCCGTCGGCAAAGCGATGGGCGACTTGCCCGCGGACATCCGCGAGCAGTTCGCAGTTCACGACTACCGCATGGCCGCGATGAGCATCCGCAAGCGGACCGGCGGGAAGGCGTCCGACCGGCCGAGCCTGTTCGATGAGCAGATTCCGTTGGCCCAGGCCAAGCTGCCGAATCGCCCCGGAGTGTACCTGCTCGAATCAAACACCGAGCGGCTGTTCACCGGCTGGACGGCCAACCTTCAGGAGCAGTTCGAGTCCATGCGGGCCGCAGGGGCCGGCTCGCTGATCCCGTCGTGGCTGCTCGACGGCCGTGCCCCGGCCAAGACGATCGCGTTCCACCCCTTCGACACCGGGACGCCGGACATCCTCCTTTACGAGTTCTGGCGGGCAAACCTGCGGTACAAACTGCCGTGGCTGAACCTCTACGAGGAAGAACTGGCGGCGTGACCTGTCACCGTCTGAACTGGGAGGCGGCGTGGCGACCACCCTTGAACAACTGCGAAACGCGATCTCAAGGTTGAAACTGGACGACTCGTTGCTCTTCTTGAACCACCTGCTCGCGGTCTCAAGGGGCGAAAAGTCGGACGCGGGGATCGACCCGTTCTGCCGTGCTCGCAAGGCCGGCGTCCCCGCTTTTCTTGTTCATTTCTTCGCCAAGCAACTCCTCCTCCACGCGAGTAATCTCGGCATCATCGAACTCGACGGGCAACGGTATCTGCAACTGCTGGACCTGTTCTTCCAGCTTGACGATCCGATCTGTTCGGACCCTGAGTGGGAGACGGCGGATCCGTCCGGCTTTTTCGAGCGGATGCTCGGTCACCAACTCCCCGCCCAGCGACGGGACAGGTGCCAGTTGTTCGGGTTGGGATTGGGACTATTCCGCGATGTTGGGGCTGTGCGGATCTCCGACACCGAGACCTACGACCTCCGCTCGGATATCGAGCGTCACCTCGGAATGTCGGTCGGGGAGTTCGTGGCGATGGGTTCGTGTGCGGGGCACTCAATCGGGCCAGCCATCGTGGTCACCCGTGTCCGGGGACGTTCGACCACGTCATGCTCGCCGAGGCGAATGTTCAAGGCGTGGGAGTCTGCCGGCCGGAGGTGTGGCCGCAGTTCCTCACCCGCGTGGCTTGCACGCGGGACGAATTTCGCCGAACCTGCGAGAACCCGCTGTACCGCGTTTCGGACGCCCGCTACACACAGTTCGAGTTCAATCCCCTCGTTCGATTTCCAGTCATCGACGTAGGGCAAGGCCGGTTCGTCACCGTTGACCCGCACCTGTTGGCGGAGAGAACGACCCTTGGTCTTTTCTACGACCTGTTCGAGCGGGACCGGACCGCCTTCAGCCGCCGCTTCGGGTACGTCTTCGATCGTTTCGTCGGCAACCTGTTGGGGTCGGTCTGTCCGAGCGAGTCGTTGTGGTGGGAAGGCGACCCGAACCGGGCCAAACCCAAGAACGCCGGCAAGGTCGCCGACTGGGCGTACAAAGGGGCCTCGCGGACGATTCTCTTCGAGTGCAAGAGCCTCCGGCCGCCCCTCGAACTCGTGACGTTCGGTTCGGATGCGTCGGTGCAGGCGACGAGGGAGAGGATCGTATCGGCAATCACCCAACTCTCTGCTCACGCTGAAGCCATCAGGCTCGGCAAGTGGGCAAACCACGGCCTAGCTCAGCGGCCCGAAGAAACCGTCGGCGTCGTTGTCACCTATGGGCAACTTCAGACCGTTAACGGCCCCTTCTTTCGGCGGCGGATTCTGAACGACCTCCGGCAGAACGGCGTTGCCGCGATCATCCCGCATGTCGTGCTGTCCATCACCGAACTGGACGAGGTGGTGCGACTGGTAGAACTCGGCCATCACCTCGACGATGTCATCGCCACCATGGCGGCAACCGAAGACTCGTTCGTGCCACTTTCGCGTTACGCCGATGCCTTTCGTGATCGGTGTTCGATCAGCAACTTTAGTTACACTCGGGGCAGTCAGTTGATGGAGAGCGTCACCGCAAACTGATCCTGTGAGTTGCGGCAAGTAACGTCCACCTCGGCGGCTGTCCGCAGTCGAAACTACGGACATTGCAAAAGTATCATGCCCCAGCGGATGCTTTCTCACATCGGATCGTGCGTTGTGGTCGGACCGGCCGCCGAACTCACGCCAGCGGTCGTCCCACCAGCCGACGAGAACGCCCATGAAGTTGACTCGGGTCGAGATCACGGACTTCAAGTCGATCCGCCGCTCGAACCCGTTCGAGGTCGGCGACATCACCTGCCTCGTCGGGAAGAACGAGTCGGGCAAGACGGCCGTCCTCCAAGCCCTCTACAAGCTCAACCCGGTCGTCCCGGAGGACGGCAAGTTCGACGTGACCGACGAGTACCCCCGAGCCGAGGTCGAGGAGTACCGCCAGCGGGTCGAGGCCGACGAGGAGGAGCCGGCCGTCGTCATCTGGGCGGAGTACGCTCTCGGGGCCGACGAGATCGCCGCCGTCGAAGCGGCGTACGGTGCGGGCGTGCTGCCGACACCCATCGTCCGGCTGTCGAAGGGGTACGACAACAAGCTCGTCGTCGAGATCGAGCCCGACGAGGCGGCTGCGGTCCGCGGGCTGGTGCGGACCCACCACCTGCCGGAGGAGGTAGCCGCCCGTGCCGTCGGCACCGCCACGGTGGCCGAACTGCGGGCGTTTTTGGACGCCGACGGGAAGGATCGTCAGCAGACCCACGCGAAGGCGAAGGCGGAGGCCGAAGCCCTGACCGACCCGGACGCCCGGACGAAGGCGATCCACGAGGCCGACACGCAGGCCGAGTCCGAGGCGGCGAAGAAGTTGAAGGGGCTGCTGATCGGGATCACCCAGTCCGGCCTCGGCGAGCACATCTGGGCTCACCACCTGAAGGCCCGCTGGCCGAAGTTCCTCTACTTCGACGAGTACTACCAGATGGAGGGGCACGTCAACATCGAGAAGCTGAAGGAGCGGCAGACCGGGCGGAACGGACAGAAGTTGAAGGAGTCCGACCGGCCGATGCTCGGGCTGATCGAACTGGCGAGGCTCGACATCGACCAACTGCTGAACTCCACTCGGACGGACGAACTGGTGGCGAGCCTGGAGGGGGCCTCCAACCACCTGTCCAAGCAGGTGCTGAAGTACTGGTCGCAGAACCGGCACCTGAAGGTGCGGTTCGACGTGCGGCAGGCCCGGCCGGGCGACCCCGGCGAGATGAGCAGCGGGACGAACCTGTGGGGCCGGGTGTACGACTCGGTCCACGAGGCGAGCATCCTGCTCGGCAGCCGGTCGAAGGGGTTCCTGTGGTTCTTCTCCTTCCTGGCGTGGTTCGGCCAACAGAAGAAGGCGAAGGAGCCGCTCATCCTGCTGCTCGACGAGCCGGGGCTGTTCCTGCACGCCAAGGCCCAGGGCGACCTGCTGCGGTACGTCGAGGAGGAACTCAAGCCGCACCATCAGGTGGTGTACACCACCCACTCGCCGTTCATGGTGGACCCGCACCACTTCGAGCGGGTTCGGATCGTCGAGGACCGGAGCATCGACGCGAAGGAGCCGCCGCCGCCCGAGCAGTCCGGGACCAAGGTGTTCAAAGACGTGCTGCGGGCCGGGGCGGCGACCCTGTTCCCGTTGCAGGGGGCGTTGGGGTACGACATCGCCCAGACCCTGTTCGTCGGCCCGAACTGCCTCGTCGTGGAGGGCGTGTCCGACCTGCTCTACCTGCAAACCGTGACGGGCGTGCTGGAGGAGAAGAACCGGCGGGGGCTGGACCGCCGGTGGACGATCACGCCGGTCGGCGGGGCCGAGAAGGTGCCCACCTTCGCCGCCTTGCTCGGGGCACAGAAGGGACTGACCATCGCCACCCTGCTCGACTTCCAGAAGAAAGACCAGCAGCGGATCGAAGCCCTGTACGAGCGACAGCTCCTAGAACGCAGCCGCGTGCTCACCTTCGCCGAGTTCACGGGGGCCGAGGAGGCCGACATCGAGGACATGTTCGACCTCGGGTTCTACCTCAAACTGGTGAACGGCGAGTACGCGGGCGAGGTGAGCAAGAAGCCGACGTAAAAGGACGTGAAGGCGGGCCACCCCCGCGTCCTGGTGCGGCTGGACCAGTTCTTCGAGACGCACCCGCTCACCAGCCGGGCCGGGTTCGGCCACTTCCGGCCGGCGAAGCACTTCGCGGAGAACATCGGTACACTGAAGAAGGGGCTGTCGGCCGCCACGCTGGAGCGGTTCGAGAAGCTGTTCGCCAAGCTCAACGCCCTGCTTCCTTGACCCCGGAGCCGCCCGTGCCCATCCCCGACTACCAGGACTGCATGCTGCCGCTGCTGGAGGCCGTGGCGGACGGCACGGACCACCACCTGCGGGCCGTCACCCAGCGGGTCGCCGACCGCTTCGGGCTGACCGATGCCGAGCGGGCCGAGCCCCTGCCGAGTGGCCAGCAGACCGTGATTTCCAACCGGGTGGCGTGGGCGAAGACCTACCTGAAGAAAGCCGGCCTCATCGCCCAGCCGGCCCGCGGCGTCGTCCGTATCACCGCCGAGGGCAAGGCCGTCCTGGCGGGCAAGCCGGCCCGCATCGACAACGCCTTCCTCCGGCAGTACCCGACGTTCGCCGACTTCTACGGCCGCACCGCCCCCGAGCCGGACGGCACCGAGCCGCCGGCCGACGCCGCCACGCCGGAGGAGACTTTGGAAGCGGCGGCGTTGGCCCTGCGGAACGCCCTCGCCGACGAGCTGATCGACAAGCTGAAGGCGTGTTCGCCGTCGTTCTTCGAGCGGCTGGTGGTCGACCTGCTGGTGGCGATGGGGTACGGCGGGTCGCTGGCCGACGCTGGGCACGCCATCGGCCGGTCCGGGGACGGCGGGATCGACGGCATCATCAAGGAGGACAAACTCGGGCTGGACGTGGTGTGCGTGCAGGCCAAGCGGTGGGAGAACACGGTCGGCAGCCGGGAGGTGCGGGATTTCGTCGGCGGGATGGAGACGTACCGCTCCCGCAAGGGGGTGCTGATCACCACCTCCGGGTTCTCGAAGGACGCCAGGGAGTACGTCACCCAGATCGAGCGGCGGGTGGTGCTGCTCGACGGCCGGCGGCTGGCCGAACTGATGATCGACCACGGGGTCGGCGTGGCGACCGCCCGCACGTTCGCCGTGCAGAAGGTTGACCTGGACTACTTCGACGAAGAGGCGGCTTGAAATGCCGTTCGGTCCGCATCACCGGCGACGAGCGAGCCGTCGCAATGACCCCACACAAGTGGTGGGAACACGTTCCCGACTTCGGCACAACGAATCGACGAGGGGCTGATGAGTCTGGCCGTACGCTCACCGCTGACCCCAAGGGTCGCGTCACTCCCGTTCTCCGAACTCCCGTGGGAACGGTTCGAGCAATTCGCCCACGACATGCTCACCGCCCTGCCGGGCACGCGGCCCGAAACCGCCCACCGCTACGGCACGCAGGGGCAGACCCAGCAGGGGATCGACCTCATCGTCCAGAAGACCGACGACAAGTGGTGGGCGTTCTCAAACAAGCGGTACAAGAAGTACCAGCCGAATCACGCTCAGAAGCACATTGCCGACACCACCTACAAAGCCGACCGCTACGTCATCCTGATCAGCGGGGTTGCGTCCACAGACGTACGGGACGAGGTCAAAAAACACTCGGCTTGGGAACTGTGGGACGCGGAAGATCTGTCGCAGCGGGTCCGGTTGGAGTTGAGTCCTGAAGTCGCCCGCCGTCTGGTGGACCACCACTTCGGCCCGGTGTGGCGGCGAGATTTCCTCGGGCTGCCGGCGGTCGGTGCGTTCGTCCCGCCGGCCGATTACTTCCGCCCGCTCCTCGATTCAGACCGCCTGTTCCACCACGCACTCCCCTTGGTCGGCCGCCAGCAACTCGTCCAAGAACTCACGAGTTTCTCGGTCGGGCAAGGCCGCGAGCGGGTGGTGCTCGTGGCGGGCCGCGGCGGCATCGGGAAGACACGAGTCCTCCGCGAGTTGACCGAGGGCATTGATGCGGCACACCCGGATCGGGCCGTCCGGTTGCTCAACGACGGCGTCCCGCTCACCGTCGACGCCCTCGACGACCTTCCGCCCGCCCCCGCCCTGGTGGTCGTCGACGACGCTCACCGGCGAACCGACCTCGGGCCGCTCCTCGCTTGGCTCCGGGGGCGACCGGATTCCCGGCTCGTGCTGGGCACCCGCCCGCAGGGGACCGACTTCCTGCTCGCGGAACTCACCCGAGCAGGATTCGATGCCACCCAAATCCGCCGGCCACCACCGGTCGAGCGGCTCACACGGGAGGAGGTCCGGGAACTGGCCGGGCGTGTCATGGGTTCCTCGTGCCCGGAGTTGGCCGACCGCCTCGCCGAACTGACCCGCGACTGCCCGCTCGTCACTGTCGTCGGCGGCCGGTTGCTCTCCGACCGAGCAGTCCCGCCGGAGTTGCTCGAACGGGACGCGGACTTCCGCCAAGAGGTGCTGAACCGCTTCCGCGACGAGATGCTCGGGCGGGTGAGCGAGGCCGTTCCGCACGAACTCTGCAAACGGCTTTTGGAGGCGGTCGCCGCCCTGAACCCGGTGCCGCCCGAATCGGGCACGACCCACGCCCAACTAGCGACTTTCCTTGGTGTGCAGCCCCCCGACGTTACGCGGGCAATCGGTGAACTGGAGCGGGTCGGATTGTTGGTCCGTCGCGGCCGGCACGTCCGGCTCACGCCCGACGTGTTGGCGGACCACATTCTCCACTCGGCCTGCCTTACGCCCCAGGGCGTCACGACCGGGTTCGCTGACCGCGTGTTCGCCGCTTTCGCCGGCGGGCACCTCGCCCAGTTGCTTCGGAATCTCGCCGAGTTGGATTGGCGGGTGCGGGCCGGGAGCGAGACCGAACCCGATCTCCTGAATCGGATCTGGGGGCAGATCCGAGAGGCGTTCCGGGCCGGCGGGCACCGCGAGCGGACCGAATTGCTCGGACTGCTGGGCGATTCGGCCTACTTCCTCCCTGACCGGGTTCTCGATCTGGTCCGGTTCGCCGTCCGCAATCCGGCGTCCGCACAAAGCGAGGATGTGATCCCCGGCTGGCTTTCCTACGACCACACGAACGTGCTGAGGGCGGCTCCCGACCTGCTTCGCCGATGCTCGGTATCCGCCACTTGCCTCCCTGCATGTCTCGACCTGTTGTGGGAGCTCGACCGCTCGGACGACCGGCCGACGAATCCCAATCCCTCGCATCCGTTTCGCGTGCTGACCGCGATCGCCGAATACGGAACGGAGAAACCCCTGTGGGTGAACGCGGCCGTATGGGCTGCTGTCCGCCGCTGGCTCGCCCGGCCGGATGCGTGGACCGGCCGGCACACGCCCCTCGACGCACTCGACCCGCTGTTGGCGAAGTCCGGCATCGAACACGATACGGACGGGCGGCGGATCTCGATGCGACCGTTCTTGCTCGACTACGAGTCGGTTCGTGACCTTCGGGGTGAAGTGCTGGCCACCTTGACCGGCTGCCTCTCGAACGGTGACATCCGGGTCGTCTTGCGGGCGGTGCAAAGCCTCGGAGCCGCGTTGACCGGGCCTGCTCCCTATCTGAACATGGAGATCACCGACGAGGAGTTGACGCCGTGGCAGGGCGAGCAGTTGCACGTCCTCGACACGTTGCAGCGACTGGTGGACGGCAGTCCCCCTCCGGTCGTGCTCTTGGCCGTCCTCCGCGAGGTCCGGTTCCACGCTCGGCACGGCCGCTTGGCTGCGGATCGTGAGCGTGCGGCGTCTGTGATTCGCTCGATCGACCAGTCGTTCGAGTTCCGCCTCACACGCATGATGCAGCCCGAAATGTCCCGTTGGGACCTGTTCGAGGAGGAGGTGGGTGATGGCGAGGATGTGGTTGCGTCGATCGAGAACCGCCAGCGTGAACTCGCACAGTCGGTGGTGGTCGAGTTTTGGAGGCGTTTCCCCGAGCCATCCGCCGCAGTCGCAGAGTTGGACCGATTGCTCCGCGACTTGCGGCCGGCGGAACCGAAAACCGAGGCCGGGAATCTGCTCTGGTGGCTCCTCGACAACCAGCCCGCGGCCGCAAAAGGCATCGCCGAGCAACTGGTTCGGCTCCCCACATCACCCGTGACCGAAGGTCTGAACGTCGTCCTCTCTCGGCTCTACGCCGCGTGCCCCCAAGACGCGATGGAGGTCTGCCGAGGTGCCCTCGACACCGGGGCGATCGAACTCCGCCGAGTTGTGGCCCACTTCTGTCAGTGGGGTGTGGCACGCGAAGCAGAACCTCACCCCGACGAGCCGGCCGTACTCGACCGACTCGTCGGTGACGCTGACCCGTTCGTCCGCCGGGCAGGGGTCGCGGCCCTTCGCCGGCTGGCTCGATTCCGGCCGCGGGAGGCCATCGACCGGGCGTTGGCCATCGACCCTGGTGCGGACATCGACACCGCCGTCGAACTCTGCCGGCTGGGAGATCGGAACTGGGGCGGCGTCACCGACGCCCTGACCGACGCAGACCTCGCGGCCCTGTTGCTCAAGTTGGACGTGGCAGATCGGATCGACCAGAACCTGTCGGAGTTCTTGAGGTTCGCCTGGGGTCGCATCCCGCACTCCGTCTTGGAGTTGTTCTTCCGGCGGATCGAACGGGAGCGGGCACAGGGGTTCCGGTCCTCGTACCGCCCGGTGCCCTTTGAGTCGATGGGGCGAGCGTTCCAGACGTTGGCCGACTCGCCCGATCTCACCGCACTCCTCCGTCGAGTCCGCGACTATGCCGTCCGCGTGGACCGGGTGTCGCGGATGGAGTTGGCAGACCTCTACCGGCACGTCTCCCTCGGCTACGCGGCAGTCGGGGTCGAAGTGCTGGCGGAGTGGTTCCGTGTGGGCGACGAGCAACAACTCCGAGCAGCCGTCGGTCTCTTCCGTCACGCCCCGAGGTGGCTCGTCTTCGACCGCCTCGACCTGACCAGCCTCGTGCTGGAACGGGCTGAGGCTTTCGGCGAGGAGTGCGTGAGGGGCATCAGCGGCGGGTTGTACGCGGTGGCGGCCCTCGGTTCTCGGCAGGGTGTTGCGGGCGAGCCGTTCCCACAGGATCTCCAGCTCCGCGACAGGTGCACCGCGGCTCTCCCTCGATTCCCTGCGGGGAGCATCACGCACCGCTTCCTGACCGATGTCCTCCGCAGTGCTGAGCGGAACATCCGAGACACGGCAACTGACGACGACGATTAGACACCGAGTCGGATGACGCCGAAGCGTTGTCATCCTTGGCCACACCCGGTGCCGACCCCTCCGGCCCGACCTGGACTATGCCGAGAACGTGGCCGCGAACAAACTCGGGTTCCTGCGGACCAACGCGGCGAAAGAGCGGAGCATGGAGGCCGCGTAGCAGATGTGGAAGTGGACCGAGAAGAAGCTCCGCTGAGTGCCGCGAGGAGGCACCCGATGTCCGTCCCGGTGTTCGATCTGCTCCAACAACTCGACCCCGCCGCCCACACGGACCGAGCGAAGACCCACCCAGCCGCGTGGAACGGGAATGAGCACCCGCTAGACGAATCCCTCGCCGGCCGGTTCGAGGAGTGGCAGCGTTCGTGCCGCCTCTTCTCACGCGGCTTGGTCGGGAGCCACGGCCCGTAACGTATCTGGGCCAATTCCGGCACGTCTTCACTTTCGCCTAGGCTGACTTCTCCTCCAACCAGTAGGTGGGGAAGTAGCACTTGAAGTGCTTACCCAGGAACTCAGCTATGTCCCGCTCGAAGTTGGGACCGGCCAGTACGAAGTCCTGCTGCACGGGTTTACGGCCGTAGAAGAGTTTAACGTGATCATCCGCGACCGTGACGACGAGACTCGTCCGGCCGACCATGATCCACTGGTGGATGATCCGCCCCTGCCGGAACTGCATGTCGAGACCGTGGAAGTCTGTCACCTCATCACGCCACTGTTTCTGATAGTTCCTGGGGAGGTTGTTGCCCGCAAGGTGCTTGCGGATGGCGGCGAAGAGCCGGTTGGCGATCTCGGCTTGCCTGTCGCCGGCGGGAACGGGGGATGCGGTCGGTTTCTTCGCGGGCTTGTTCGCCGTAGTTTTGGTCGAGTTTGGCATGCGACACCCTCTTGGGAAAAGTTAGCTCACGGAAGCTTTATCGCCGGTGAAGTGAGGTCTGAATCACGCCTTCCATCGTGGGCTGCTTGGTTCAAAAATGGTCGAAGGCAGTGCCGTGACGCGGCACAAAAATCCGCTCGAACATCCGCGTTGCGTACTCGTCGGTCATGCCGCCGATGTAGTCGGCGATGACACGCAAATGCCCTCCCCACGCCGGGTCGTCCAGCCGTGGCCGATACTCTGTTCCGAGGAGTTTTTTGGGGTCGGATTCGATCGCCCGGAACAGAGTCAACAGATTGAACTGGCCGCGGTACTCCAGAGTCTGGACGCTGGGCCGGTCGATGGTGCGACTGAAGTTGAGATCTTGCAGAGCTTTCTGCAATTCTTTCCCAGGTCCATCGAACACGGCTCGCAACCGCAGCACTGGCTCCACGAAGTCGGGCAACTCGACGAGACGAACAGACGAGATGAGTGCGTTCACGAGGGCACCGATTGCTCGCTTGCGTACAGCCCCTTGGTCGGCACCGACTGCGAAGAGTTGTGAGCCGAGTTGGTCGAACGTCGGGAGAGAGACCGATGCCGCCCACACGGAATCGTACTTCGGTCCGACGCTTTGCCAGTCATCGCGGGTGATGAAGTGGAGGGCGATTCCGTCCTCGAAGTCATGCACACCGTAGGCGATCTCGTCGGCCACATCCATGATGGATGCGTCGAGCGACTTGTGGCTCGGCCGACCGTGCTTCATCTCCACAGGAGCGGTGTGGGATTCTGCTTGATGTCGAACGGCGTCACCGAGACCGACCCGCCACCCGGCAGCGGTATGACGCACGGGTCGGTCAGGGCGGGGTGGTTCCAGGCCGTGCTCGTACTGTCATCGCCCGTCCGAACCGCCACCACGATCAGCAGGGCCGCCGACTTCTTCCACCGGAGCCCCTTCAGTCGGCCCGCCGCGGCTTCGGTCCGTTTCACCCACCCGCGGTCGGCATTTTCGTCGTCGCCAGCCAGCACGATCTCGGCGAACAGCCAGCAGTGGTCGGCCCCGTCGTTGGGGCCACCCACCCGCAGGTCGCCGAAGTTGCGGTCCGAGTCGCCGGCCTCGGTCGCCACCCCCTCGCTGGCGTAGGTCGGCTTGGCCGTGACCTCGCAGAACGGGTAGCCCTCCTGCCGGAGTTTGCAGGCCAAGCATGCCTCCCAGTGGAGCCAAGCCTCGAACGAGGAGTCTTCCTCGACCAGCAGTTGCAAGTCCGAAGCCTTCGCCCGGAAGCGATCGCAGACGGTGCGGAATACGTCGGCTGCGAAGGTGAGCGAATCGGGCACGCCAAGGTCTCCTCTCGGAACTCGTCGCGGGTCAGTGTAGCCCCCGCAACTGCGGTTGCCTGCCCGCTCTCACGCCGCCTAGTTCAAAAACCACTTTTCGAAACAACGGTCAGGAGCGACGATTCCCCTCCATCGGCCGATGAGCTTCGCTGGATCGGCGAGATTCATCGCCTCGACCCTCAGCCGAGTGGGATTGCCCTTGCAGACGCCGACCGCGTGTGTTACAAAATGTCGGCACTTATCAACAACTGCCGTCGTTATGGTTGCCGAACCCGCCAACGCCGCCGACCGCCTGCTGGCCCTCGTCCGCCGGCTCGGGGTGCTCCGCACCCGCGATCTCGCCGGCCAGAACGTGCCCCGCACCGCCCTCGCCCGGCTGGTCGCCGAGGGGGTACTCGACCGCCCGTCCCGCGGGGTGTACGTGCTGGCCGACGCCGACGTGACCGAGCACCACGCCCTCGCCCAGGCGTGCAAGCGGGTGCCCCACGGCGTGGTCTGCCTGCTGTCCGCCCTGCGGTTCCACCGCCTCACCACCCAGGCCCCGCACGAGGTGTGGATCGGCATCGACCGCAAGGCCCGCAAGCCGACGCTCGACTACCCCCCGCTGCGGGTGGTGCGGTTCGCCGGGGCGGGGCTGACGACCGGGGTGGAGGAGCACGCCATCGAGGGTGTGACGGTGCGGGTGACGAACCCGGCTCGCACGGTAGCCGATTGCTTCGCCTATCGGAACACCGTCGGGCTGGACGTGGCCCTTGAAGCCCTGCGGGAGTGCCTGCGGGAGCGGCGGGCGACGGTGGACGAACTGCACCGGGCGGCCCAGGCCCGGCGGATGGCCAACGTCATGCGGCCGTACCTGGAGGCCCTGGCGTGAGCAAGGACCGCCCGAAGAACATGGCCGCGTCGGTCAAGGCCCGGCTGACCGACCTCGGCCGCCGACAGGGCGAGGAGTTCCAGCTCGTCCTCACCCGGTACGCCATCGAGCGGCTGCTGTACCGCCTATCCCGCACCCCGCACGCGGGCGAGTTCGTGCTGAAGGGGGCGATGCTGTTCCGCCTGTGGGCCGACAGCCCGCACCGCCCGACCCGCGACCTCGACCTGCTCGGCCGCGGCGACCCGTCGGTCGAGCGGCTGGCGGACGTGTTCCGGGCGGTGTGCCGGGCGGCTGTAGAGGACGACGGGCTGGCCTTCGACCCGGCCACCGTCACCGCCGGGCGGATCAAGGAGGACCAGGAGTACGAGGGCGTGCGGGTGGGGTGTGTCGCCAAGCTCGGGCAGGCCCGCATCGACCTGCAAGTGGATGTCGGGTTCGGCGACGCCGTCACCCCGACCCCGGTGACGGTCCGCTACCCCGGCCTGCTCGACTTCCCCACTGCGGAACTGGCCGCCTACCCACGGGAGACGGTAGTAGCCGAGAAGTTCCAGGCGATGGTCGCCCTCGGCATCGCCAACAGCCGGATGAAGGACTTCTTCGACGTGTGGGTGCTGGCCCGCCTGTACCCGTTCGCCGGGCCGGTGCTGGCAGACGCCGTCCGGGCCACGTTCGCCCGCCGCAAGACCCCAGTCCCGGCAACACCACCGCTCGCCCTCACCGCCGAGTTCGGCACGGACGCGAAGAAGGTGACGCAGTGGCGGGCGTTTCTGAAGAAGGGCAGGCTGGACGCCGGCGGGGCGGAGTTGGCCGCGGTGTGCGAGTTCCTCGCCGGGTTCCTGATGCCCCTGTCGTCCTCGGTCGCCGGCGGTGAAGCGTTCGACCGCACGTGGTCGGCGGGCGGGCCGTGGCGTGCGATCGAATAAGCGGGGGTGAGACATGGCGAAGGCGAAACCGGCCAACCCGTTCGTCGGACGGTGGCGGATCACCCACATGGACCTGTGGGAGCAGGAGTTCGTCGACGCCGAGGTGGAGGGGCATTTCACCTTCGCCGCCGACGGCTCCGGCGAGCTCCAGTTCGGGTATGTGTCCGGCGGGATGGACGGCCGGCTGACCACGCGAGACGGGCACCCCCGCGTCGAGTGGACGTGGGACGGGAACGACGAAATGGACCCGGCTCAGGGCCACGGGTGGGCGGTGCTCAAGGTCGGTGAGCTACACGGCCTGATTGCGTTTCATCAGGGCGACGAGTCCGCTTTCGTGGCCGAGCGGGCCGACGGTGGGTAACGGTTGGATGGTGATGGCAGGTTCGAGTACATTCGACATCAGCTCAACCCCGACGCCGCATGCCGCTCAAAATCCGCTTCCGCCCGGCCCCCAAGCGGCCGGACCTGACCGCCGACCAGATCCTCGCCTGGGCCGACCAGTTCGAGGTCCGGTTCGGCCGCTGGCCGATGAAGACCGACGGCCGCCGCGGGCTGGCCGATGCCCCCGGCGAAACGTGGTCGGCGATCGTGAGTGCCCTTCACAACGGCCGCCGCGGGCTGCCCGGCGGGTCGTCCCTCGCTCGCCTGCTCGATGCCGAACGCGGGGTCGCCAGCGTGGGGCAAGCCGGCACGAAATCGGTGCGACCGGAGTCCGCGTTCCGCAACCCGGCGACGGTGCCGAAACTCACCGTCGAAACGATCCTGGTCTGGGCCGACGCCCACCACCAGCGGGCGGGGGAATGGCCGAAGCCGCACTCCGGGCCGATCCCGGAAGCCCCCGGCGAACACTGGTCGGCCGTCGCCGCGGCGGTGGAGACGAACAGCCGCGGGCTGACGTGCGGCGGGTCGCTGGCCCAACTCCTCGCGGCCCACCGCGGGGTCCGCAACCACATGGCCCTGCAGCCGTTCACCGCCGAACAGATCCTCACGTGGGCCGACGCCCACCACACCCGCACCGGCGAATGGCCAACCCGCCGGGCCGGCGAGATCCCGGACGCACCGGGCGAGACGTGGGGGGCGGTCGAGCAAGCGTTGGGCCTCGGCCTCCGCGGGCTGCCGGGCGGGGACTCGCTGGCCAAACTGCTCGCCCGCCACCGCGGGAAGCGGAACCGCAAGGCCCTGCCGCCGCTCACCCTCGACCAGATCCGAGGCTGGCTGACGGACCACTTTCGTCGAACCGGCGAGTGGCCGTCGCGTCGGGGCGGCCCGATCAATGGAGCCGCCGGCGAGACGTGGGGGGCGGTCGACCAGGCCCTGTACGTCGGCCTCCGCGGGCTGCCCGGCGGGTCGTCGCTGCCGAAGCTGGTCGCGGCGTGCCGGGCGAACGAGCCGGCCGGCGTTGCCCCGTCGTGACCGGACAAGGCACCAAGCACAAACACCCGTTCAGGCCGAGGAGGTCATCGGTTCAATCGTGTCCTCCTCGTCCTCTTCCACGTCCTCGCCCTCTTCGGCCACCGGGCCGCCGTACACCGGCTTCCCGGTCGCCCGCTCGATGAGGGCCAGCAGCCGTTTCTGCCGGTCCGCCATGAAGTCGGCGAACTGGTCGCCCCACAGCAGGTCCGGGTCGATCAGGTGCGTTCTCAAGAGGGCGTCGAGTGTGGCCCGCGGGATGGGCGGGTTGGCCGCGTTCCCCGACTCCAGCCGGGCCAGGTACGCCGACGGTGCGGCCCCGCCGACGATGCGGTTCGTGCGGTACGACAGCGGGGTCTTGTTCAGGATGGAATCGAACACGGCCGGGGTCAGGCCCTGCTTCTTGCACCAGTCCTGCGGGAAGACGTGGTGGATGTCCACGTTCTCCCCGAAGAAGACGGTGTGATCGAACGCCTGCCCCGAGCGGAAGTCCTTCGCCCCCTCCGCCATGAGCAGCACGTTCAGCCCCTTGTACGCGGCCGACAGCCGCGACCGCATGCTCTTCAGCCGGTCGGCCCGGAAGATGGTGTCGCGGACGGTGGACGGCTCCGGCCCGCCCTTGAGCCACGCCGGCACCTCCAGGAAGTCGCGGGCGATCCGCGTCTCCCCCGCCGAGCCGTACAGTTCGCCGAACACCCCGTTCCAGTACCAGCGGACCAGCTTCTCCCGGTTCGCGGCGTGCTCCCAGTCGTCGCCGATGTCCGCCAGGACGGCCGCCAGGGCCACCACCTGCGACTGGTACGGCAGGTCGAAGGTGCGGTAGATGTGCAACTGGTGGAGGAACTTGGCGGCCTTCGTGAACCCGTGCTCGACCACCGTTCGTACTTCTTGTACGCCTCCAGCGGCAGCCGCAACAGCGACTGGCGGTTGCCGATGACCGCCGGCAGGTCCTTGCCGGTCTTCCCGCCCTGCTCGGCCTCCCGCCGCTTCTCGCGGGTGTGGAACAGCGAGACCACTTGGAGGAAGTCGGTGTTCGACACGCCGGCCAGGATGCCGGTGTTCGCGTCGTGCGGGCGGAGGGTGTCGGCGAGGCGGCGGTGCCGTCCGGGTTTCTGGCCGTCGCCGTACCAGTCCTTGCGGAGTTCGTGCCCGGACGCCGGTACATGGCCGTCACCAGCTCGAACGCGTCGAGCGGCTTGCCGCCGGTGTTCACCTTCTCGAACACCACGCACACCGCCTCCCGCGAGGTCGACTTGTCCAGGGCGATGACCGGGATGCGGTAGTATTTGAAGTTCTCCAGCACTTGGTTTTTAAACGCCCGGAACTCCTGCCGGACGGCCTTGTGGGCGTCCCCCGCCCAGTGCTCGTCGAACCCGTCCTGCCACCTGTCCCAGTCGAACACCTGGGACACCGGGTACATCAACGCCGCGTACTCCTTCTCCGGGGTAGACAGGTCGAGCAGCACGTCGCGGCCGAACTCCGAGCGGACGGTTTTGTCCTCGGGCACGCCGACCACCGCCTCCTCGCGGTCGACGGCCGGGTCGAGGGCCTTGCGGATGTCGAGGTAGAACCAGCGTCGCACCCGCTTCTTCTTCACCGTCTGCGTCTCCACCACCTTCCCGCGGAGGGTGACCTGGTAGAGCGAGGTGACCCGCTGCTGGCCGTCCAAGAGGAGCGACTGGGGGTTGGTAGCGATAGCCGCCGCCGGTGCCCCTTCCACCGGGCGGGGTTTGAAGGCGGTGTCGCCGCCGGTGTCCAGGGACATCAACGCCCCGACCGGGAAGGCCCGCGACACCGAAGCGATTAGCCCTTTGATCCGGTCCTCGTCCCACACCCAACTCCGCTGGAAGTCGGGGAGCTGGATGACGCCCCGCTGGCAGTCGTCCAGAATTTTCAGCAGGTCGATCGGGTTGGTCTGAAAGGTGGAACCGGGCATGGGTGCGGGCTCTTCGGGATGTGGGACGGCCTCCGACTGCTCTAGCGTCCTCGCTCCGACTGACAAGCGACGACACGGTGGCGATTTGTGCCGCTGGATCTGTCGGAACACTCCCGGCAGGCGAAGCCCCAGCCGTGGAGCAGTCGTCGAGTGTGGGATCGGCCGGTACGACGCCTGCACCGCTTCCACTGCCCAGCACGGTGAGGACGGGAAGCACACCGGCCCGCTGGAGGATCAGTTGAGCCCGAGTATTACTCGTCGGGCATGGGCGGTGTCGAAGACGAGAGCATCCGCGGACCGACGCGAACCTCGAACTGGCGGAACTGCTGTCGTGGACCCGCGAACAGGCCGATCTCCTGGCCCGGTTCCGAGGATGTTGGGCCGGGTGAGAGGCAGGAACGTCCCGGCGAAGGGCGATCTTGGCACCGCTTGAAACGGAAAAACCTCCGGGAAGGCCCGGAGGTTTGGTGCAGAGTTTGGTACACAGCCGAAAGTCGCCGTCACGAAACCCTTGATTTTCAAGTACACCCAGAAGGATTCGAACCTTCAACCTTCGGTTCCGTAGTGCCAAGACGCCCTTCGGATAACTTTCGGATACCCGCGATTTGCCTTGTTTTCTAGGGTTTCGGACAACGCGGATTCGCTTACGAAACATGGAATCGGGTCGAAATAGGGTACACTTTTCGGACCTGTACCCTGGCAGGGTCGACCTTCGGTGGGTGCGATTTCCAACCCTCCTCATCGAACGCGATTCTTGCCACACTCGGGCTTACCAACGCCGCCGCTGTCAGGGAACCCGATTTCCCATCACAACAATCACGAATCAGTCGCGTTTGGGCTTCGACAACGTGAAGAGGAAGTAGTCGGTGTCCTCCGGGGTCTCGAAGGCTTCCGGACGCGAGGTCGGGTGGCAGCAGAGAAACAACTTCCCGCCTTCGAGACGGTAGATCCCCTTGAAGGTCATTCCCTTGGCCGGGCCGTCCTGGTACGAAAGGTCGATCTGGGCCGGCTTCTTCGTCGCGTCCACCCGTGCGGTCGCAGTAAAGGGCTTCCGCCCGATCCGAAACGTCACGGTGTCCTTTCCGAACTCGACCTCACCCTTGGTGTCCTTTTGCTCGCCCCGGTACGAGTGAGCAGAGATGGTCCACTTGCCCTCAAGCTCTTGGGGAAATGGGTCGGCGGCCCGGACGTCTGGAGTCCCGCTCAAGACAAGGATGCCAAGGAAAACGAAGCTCAAATTGGTGCCGGTCATAGGTAGAAGTACCCCAAAGAGTGACGGTGTTCGCTCGAAAGACGCCCCCATGAGATCCTTGCTGATACGGCTGTCGTGAATGTTCTCGGCCGAGCGACTGCGTCGGATCCGCAACGACTTGCCGATGGCGGTGGCGATCGCCGCCATCGGCCGGGACGGCCCGCCGTCGAAGGTGCGGGAGGGGCGGTTCGTGTTCCTGTGCCCGCACTGCGGCGGGATGCTGGCTTACGTCAACCCGCGAACGAATTTGGCGCATTGCTTCGCCTGCGACCGCAACCTCAACACGATCGACCTGATGCGACTGTCGGGCTACGACTTCGTCACCGCCGTCGCACTTCTGGAACGCTGGCTCGCCGAGTACGAGACTCGCCAACGGCGTCGCACCCCTCCGGTCTGAACGTCTCCCCGGCATACGAGTTTTGTCATGCCATGATGGGTTACGTCACGTCGCGGTCGTGTACTCCAGAATTCGTGGCAATTCGGGAAAGGTCGAACTCAGGCGGCCAAATCCTCACAGCGACAATTTGGGAACGACTGCGACCACAATTTCGCTCGGCACATCTGCCGACCTGCCAGGGGAAGGCAAGGGCTGGGACGGGGGGGCGCTTAAAGTTCAAGCCATTCAACCGACTTTGGCACTTCACCCGATTCAAAAAACTCCCGAACTGCTTTGATTGCCTTTTCGACAGAAATTAGGCTGTCGCTCTGAATCAGAAGATCATCAGCGCTGTTTTGACTAATAGGGAAAGCAATGACATTCTCCTTGAGTGTAGTTGGCTTTTGACCAACTGACGCAAGTCCCGCATCACGGTCTTTGCGGAAATACTGAAGAGTCGCAAGTTCGCCACGAATAAGTACAGACAACATGGGAAATTTGTCGTCGCCCCGAGTTATCCAGAACGCATTCTCCCCTTTGTCATTTCGAGTTCGCAGCACATCGCTGATGGTATCTAGATCATTCGCTGTATACGAACGAAACATATCTTGGATTCGCATCGCTACTCCTATGGATTCATTTTTGGCAGACTCGCATTTCCTACATAATGCGTCGGCTCGGCATGCGCCCAAGGATTGTTCGGGACGGCATTTCGGGGCGGAAAAACATTCAGGACGGCGTTCTCTGGGAGCAGTGTCTCTATATGAGCATGACAAAAACTACAAGTGCCATTGGTATTATTGTGGTAAATTGTTCCTCCTCTTGATCCATTTTCTCGAATCCAGATCGACGCTTCCGCTTCTGTGTGTCCGATTGAGGAATACCTATACCGCGTGCTTGCATTACCGGATTGGAACGGAATGACTCTTCCTTCGTTAGTGATTAAGATTGAGTGCGTAGTTACGCCATCAAATTCAGGCAGTATCCTCTCGATGCCATATGCAAACCCTCCCTGCCCCCCTGTAGCGAGATGTCTCGCCGCAAGATCGCCTCGGTTGATAGCGTCAACCAACCCTTGCCCGTTCATTCCTTCAGCAGCCCCCGCCCTTGAGAGTTGGCGCGCTTCCGTTTTGGAAAGACCTATACCGATAAGTTGCGTTTCCACTTCTTTGGCAATCTGCGAATTTCGACGAGCAGTTGCCAATTGTCCAGTGTTCGGGTCAAGATATGTGTTATGCGCCCAGACGATGAACCCCCACTCGTCGCAGCCGACGAAGTAGGTGTGGTCGTCCTCGACCTCCAGATTGTACACCGTCCGCACGTCGCCCGTCTCGACGATCTTCTCAATGGGCAGCCAGCCCGGCGACATCAGCCGCAACTCGTCGCCGACCTTCAACTCGCCCGCCGCCGTCCACTCGTTGCGGTGCCTCGGGAAGAACGGGTGCTCAAAGGTCGTCCCGAACCGACGACCTTGAACATAGATATCCGTGACCAGCGATTGCCGCACAAACTTCCGCAGCACCCGCCGCCACACCAACGGCCCGTCCGGGTCGTGCTCGTTCCGACTGATGGTCCAGTCGCACTCGTCCCCGTACGTCTCGTAGTCCTTCACGTCCTCGATCGGCTTGTCCCCGTCGCGGGTCGCGATCGGGCTGCCGGCGTCGAAGCACGCCTTGAATCCGAGTCGTTCGGCGGCCCTGGCCGCGTTGTCGTGCAAGCGGGTGTTGACCCGGCCCAACCCGCCGTGGATCACGTCGTCCAAGACGTTGTTCAGCCCCGGCAGGTTACGCTCGGCCCACCGTGCCCCCACGCGAGCCTCAGGTCCGAGGTTCGCTACCCACCGGGCGGCCGCTCCGCCCCACCGGCTCACGGAAGCGTCGGCCGCCGCCCGCCCCGCTGCCGCGAGGATCCGCCCAGGGAGTTCACGGGCCACCGCACGGCCCGATGCCGTGGTCAGGCTCATGCCACCGCGAGCCGTCGCCCGAACCGCCGTCCAACCCGTCCGCGCCGCCTTCCCGAACGGGAAAAGGTCGATTGCGGCAAGCCCCACGGCGAGCCACCGCTCGCCGGTACTCAGCTTTCGGCCCAGGTCGGCCCCGCTCAAAGATTGACCCTCGATGGCCTCGCCGAGCCGCATGCCCGCACCGGAGAGAGGCAAGTTGTTTGCGATCGCCCAGCCGACTGAGGCACCGCGAGAGTAGTTCTTGCTTTGGTATCCACGCACATCGGCCCGGATGCCTTCAACAAACGTGATGGGCAACGCCGCGATCTCGACTGCGCCGCGGAAAGTGTAGCTCGCGTTGTACGCCCTGCCAGCGTTATCCCAGAACTGTTCGGCCCAGCTGGCACCGGAATACTCCGGCCCCTGCCAGATGGCGGCGTTGTACGCCCGGACGTCGTTCACCACCATCCCCGCCCAGGTCGTCGACCACCACGACGAGCCTTCCACGTTCGGCACCGAGTTGTTCGCCACCGGGTACGGGCTGAACCCCGGGCCGCCGCCGTCGGGGGTGGTGAACCGGCCGAGGCCGGGGTCCATCCACCGCGACCCGAACACGCTCATCTGCACCGCGTACTCGTACGGTACCCCGCCCACTTCCAGCCGATCCGTCACCGCCCCGACCCGCTCGGCCACTGCCGTGTTCTCGTACCGCACCCGCTTGGCGACGTCCCCGGCCGGGTTGACGATCCCGGCGACGGACCCCCGCCGGTCGGCGAGGTAGAACAGCGGCCCGCCGGCGTCCAGCCGGGCGAGCGGTGCCCCGTTCGGCCCGAACAGGTAGCGGAGGGTCCACGGGGCCCCGCTGACGGTGTGGTCCGCGTACAGCCGGCCGCGGTCGAAGGCGTACCGGTGGGTGACGGTCTGCCCGGCCGCCCGCGGGAGCGGGTTGCCGTACTCGTCGTTGGCGTAGTTGCCGGCCACGAGGTACGTGACCTTCCGCCAGACGAGGTTGTCCTCGAGGTCGTAGTCGAGGTCCGTGCGGACGAGAGATCGCCAGGTGCCGGCGAGCACGGCCGAGCCATCGCTCTTCCACTTGACTCGCCCTTCGACGACTCGGACGAGACGCCCGCGGGCGTCATACGTGAATCGCCACTGACGCACTTCCTGGCTGCGGTCGGCCGGCGGGTTGTCCGTCATCGTGACGACGCGTCCGGCGGTGTCGTAGGTGGCGCGGTACTTGCCGAGTTGCAGTGGCCGGTACGCCCTGGCGGTGCTCAAGGCGTCGGTAATGGACGGGTACGGCGCGTTGCCGGTCGCGTCCTTTTCGGAGGGGACGACAACCTCGCCCGGTGATCCGGGGGTCGTGACGGTGGTCTTGATGATCTGCCCGCGGGGGCCGTAATCGTACTTGAAGTCGCGGTTGGCGAAGGCGTACTTCTCCTCGGAGGAGAACAAGGCCCCGTTCCGCTTCTCGACCGTCACGAGCCCGAGGTTGACCAGCGGGTCGGTTCCGTACTCGGTCTGGAACTGCTCCCGCTCGCCGTTGAGGGCCGCTTCGGTGGGCGGGGTCCGCCAGCCGCGGTAGACCTCACGGCCGAAGGCGTCGTACCGGAACGAGCCGATGACGGCGGCCATCCCGGTCGGGACTGCGGCTGCCCACCCGGTGACGGTTTCGATCAGGTCGAGCCGGCCGACCTGATCGGTCTTGGCGTCCGCCGCGGCCTTGTATCCGAAGGTGAACGTCGTGGCCTTCCCGGCCGCGTTCGCGAGCGTCTCGCCGGTCGGCCGTCCGGCCAGGTCGAAACCGTAAGCCGTCGTCCCCCCGTCGGGATCCTCCACCCGGACGACGCGGCCCGCCGCGTCGGACGTGTAGGTCAGGACTCCGCCGTAGATGGTGGCCGAGTCCGCCGTCCTGAGCCGGCCCAGCCGGTCGTACGCTCGGAGGATCCACGTTGTCTGTGCGGTCTCCCACGTTTCGGGGGCGACCGCTGTGACCCTGACGGACGCCGTCCCCGCGTTCGCCACCTGCACCTGCCGAGAGTCGTCGGTGGCCTCGAACGAGTACACGACGTGATCGGCCGAGTCGTACACCGTGCGGATCGCGTTCGTGACTTCGTCCTTGGCGGTGCCGGAGGCCGTGTAGCCCGTCCGGGCGATCCAGTGCTCGATCACCCGACGGCCGAGTTTGTCGTACTCGAACAGCCGACCGTAGTACTTGCCGTTCGTCTCGGGTTCCAGCACGAAGTCCACCCGGCCCAGCGCGTCGTAGCGGTAGGTGGTCGCGAACCCGGAGAACTGATCCGCGGGGTTCGCAACCGACACCGGACGCCCCAGCGCGTCGAACGACGTGGTGGTGATGTCTTGACGGAAGTCCTTCGCGGTCGGGCCGGTCGGCGTCTCACTCGGCGCGACGAACCAAGTCGGGTGGATCGTCTCCGTCGCCTTCGTCTGGTTCCCGGCCTTGTCATACCGGTAGTCGATCCGCTGCCACTGGGGATGGAGGATTGTGGCCGTCATCCGCCCGGCCCGGTCGTACTCGTACCCCTTCGACATCGACTTGGCCGGGGTCTCCTCCCGGGTCATCTGGTCGAACGTATTGTACCCGAGCGTGGTGACCAGTTGGTTCGCGGCCTGATCCGCCCCCACGATCGTCTGCGTCTTCCGCCCGATCAGGTCGTAGTTGAAGGCGGTCAGCACGCCCGACGAGTCCCGGACTGTGATCACGTTGTCGACCGAGTCGTACGTTGACCGCACATCCCGAACAACCGATGTATCCCCGATCACGGACAGTGACCCCGAATCCGACTCGCCGGAGGTCGCCCGAACCCGGCGGAACAGGTCGTCGTACCCGACCCGTGCCACGGTCACGAGGTCCGATCCCGAGTTCGACACGTTCTGCCGGACCCGCACCGGGTTGCCCACGGCGTCGTAATCCGTCTCCGTCCACGGCCGGGTGTGGCCGAAGGTCGCAAGGATGGTGGCGTCCGACAGGTCCGGGGCGTCGACCGCCTTGTGAATCCGGCCCAGCGGATCGTATTCGTAGCCGGTCACGGTCGGGCGGTTGTAGACGAACGACTTGCCGCCGACCACGACCGGGGCCTTCGTGCTCGCGTTCGTGGTCACCCGGAGCGGGTTGTCGGCAGCGTCGTACCGGGTGGTTGAGTACCGCTCTTCCGGAGCCCCGACGGCCTCGGTCGCCTTCGACAGTCGGCCGAGCGGGTCGTACACGAACTCGGTCCGCGCCCCGACCGGGTCGACGACGGAACGCAACTGCCCGGCCGCGTCGTAGTCCCAGGTCGTCGTCGGGGACGCATGGAACAGCGGCGAGATCGTGGGGTCGGCCTTGTTCCAGTCGGACGCGGCGGTGAACGAGACCTTGCTCCCGTACGCGTCGTAGGTGGCGACGGACGACACGCCGCGGGGGTCGGTCGTTTTTACGACGTTGTCGAAGCCGTCATAGACTGCCAACGTGTCGAGGGTCGAGGTTTCGTAGCCGGCGAAGGTCGGGTCGCCGGCCGGCGTGGCGCGGGGGGCCACGCCGATGTTGACGAACGCAGCCGGGTCCACGGCCGCCGCCGCAGAGGTCTTGGTCACGCGGTTCAAGTAGTCGTACTCGAAGCCCGTCGACCGGACCTGCATGTCGCCGGTCGAGTTCAAGTTCTGGACCACGACCTGGAGGACGTTCCCGTTCGGGTCGTACCGACGGATGGTGGCCCGGATGTTCTCGGCGTTGTCGATGTGCTCCTGGGTGACGGCCACGCGGCCCAGGGCGTCGTACCGGTGGTCCGTCCATCGGGGGCGGCTGAACAGGTCGGGGGTGTTGCTGACTCCCGTGACTTCTTTCGTCAGGTTCCCGGCCCAGTCGTAGTCGGCGGTGTCGGTCCGCAGGGGGGTGAAGAAGCCGGGCAGCGCGACTGCCCCGCCGGCGAACGCCCAGGTTCCCTCCTCGGTCGACGTGGCCCCGTCGTAGCGGTTGTACGAGACGTGGACGGCGTGGGCGCGTCCCGGCGCGGCGTCGCGGACCGGGGACAGCGAGTATTCGGTTCGCCCCAAGATGTCGGACTTGACCCGGGTGATGGGCGGGGCGTGCCCCAGTTCCGCCACGGTGGCGTTCGCCGCCTCGATCGTCAGGGCGGCCCGGCCGAGCCCGTCGTACGCCGTCCGGGTGATCACGACGTTCGCGGCCGACTGGGACAGGTAGTTCGTCACGACCCCCAGTTCCGCGTCGTACTTCCGGGGCGTCGCCTGCCACACGACGCGGTCGGCGGCGTCGTACCCGACGGCGGAGGTGCGGGCGTAGGCGGCCGAGTGGGCGGCGTCGGTGACCCGGACCACCCGGTCCAGGGCGTCGTACTGGTATGCCGTCCGCCGGTTCAACGGGTCGGTCGCGGTCAGCAGGTTGTCCGCCGCGTCGTAGGTGCTGCGGGTCACGCGGACGGTTCCGAACCCGGCCGAAGGGGTGGTCGTCACCCGGATCTGGCGACCCAGCGCGTCGAACACCGAGTCCGTGCGGAGAGACCGCGTGAGCTTCGCGACCGGGTCGTAGCCTGTCACGATCGAGGCCGTCATCCGCCCGACCCGGTCGTACTCGTAGGTCGCCGTCCGGGCGTCGTCCGTGCCGAACGCCAGCGTCTCGGTCTTGACCTGGTCGAGCGCAGTGTACTCGTATCGTGTCTGCGTCCCGCGAGGGTCGATCTCCTTCGTCACGTTGTCGTGCGCGTCGTACTCGTAGCGGGTGACCGGCGGCCCGGAGAGCAGCGGTTCGAACCCGCTCGAGCTTGCGGCCATCGTCGCCGTCGTGACCCGGTCGAACAGGTCGTACTGGTATGAGTTGTCGACGCGGAGCACGAAGTTAAAGAGGTCGCGGACGGTCTCCCCTGTGATCGGGGTGGTCCGCGCGTCCGCCGTCCGCTCGGATCGCACGTTGTCGGCGGCGTCGTACGTCCACAACGTCGCCCGAGCGGACTGGTCGCCGGTCCGGACGTTCAGGAACTCCGCCTCCCGTCGCCCGAACAAGTCGTAGAACGTGCGGGTGGTCCGACCGAGTGCGTCGGTTACGGCGATCACGTCGCCCGCCACATTGTATTGGTAGCTGGTCACCGGCCGGTCGTGCGGCAACAGTACGGTCATGTCGGCCGAGGCCGTCGGCACCCACACGCCCTGAGCCAGGTTGGCCCCCTCGGTCACGGCCTTCAGGCGGTCGTTGGCGTCGTACTCGTACTTCGTCGTGACGAACGCGACTTCGTTCTTGTACAAGCTTGGGTACTTGGCCTTGAGCCCGTCCAGTTCGCCGTCGTGCCACCGCGGGGCGTGGACGAACTCGCGGTTCCCCCGAGCGTCGTACCCGTAGCGGGTGGTCCGCTGGACCGGGGTGCCGGCGGCCTCGACCATCGTCTCCATCTGGTCGCGGGCGTCGTAGGTGTACCGGGTGACGCGGCCCAGCGGGTCGGTTGTGAACGACACGTTGCCGACGGGGTCGTACGCGGTCAGCGTGGTGCGGGCCAATGCCGTGTTGGCGGCCTCCGTCAAGCTGACGACACGGCCGAGCGGGTCGCGGCCGGAGACCGTCACACGGCCCAGCGGGTCGGTGGTCGTCGCGACCCGGCCGTCGGCGTCGAACGCGGTCCTCGTGACCCGGGCAGCGGAGCCGGGGTTGATCCCGTCCGTGAACTCGGTCACCCGGTTCATCGCGTCGTACTCGGCCCTGCTGCGGACCCAGTACGGGGTAAGGGGCAGCCCCAAGCCGTCGATCTCGTCCAGGGCCGCATCGTACAGCTGGCTCGACCGGGTCACGGTCCGGTTGCCGGCGTCGTCGTAGGTGTGATAAGTCGTTCGGGAGGAAGTAGTCCCGAACCCCTCGGTGACGCGGATCGGGCGGTTCATCTTGTCGTAGGCGGTTTTCGTCGTCTCGGTCCGGGGCTCTGAGGCGAAGAACCCGCCGCCGAGCGTGAACGAGTTGTCGTAGTCGCGCGGCCGGGTGACGGAGGTCCGGTTACCCGCCGAGTCGTACCCGAAGCTCGTCGTCCGGGCGTACGGCGACCCCAACCCCTCGGTGACGCTCTTCGTCAGGCCGCGGGGGTCGTACGTCGACTCGGTCTTCATCCCGCGGGCGTCCGTCGCGAGCGTCACCTGACCCTGGGGGTTGTACGTCCACGCCCCGACCCGCACCCCGTACGCGTCGAAAGACGCCTGCAGGCGGTTCATCACGTCGTACGCGGTCGCCGTCGAGTTGTTGGGGAGCGACCCCTGAGTTATCGTCGAGGGGTTCCCGAATCCGTCGTACCCATAGGACGTCGTCTGCGTCTTGGCATCGATACTAACGGTCAATCGCCGTGTCTCTGGGTCATACTGGAACGAGTCCGTGTGGTCCCGCGCGTCCGTGAGGGACTTGACCAGCCCGGCGAGTTTGCCGTCGTAATACGTGTACCCCGTCTGATTCCCAAGCGGGTCGGTGACGAGTACCACGTCGCCGGTCGCGTTCAGCACGGACGTGGTGGTCGCCCCGTACCCGTTCGTCTGCCGGGTCACCTGGCTGAAGACCGGGTCGTAGGCGAACGCCCGCCCGCTCCCGTCCGGGTAGGCGATCGACACCAGGTTCCCCCGGCCGTCGTACCCGTAGCTCGTGGCGTAGTTCCGCTGGTCCACGAACCGGATCACCTGACCGGCCGCGTTCCGGAAGGACTGGGCCGTCGTGGCGTCCGCGAACACCGTGGTCAGGGACCGCCCCAGCAGGTCCAGGGCGGACGCCGTCGCGTTGCCGCGGGGGTCGGTGACCGTCCCCTTCGAGACCGGGGCCGGGGCGCGAGCCGGCCCGTTCCCCCACAGCCCCGCGGCGGCGACCGACGCCACGGTGAAGCTCGAGTTCGTCCCCTCGCGGAACCCGGTCGCCAGCCCGGTCGCCGGGTCGTACAGGTACGAGGCGCGGCGGGTCCCCCACGCGTCGGTCGTGACGCGGCCGCTGGGGTCGTTCGACAGGACCCGGGTCGTGTCGTCCGGGTCGAGGATCGTCACCGCGCCCGCCGTCCGGCTCAGCCGCACCGTCCGCCCCCCGGACTCGTCGAACACGACGGCGTACCGCTTGTTCTGGACCAGCGCGTTGTACCGCACCCCCACGGTGTTCCCGTCCACCGCGGTGAACCCGCTCAGCCGCCCCGTCCCGTCGTAGGCGAAGCTCGACTTCAGCCCGTGCCGGTCGACGATCTCGAACAGTCGGCCCGCCGGCGTGAACCGCCACTCGGTGCCGTACCGGTCGCGGTACACGAACCCGTCGCAGAAGCCGCGGAGGGTGCCGAAGTCCTCCGCCGGCGACGCGAACCCGAGCCCCTGCTTCGGGAAGTACCGGCTCTCCCCCGTCCCGTACGCGATCAGCGCCCCGCCCTTGCCGTCGGCGTTCGGCACCAACCGCCACAGGTCGTCCAGCATCCACCCCGCCCCGAACGGGCTGGCGTCGTTGGACACGACCTGCGCGACGCCGGTGCTCACCATCGACACCGGGTTCCCGCTCCCGTCCGTGACCGGGTTCCCGGCGGGGTCGAGCGGGGTCAGCGTCAGCTTCCAGTCGTACACGCCGGTCGCCTGGGCCGCGTCGGGCCGGACCGCGATCCCCCACACGTCCGACGCGCCCGCCGCAGTAAACGTCACCGGGGCCTGGTCCTGGCCGGCCCACGTGAGCACCGCCCGCACGGCGGCGACCGCCGCCCCGCCGGTCCCGAACCGCGCCTCGATGACCGGCCGCGGCGACACGGTCGACGAGTTGTACACGAGCGTCGGGTCGAGGCCGACGGAGGTGCCCGGGCTGCGGTCGAAGTCGAGCTCGTGGGCGATCCGAACCGCCCCGGTGTTGGTCGACACCTGCCCGGACGGCCCGGCGGACACCCACGTCGACGCGTCCCGCTCGTCCCGCCGCTGGCCGGCCCAGATCTGCCAAGTGGCGAGCGTGTCCGGCGGGGTCGCGGGCGTCGCCCCGCTACCGACGACGACGGTGAACCCAGACAGGAGCGTCGCGTTCGGGTCGGCGTCCGGCCCGGCCGTGAGTTCGAGGCCCCGGACGAAGACAGTGACCGTGTACGTGCCCGCCTTCGTGTAGGTGTGCGAGGGGGCGATCACCTGGAAACGGCCGACTTCCCCGACGGCAAACTCGCCGACGTCGTCGGCGGTGCCGTCGCCCCAGTCGATGACCGCCGCGTAGCGTTCGGCCGGGTCGACGTCGATCGCGTCCGGGTCGGGGTCGAGGAACTCCAGCACAGCGGGCAGGGTAAGTGCCTGGCCGGGGTCCACCACCGGCGTCGGGTCGACCCAGCCGTTCGGCCGCTGGAACGGGGCGTCGGACGCGGTCACGTCCCAGGTCAGTTTCCCCCCGGACCCGCTCGCCACCGCTCCGGCTTCGGGCGTGTACGTCTTGGCGTCCGTAAACCCGTCGAACGCGGACACCCAGCGGTACGTCGACTCGGACGAGCGGGCGTCCACCGCCACGTCGTAGTAGGTCGCTGTTCCGGTGTAGCCGTCCTCGCCGAGTTGCGGTTCCACGCTGCCCAGGGAGGTCAAGATCGCCTGTTGGGGCTGGGAGCCGTCCCCCCACCAGTCGACCCACGCCCGCAGGTCGCTCGTGTCGCCGGCCGACTCGACCCGGAGCACCCCGACCGGCCAGTTCCACCCGCCCCAGGACTCGTGCCGGCTGTAGTTCGGCCGGTACTCACCGCCTTCCGGCAGGTCGACCACCTCGACGTCGACCTCGTGGAACCACGCGTCCGCGTCCGCCCCGACCCGGCCGTTGCCCAGGTTCACGTTCTGCAGGAAGACCGCAGCCCGGTACTTCCCGGTCGAAGCGTACGCGTGAGTCCCCTCCACCCACAGTTGTCCGCCCGAGCCGCGGACCGTGGCCGCCCCGCCGGTCCCGTCCCCCCACGCCACCCAGGCCGTGTACTGGCTGCCGGTGTCTTCGGGGTCGGCGGTCGTGAGCTCGGCCAGCCGGAAGTGTGGCGTCCCGACCGCGACCCCGACGACCGCCCCGCTCGCGGCGGGAAGTTGCAGCCCGGCCGACGTGAGTTCGACTTGGGCGTCCCGGACGGTGATGGTCGTGCCGCGGATGACGACCGGGTTGGCCCCGACGGTGACCCGCACCTCCACGCCGTAGGACCCGGGCGCGACGTAGACGTGGTTCGGGGTGCGAACGATGAACCGGGTGCCGCCTGCGAAACCGGGGACGAACTCGACCACGCCGTTCACGGCCGGGGTGCCGTCGCCCCAGTCGATCCTCACTGAAACTGACCCGAGAGGAACCGACTGGCCCGGGATGGTGATCTGAGCGATGGCCTTGCCGCCGACGGTTTGACCCTCGACGGCGTCCGAAACGGGAGCGACCTCGACCGTCGTCGGGCCCGCCTCGGCCGGGTCGGTCACGTCGATCCGCACGCGCGTGTTGCCGACTCGTTCGCCGTCCGGCTTGAGTCCGGGCGAGCGGTCGAGCACGAGTACAAACAGTTCGTACGTCCCGGCCGCGTTGTACCGCAGTGTGGGAGTGACGATGCGATACTGTCCAGGGAACAGTGGGTCCGCCTCAATCCGGGCCGGCACGCCGCCGGTGCCGTCGCCGGCGTACACCACGGCCGAGTAGCGGGCGACCGGGTCCACGATGTTTTCGTCCGGGACGAATCGCGCGACCTCGACCCCGCCGGTCGACAGAGGGGTGACCGGGACGCACTTGACGCCGGTCAGGAAGTTCACCGGCTCGACCGTCACCTCCGGCGGCGACACGACGGCGGTCACCCGCGTCGTCGCGCTCCGGCGGAACAGCACCTGCGAGTACGGGTCGGCCGGGTCCTGACGGTAAACGGCCGTGACCGTGACCGTGACCACGAACCAGCCGGCCTTCTCGTACGTGTGGTCGCCGACAACCTGGAACCCGCCGGCTCCATCGGGCGTCACCTCGACGTCACCCTCGGTGTCGAGCGGGGTGCCGTCCCCCCAGGAGACCGTCACCTCGTAGTCGTCCGCCGTGCGGAGCGGGTCGGCGTCCCGGAACGTGGCCAGCGTCACCGGCCCGGTCGCCACGAACTCGTCCGCAGCCACCGGACTCCCCGGCGTGATCGCGGTGTTCGAAAACACCAGCTTGCTGTCGTCGTCCAGGATCGTCGCCACCGTCGAAGTGCCGACGACCTGATACTTCGTCGACGCCGGAGCACCGTTCGGGACGTCGCGGATCAGCCACTCGGCCGCGGCAGGTCCGCCCAGTTGGTACCCGCTCCCGGCAATGACTTGTAGCCAGAGACCTTCGGTTGGTTCGACTTCGCTGTCGGTCTTGGCGGAGAACGTGACGGCAAGACTGGTCTGGTTTGCAGGGATCGTGACGTGGTACTTCCCGTCCGCGTCGGGCGTCAGAGGCGTCCCGCCGACCAGCAGGACGTAGTCGGACGCATCGGCTCCGGCTCGCAGTGGACTCGGGCTGGCTTGCAGCGTCACGTCGAGGGGGGTGGCGAGGTCCCCGCCGTTTCGGTACACCGTGAAGCTGGACGACCCGCCCTCGGACACGCTCGTCGTCCCCGGCGTCAACGACACCGCGGGCGGGACGTCGGACACCCACAGGTCCGTCACGCTCGGCCCGCCCAACGCGTAGCTCGACGAGCCGTTGATCGACACCGACGCCCGCTCGAAGCCCTCGATCAGCCCGTCCGCGATCCCCCGGACGGACACCGGCACGTTGGTCTGCCCGGCCGGGATCGTCACGGTGAACGTGGTGCCCGCCCCCAGCGCGATCGGGGACTCGGTCCCGCCCGTCCGGTAGAACCGGTAGTCGACCCCGTAGTCCGCCCCGGCCGCGGTCACGGTCAGCGTCACGTCGAGGGGTGCGGACAGGTCCCCGCCGGACCGGTGCACGCTGAACGACGACGACTGCCCCTCGGTCACGCCACCCGTCCCGTACACCAGCGACACGGCCGGCCCGGTGGATGATGCTGTGCCCTGTTCTTTGTCGTAGACGATGAAGTTGGATGCCGCCCAGCCGTACCCGCCGATCTCGGGGATGGGTCCCGTCACCCAATAGCGGTCCGACGGCACCACCGCGAACCGGACGCCTTCGTTCCCCTCCGGCAGCGCGTCCGTCGCGGCCGACACCACGACGCTCACCCCCGTCTGGCCGGCCGGGATCGTCACCTGGAACCGGCCGTTCGTCACCGCCACCGGGACGCCGCCGACCGACAGCGTGTAGTCCGTCCCCAGCGTGGCCGTCGGGTAGCCGGGCACCGCCCCAAGGTCGAGGTCCACGGCCAGCGGGGACGAGAGGTCGCCGCCCGAACGCTGCACCAGGACCGAGCCCGTCGAACCCTCGTAGCTGCCGCCCGACTGCGTGTACAACAGCACCTGGGGGGACGAGTCGAAGACGATGAAGTTGGATGCCGCCCAGCCGTACCCGCCGATCTCGGGGATGGGTCCCGTCACCCAATAGCGGTCCGACGGCACCACCGCGAACCGGACGCCTTCGTTCCCCTCCGGCAGCGCGTCCGTCGCGGCCGACACCACGACGCTCACCCCCGTCTGGCCGGCCGGGATCGTCACCTGGAACCGGCCGTTCGTCACCGCCACCGGGACGCCGCCGACCGACAGCGTGTAGTCCGTCCCCAGCGTGGCCGTCGGGTAGCCGGGCACCGCCCCAAGGTCGAGGTCCACGGCCAGCGGGGACGAGAGGTCGCCGCCCGAACGCTGCACCAGGACCGAGCCCGTCGAACCCTCGTAGCTGCCGCCCGACTGCGTGTACAACAGCACCTGGGGAGACGATGTCGACATCAAGCCGATGTCGATTCCATCGAGCGAGAGACCGGATTCGACCGTGAAGACGCTCGTCTGTCCTGATGAATCGGCGTCACTGTCCGTCGCCGCGTTCCCCGCGGACTGAGGAGAGAAACCGTAACCGTCAGGAGCAACGACTCGGACCGCGTACTCGCCGGGGAGAACGTCGGCGAACGAGTACTTTCCGAGGTAATCCGTCGTCGTTTTGGCCTGAAAAAAGAGCTTCCCGCCGTCCCCCACGCTGTACAGAGCGACCGTCACCCCGCCGAAGCCCGACTCGCCCGAATCCTGAATCCCGTTTCGGTTCCCATCTTGCCAGACAAAATCACCCACCGTCCCGCCGGGCGGGGTGGCCACCAGTTCGACGCGGACCGTCTCCGTCCCCTCCAGAAGGGTGTCGTCCGTCGGGTTGACGACCAGCGCGGCCGACTTCTGGCCGGCCGAGATCAGCACCGACTTCACCGCGAACGAGTAGTCCGTGCCCTCGGTGGCGAGCGGGTTGTCGGCCGAGTTGTCCGTCACCGCCCGGTAGTACACCCGCAGGGCCTTCGCGTAGTCGTCCCCGGCCTCGCGGCGGAACACCTCGAACCCGGCCGTCCCCTTCCCGAACTCCGACGCCGTCGCGTCGGCCGTCCGCACCCACACCACCGGGTTCCCGGCCGTCGGCGTGCCGGAAGGCGGGGCGGGATCCCCGGCGTCCGCCGCGATCCGCACCGTCGCCTTCGACATCGAGTCGACCGCGTAGTCCCCGGTCAACGATGGCACGATCGTCAGGTCTACCGTCCGCTCGGGGTCGACCGTCCCGTTCGCGGTCGGTGTGATGGTCACCGCCAGCGCCCGCTGGCCGGGGGCGAAGGTCGCTTCCTTGAGCAGTTTGTCCGAATTGTACTCCGTTTCGTAGTCCACCCCGCTCTTGGCCGACCCTTCGAGGGTGAAGTAAACCGTCTGCTCGGCGTCGGCCGGGCCGACGCGGGTGATCCTGAACACGCCGGTACTCGCCCCGACCTCGGACGCCGTCGGGTCGGCCGCCACCACCAGGAAGCGCGGCAGTCCGGACGGCGGTTCCGTCGGCGTGTCGGCCTGCACGCTGAACGCGGCCGGTTCCGGGATGAAGCCGGGGTCGGTCGGGTCGCCCGCCCACGGGAACGGGTCGGCCGTCGGGTCAGACTCCGGCACGGCGGACCGGGCCGTGAACGCGGGGGCATCGCCGAGCGGGGTCGAAACCGAGGCGTCGCCCGCGAGCGGTCCCGCCGACTGGCTCGACTCCTTCGACGCGAGTGTCGGCAAGGGAATCGTCGGAAGCGTGCCGCCGAGGTTGGCCAACGAGAGGCCGGTCGTGGATTCCGAGGCGGGTTGCGAAGGGGAGGAATCGAGATCCGACACCGGCGTCGTGAGAGAGCCGCCTCCTTCCTCCGGTTGGGACGGGAAGCCACCGTCATGGGAGAACGGGTTCGTCGCAGTCGATGTGTAGATGTCGACCCCAACGCCGTTCGGGATCAGGTCGTCGAACGGGTCGAACGGCGTCGGCGGGTCCGAGGCCACGGACCCGGCGGGCGGCGTCGAACCGGTTTCGGTCGCTGCTTCGGACAGGAGCGACGGAAGGGGAGGGGAGTTGAGATCGACGGAGTCAAACACGGGTGAGGTGAGCGAAACCGGTTCACCGCCGCCCTCGCCCACTGCCCCGGCGAACGCCTGCTCGCCCAGCGCCCCGGCGACCGCCACGATCGGCTCGCTGGCCACGCCGCCGAGCACCGCCGCGACGAGCACGTCGGCCACGCTCCCGGGTAGCGACCGGTCTTCGAGTTGGCCCACCGCGAGCGGAACGCGCCGACGCCGGGCCGGCGGCAACCGGTTCGTGACCCGCGGCGGGAAGAACCGAGCGAAGACCCGGCGAAACAGCTGGCGGTAGAGACGCAGCATGAGCGGACGACCCCGGGGACGGCGGAGCGAGAGAGACGGTACAACCATCACGGGCGAAACAGAGGGACAGTTTCGGACACCGCGGGGTTCGCGTCAATGTTGGTGAGGCGATTCGGTGAGAAAATCTCGCGAAGATTCAGGCAGGATCAAAACTGGCAGGAAACGGGTGGTCGATGTGTCATCTCAACGGGGGGGAGTGTTTACGGGCGATTCCACGGTCAGTTGTTGCCTGCGCTGCTTCGGCGGCTCGAATCACGCGAGGGTCTCGGTCGTTTTGAGAAGAGCTTCCAGTCCTTTTCCCTCTTCACCCGGCCTGAAGGCAAGAACGATCGAGTCGGCCAGTGCCTGCTCCATTCCATCTGCATTTCTGCTGACAAAAGGGCTTGGCTTTGCGGTCGCCGCAACACCACCTCCCTGGTCTCATCGCCGGACCCCAATCACCATGCTCGCGGGTTCGTTCACCCCTGCCACGAAACTGAATATTCCGCCCGATGACGCGGACTGAATAAGTTTCCGTCAAAAAAACACCTCGGAATCCTGGCGTTTTCGGCGATTCACAAAGTTTCTGTTGAATACTCCGCCCCTATCACAGTGCGGCAAACTCGTCGCGAGCGAGCCGAAATGACCTTCATCCGGGCGGACGCAGCCGTCTTGGCCCCCACACCCGCGTTGCGTCGGGAAGGAGCGATCACCATGTCGACTATCACCGCCCCGCACGAAGAAGTCAACTGGGTGAAGGAGGCTTCAACTCGTCAGAACATCGGCACACTTGCCGACGCCCTGGGCCGGACGGGCCGCGTCTTTCGCCGTCGAGACGGCGGGGTCTGGCTGTTCACGCCGGGTTCGGGGATGCGGGCGGTCGAGACCGCTCAGCAATTGGCGGTAGTACTCGCTGACCTCATCGACATCAGGCTCATCAAAGGGCAGAAGCTTCAGGATCGATTCCTCCCGAACGCGGTGCTGGGGGTCGTTCTGAAGTCGGAAGAATTCCTCCACCGCTTCAAGGTCGTCGATGCCGTCGATTCCTGCCCACGATTCCTGCCCGACTTCACGCTCACCCGGCCGGGGTGGAACGACGGCGGGGAGAACCACCGGATGTTCTACACGCGGAGCGAGCCCGCTCGAATCGAGCACGAAGCCCTGAAGATCCGCCAGTTTCTCGAAGCGATGCCGTTCGCCACGGAGGCCGACCAGACGAACGCACTCGCCGCGGCATTGACGCTGCCCCTGAGCGCGTGCTTTCCGGGCCGATGCCCCTTCTTCGGCATCACCGGGACGAAGTCTCACCTGGGCAAGGACACCGTCGCCGATTTCATCGCGAACGAGCGCGTCGTCATTTCGGTGGGCTTCAAGGGTGCCGACTGGTCGACCCAAGACGAGATCGTCCGGGCGCTCCGCGACTGCCCAGACGCTTCGCTGATCAAGCTCGAGAACGTCAGACTCTCCGCAGGCACCTCGTCGATCGCCTCGGCGTTTCTCGAGCGGACGCTCACCGACCCCGAACCTCGGTTCTACAGCTACGGATCGGGAGCGACACGGACCTTCCCATACGGGGCGTTCGCGGTGACGTCGAACGAGGACCGGTTTTCGACGGACCTGGCAAACCGTCGCTTGCCCATCCACCTTGACGCACCGGGCAACGTGGCGGACCGAAGGCCGGCCATCGGGAACCCGCGCACCGAGTTTCTCCCGGCGAACAAGGAACGAATCGCGGCCGAACTCCGGGGAATGATTGTGAATTGGGTCGAGGCCGGCCGACCGCTCGATGAGGAAGCTCGTCACCCCTTCAGCATGTGGGCGCAGACCGTCGGCGGCATTCTCAAGGTTGCCGGGTTCAAGCACTTCCTCGGGAACTACCGGGCGCGACTCACGCTGAGCGACCCCGTCCGGAAGGCGCTGGCCACGCTGGCCGCGGCCACCCCCGGTCAGTGGGAGAACTCCGCGTACTGGGCGTCGCTCGCCGTCAAACTCGGCGTGATCGAGGGGCTCACCTCGGCGCGTTCGAGGGCGGAGCGCGTTCGAGACGTCGAGGCTCGCCTCATTGCCCACCGCGGCGAAACGTTTGCCGCACGCGACGGCTTCGTGTTGGAGTCCCACGCCGGGAAAAGCGACGAGTCCAGGTGGTTCCAGTTCGTCCCCCTCGCGACCCGCCCCCAGCCCCCGATTCAGGAGTGACCCCGTGCCCAGACCCGTTCCGCCTTGGCTGAACGCCGCCGTCGCGTTCCAGAACCTGCTGCTCTTCGCGCTCGCTGCCACCGCAATCGGCCGGTCGGTCTGCGTCGTGCTGGACGGATTCACGCGGCGGAACGTGCTGGACTTGTGCAACAGCCTGGCCGCACTGGTGCCGCCGGACAAGATCGATCGACTCCCGAAGGGCACCCGCGTCGACCTCGTCAGAGACAAGATCGACTCCCTTCGCGTCATCCTTTGCCTTGCGGCGAAAGAGTCGGCGGAGCTGGCGGTCCAGCTGGCACTCCTGGGTGACCACGGTAACCGCACAAGGCCGTTGATCCTGTGCGTCGAGCAGTTCGACTGTGAGTCCTTGCCCGGCCATGCCGTTTCCGTCAACGCCGGTGCCGTCGGGGGCGATGAAGGCTTCGAGTGGGTGCTCCGTTCACTCAAGCAGCAGCCACAGGTCTGTCCGCCCCCGGTGACGTGCGCCCTGCCGGTCGCCGTCACGAATGCCCTCGACCGATTCGAGCAATCTGCAGCCGAACGCGGTGCGGTCGGCCGTGCCCGACGGTCGAGGGAGGCCGCCGAGGCCCTGGTTCGCGGTGCCGCCGTGTACCGCCTCCGCGACGGACTGAAGCCGGAAGACACCGTCGAGGCGTCCGCACGGGACTACGCGGCGGTCCGCACATCGCTTCAAACCATCAACGCCGACTCCACCGAGGTCGACGTCAAACCCGACGCGGCCGCACTGTTCTTGCGTCTCAAGTATTTCAACTCGGGACGCCATGCCAAGTCTGTCACGGTCAAGCTGCTGGAGAAGTTGGGAAACCCGCGTAGCCCCGAGTCGGACAGCGTGCTTCAAACCTGGTGCGCGTTGCACGCGGGCCCGAACGCACCGACGAAGTTCCAGGAACTCGGCGGCCGCGTCCCCCCTGGCAAGGTCTGGGCTGCGGACCCCGCCGTGCTCAAGTCCTACCTTCGGGAAATCTCACCGAAGATGATTCGCTCGCACCTTGCGGCCCTCCTCAGGGACGAGCTCATCGAGAAAGGACCGAAGCTGGCCCACGGTGCCCAGACGTACGTCTTTCCCGACGACCTCCCGCACTCTGCCTGCTTGTTCGACCAACTCGCCGAGTTGCGGGACGACGACGCGAGCCCGCCCGCACAGTCAACCGAACCCTCGGTGGGAGGGCTGGAAGAGGGGCAGTCCCCCGAGAATTGCCCCGAGCAAGGTGCCGCAGAGTAGCGGCAGTTTACTCGGCTTGCCCCCGGCCTGCCCGGGACCGAGGGCAGGCAGAAAGCGTCAGCGGCAAACGTCTTGCGTCAATTTCAACCCAGAATTCCCTGTGAGGGCCAACCATGTTAATGAGACTCCAGGTGCATCCGTCGTCGATCGACGAACTGGCGGGCCAGGCCAACGACGAACTTCGGAAACGCGTCAAGCGCGGCATCGGGACCCTTCGTCCCTTCAAAGCGATCTTCTACGGCCCGGTCGGGACCGGAAAAACGGACGCGGCCAGGCTGGTTCGCCAGGGCTTCCAGTGCCTGAAGTGGACGCGTGGAGCGTCCAAGGGGTGCGGCGAGTGTGCCCCGTGCAACTGGGACGGCGTCGCCTTCAACGGGAACGCGGCCGAGTACCTTCAGTTCGAGCTCGACGGCTCGAGTCCGGACTTCGCGAGGGATTTCCAAGCCGCAGTCCGGGAGATCCACAAGGGAATCTACCCGGCGATCGTGATCGTCGACGAGTTCCAGAAGGTGCACCCGGACGTCCGCGACCGAGTCCACAAGTTTGCGGGCGAGCTCGAGGATGGGGTCGTCATCATCATCGTCCAGACGGACGTCCCGGACCCCCGCCGGCCGTCCGTGGTCCCGGCGCCGCTGTGGGACCGACTCCGCCAGTTCCACTTCTCGCCCGTTCCGGCCCACGAGATGGGCGAGTGCCTGTTGCGACGGGCGACCGCGGCGGGACTGGAGACGAACCGGGAGGCCTTAACGCGGTTGGCCCACGAGGAATCCTGCTCGTTCCGCAAATGCTTCCAACGACTGCAAGAAGACCTGGACGAACTGGGACTCGAGTAAGGCCCGCGCTCGAGGCGGCGAACGCCGACTCTGACCCGAAACTGACCCGAACGAATTCGTACCCACCCGAAACTCAACCACTTCAGGAGACACCGATGCCTGCCGAGGTCAACCCCCTTGTCCGGGGGACGCTGGTTCGGATTCCGGACTTCAAACTGATGATCGCGATCGCGGCACTGACCCTATCGAAAGGACCCGTCGGTTCGCGATCCGCCCGCAATAAAGTCTTATTCATGCACGACCGATAGGACGGGCACGCGCAAGAGAGGCACTTGAGGGTGATCGCGACGAGCCCCTGGGTGTCAACGTCCTCGACGATACCCTGGGTGGAAATCCGTCAGACGAATCCAGCCAAGCCATACTCGGACAAATTTTGGAGCTCCGACACGGGGTGGGCTCACGTCGCGGACATCGGTCGCTGCGTCCAGATCGGTCGCGCGTTGACGAATCTCAAGTTCCTCGAGCGACTCTGTCGAAGGGAGGTGCTGACTGTCAACGCTGTCAACGAGTCGTTCGTGTTCTCGCCCGGCTGGACGGTACCGGCTGGCAACGAGACGTTCGTGATCTCGCCCAACTCGGCCGCCGCCGAGGAAGCGCGCCGTCACCACGAGCGAGTCTTCGTTGACGTCTGGCGAGGCGTCAGCACGTTTCATGGGCAGGCACGCAACCAACTGTTTTTCCAGGTGGTGACCAGAGAAGGGGGGCGGTACTTCTCCGCCCCGCTCGTCAAGAACTCCGCCCACCGTACGGGCGTCATCCCGTACGTTCCGCTCCCCAAGCCAGGCGTGAACAGCCACAACATCCCTCTCGACTTCTGGCCGGCGCTCCGCTCCCTGATCGCACTCGGCCAGCCACGGTCGTGGGCTCCCGGCAAGAACGTTTGCTGGTGCGGGACGCAGGGCGTCGTCGTTCGGACGCTGCCCCGCATGCTCATCGCGACGGCCGCCTGCTCCCCCTTGCCCTTCACCATGGCTTTGCCGATGACAGGGGCCATCGCGCTGAGCAAGTGGTACCACCTGCTCGCCGAGCGATTCGGAGGTGGGATGCTACATATCCATGCGTCCAAAGAGTTCGACGAGCACGATCGTGTCCAACTGACATTCAGCACAGGCAACGGGATGCACTCCATCCGGGTCGCGGGCGACACCGAGATCGACCACGCCACGACCTTCGTGGCCCCACGGGAGGCCGCGCCCTGCGCACTCGCCGGAGTCGCGGAGATCGACCCAGTCGAAACCATCGTGCGACTCGTCTCGTCCGGCGGGTGCCGCGACGTGTCCGTCAGACTGGAGTTCGACCCGGGCCAACCCAGCGCCGCCCTGATGTTCGCGGAAGACAACCGGTTCGATCGGACCGTAGCGACGGTTGCGCTCTCGCATCCGTCGAGCGGCTTGAAGACGCAGTACCAGTCAACGGCGTACACCGTGAGGGCAACCGACCTGTCGGCCGCATTGAAGCTGTGCAAGCGGCACGCCACTTCGATGGACGTCTCGTACCGCCCCACGATGAGAGCACTGATCCTCAGCCCCCGCGGTGCGGTCACCCCGGCGCACTCGACCAAGGCGTACGTCCGCCTCGGCCGGTAGCCCGACTGACTCGCGTCCGTCGGGTGGGCCTCGAGGTTCGGCCGTCCGTGCGAACGGCCGGCCCGACTCGGAGGTGTCGCGCTTCGCCCGGAGGACGGCGGGTGCCTCGACCGCCACGCGGGGTGCGGGGGCGGCAAACAACGGGCCGGAGACACTCACCGTCGGTGTCCTTCCTGGGGAGCGGACGCAACAGACGCTGCCACCGCCAGACCCGATCGACACCCGGACAACGGGACCGCAAGAATCGGACCGCTTCCGGAGGGGGGCACGCGTCGCGAGACGGCGGCGGATGCCAGCGGGTGGCGGGCCTTCGGAGTTGCAACCCCCGCCCGGCGGTCAGTCAAACGATTTCACCTGGTAGGAGAATCGCTTACGCGTTCAACCGGGAAGTCCGAGACACGGCTCGCCACATGCAGACCAATCACACCGCACCTTCAGCCCGTTCCGGCGTTCCGGTGCCACCCCCACCCCGGACGACCCGCCCTCTGTACCTCGGGAAGTTGCCGACCCCGATCTGGGAGCGGCTGCACATCAACGCGATCCGGAGCGGCCTGCCCCTCCAGGACTACCTGGCCATACTCCTCGAACACGCCGAGCCGCTCGCCCCGGCGACCGACGGGCCACCCGTGCCGGGCGGTGGGTGACCGTCCGCGACGACTGTCCACGCCAGGAACGGCCCGTCGTTGAAATGAAACGTGGACCCCGGCCCGGTCGCGGACGAAGATGGATAACAGGCACTGCCTCTACCGTTGGTTGCCGGAGGCCGACCGCCCGGCACGAGGTGCCGATCAGCGGTTAGGCCGATCGAAGACTTCCACGGCCGTCTGCCAACAAGGGGACCGAATGGACAACCCGATCCCGCCCGGCCGCTACCGGCACTTCAAGGGCAACGAGTACACCGCCCTCGGCACGGCCCGCCACAGCGAGACGCTCGAAGAACACGTCGTGTACCGGGCCGAGTACGGCGACCGCGGGCTCTGGGTCCGGCCGAAGGGGATGTTCTTCGAGACCGTCACCGTGGACGGCAAACCGGTGCCTCGCTTCCAGGCCCAGGGTCCGACCAGCCAACCCATCGGCGAGACGGTCCATAACATCTTCGCCGACCTCCCCCAGCACCTCCCCAAGGAACTCGTCGAGATCCTGATCCAGGCCGGCGACCTCCGGATCGAGCGAATCGTCTCGCACGGCCACCGCTCGCCGGAGGGCTTCTGGTACGACCAGCCCGATCACGAGTGGGTCATCGTCCTGAAGGGGGCGGCCCGACTGCAGTTCGAGGACCGCGTCATCGTCATGAAGCCCGGCGACTTCGTGAACATCCCGGCGTTCCAGAAGCACCGCGTCGACTGGACCGCACCGGACGAGCCGACGGTGTGGCTGGGCGTCCGCTACGGAGACAGGGCGTGAGGACCCAACCTTGCTCGTCGTGTGAGACGACTGCCATTTCTGAACTGGAGAACTCGCATCCTCCCCGTCTTCCTCTACCTCGGAACGGTCGCCCTGTTGAGCGTCGTGAGCTTCGTCGCCTACGGTGCGGACAAGAACCAGGCCGCGAACGGTGGACGACGAATCCGGGAGCGAACGTTGCACCTGATCGCGTTCCTCGGCGGCTGGCCCGGTGCATGGCTCGCTCAACGACATTTCCGGCACAAGACCCGGAAGCGATCATTTCTGATCGTGTTCTGGCTTGTCGTCGTGATGCACACCGCCATCGTCGGGACCGTGCTGTCTCTCTGTAACGGCTCATTCCCGGCGAAATAGAAAACATGAACACGACAGCCAAAAACATGGCGAGACAGTTCGAGGGCGGAATCGAGGCCCTGGAAGTCCGCCCAGCGAATGAGAACCCATGCGTATCGCGACCTACAACCTCCTGAAGGGCGGCCCGAAACGGGTCCACTGGTCGCGGATGATCGACGACCACGCGGTCGACCTGCTGCTCGCCCAGGAGTCGTACCCACACGACGAGCACCTCCCGCCGCGACTTTATCCCGACGCCCGAGGCCGGTCCGTCTGGGAGATGGCCGAGAGGAACGGCTGGGGGAGTGCCGTGTTCTCCCGCTCGGGGTCGCTCCAGCCACTGGCCGTCCCCGGCTTCACGGGCTGGGTCGTCGGGGCGGAAATCACGGGTGCGTCCTGGCAACCGGCCGGCACGCCTCCCGTCCTGGCCTTCAGCGTCCACGCCCCCTCGAAGGGGGAACGCTACGCAAAACAGGTCAACCGCTTGCTGGACGAAATCCAGACGATCGCGGTCGGCGGCGACCTCGTCATCGGCGGGGACTTCAACCTGACGGTCAGCCGTTGGGAGGGGTCCGAGAGGCCCGTGAGCAAGGCGGATCTGGCGATCCAGGCGAGGCTCCGGGACGAGTTCGGGCTGCTCAACTGCTGGCAGGCGGCGAACCCGGACCAGCCCCTCCACCAGACGCTCCGGTGGAGCCGCGACCGGACGACCCCGTACCACTGCGACGGGCTCTTCGTGCCGCGGTCGTGGCAGGGCCGACTCGAATCGTGCGTGGTCTTGGCCGGCGAGGAGTGGAACGTCCTCAGCGACCACAACCCCGTCCTCGCCCAGTTTCGCTCGGAATAGTTCGCACCCGAGGACGCGATGACGGAATCCCACAAATTCGCAACCGACGTGTACCGCATCGTCTGCGAACGCCTCAAGGCCAGGGCGGTCGACATCCAGGTCATGGCGGAGACCGCCTCCTCGTTCGAGGAGTGGCTCAACTGGGAGGCGTTCCTGGCCTGCAAGCAGCACCAGAAAAGCTACCCCTTCTGCGAGGTGACGGCCAAGCCCACCTACGCCAGCGAAAACGTCGGGACGGACGGCGACGACACGGACCGAGGCTTCGGCGACCTCCGGGTCGGCGGGCCGAACGACGGAGAGCACCACTGCTGGGTGTTCGCCGAAATCGCCCTGCTGCACGACGGGAACCGGACCGGCGGGAAGTGGCTGCGAAAGATCGAGTCCGACGCGGACAAGTTGAAACGACTCGGGTGGGTCCGTTCCGCGTCGCTGCTGATCGTCGTGGCCGTGAGCCGGGGTGACGTGCTGACCGAGTGGGCGGACCTTTTGGCAAGCTTCGCACTATGGAATCAACCCGCCCTCACGACGCCGTTCACTCTGCCCCTCTCCAACGGCGGCTCGGTCTTCGTCAAGGCGTTCGACGTGAAGCGTGATTCGCAGCACACCCTCACCTCTGCGACCGCTTGAACGGTCTCGCTCGTGACGCGACGCACCGGTCGCCCGAAGCAACGGACACGAACCGGTGAACGCCAGACGCGTTCCGAACCCGGAGCCAGTGGCGCTTTTCAGGGGGGTACACGAGGTGCCCCAACCCGACACCGGAGGCTCCCCCAGCATGGCCGCGAACATCGCATCGACGAACGGAAAGCCCGCCATCGCCGTCTACGGCGAACCCGCCTGGCACCGACTGGGTACCCCGCTCGACGCACCCGCCACCGCCGAACAGGCGATCACCGCGGCCGGGCTCGACTACGAGGTCGCCCTCGCCCCGATGACCACCACCGACGGGCTCCCCGTTCCGAAATCGCGGGCCGTCGTCCGGGCCGACTCCCGCACCGTGCTCGGCGTCGTCGGGGAACGCTACGTCCCGGTCCAGAACCGACAGGCGTTCGGGTTCCTCGACGCCGTCGTCGCGGACGGCGGGCTCCGGTACCACACCGCCGGGGCACTCGGACAAGGGGAAAAGATCTGGCTGCTGGCGAAACTGCCCGGCCACATCCGCGTCCGCGACACCGACGACCTCGTCGACAAGTACCTGCTCCTGTCCAACGCCCACGACGGGTCGGCCGCACTGCGGGCGTTCTTCACCCCCATTCGAGTGGTGTGCCAGAACACCCTCTCCCTCGCCCACGCCCGCGGACAGGGGCAGGGCGTCAGCATCCGGCACAACGGCAACCTCGCCAGCAAGATCAACGAGGCCCAGCAAGTCCTCGGTCTCGCTCAGAAGTTCTACGACGACGCAGAGGCGGTCATCAACCGGCTCGCCGGCTCGTACCCGACCGGTGCCCAGCTGATGTCCTTCTTCGACGCCCTGTACCCGGACCCGCCGGAAGGGGTCGACAACGCGAAGGCGGTCGAGACGCGGTCGACGCTGCTGCGGCTCTTCGACGAGGGGATCGGCCACGACTCCCCCGGCATCAAGGGCACGGCGTGGGCCGCCCTCAACGCCGTCACCGAGTACGTCGACCACGCCCGCCCGACCCGCGGCAGCACCGGAACGAACCGGCTGAACACGATCTGATTCGGGACCGGTGCCCAGGTCAAGCAGAAGGCGTGGGACCTCAGCCTGGCCCTCGCCGGCATCAACTGACGTCGCGGACGAGGACGAGACCGATCCAGGCCGCCAGGACCCGCGTCCCGGCGGCCGCCGTTCGCTCCTCCTCGCCCGCCGACGGGGGCGTCTCGCACCACCCGTCGCCGACCCCCCCGGCCGACCGGGGTAACTCTCATGCACCCCTTACTCTCGGAGCCTACCATGCTCACGGCCAAGGTCGGGTACACCAGAACCGTCGGATCGAACTCCTACACGGCCGTCCTGGACGGCGACATCCCGGCCACCCCCGACGACCCTGAAGCCGTGCTCGCCAAGATCGGCGAACTGTTCGCCCTGGCCGAGGAGGCCCTCAACGTCGAAATCGAGCGGAGTCGGGAACGGCGGTCCGAAACGGCTCAAAGGCCGGTGACTGCTCACGCGACAAATGCTCATCCGACTCGTACCGAGGAGGCGATCACCACGAAGCAGGTCCAGTACCTCCAGAACCTCGCGAAAAAGGTGGGACTGTCGGGAGCGGAACTCGATGCCGAAATCGCCAAGGCGATCGGACGGCGGACCACCCTCCGAGGACTGACCAAGCGGGAGGCGGGTCGGGCCATCGACGCCCTTCGGAATCGCCCCGCTATTGCCGAGGAGGTGGTCACGGCACGGGAGTGAAGACGACATTTCCAGAAGCAACCCTGTCGAATCGAGCGGCAGGGCTGGAAGTCCAGGCCGACAGAGCCAAGTCCAGGCCGTGATGTCGTACGAGCTTGAAAGAGTTCGATATCGGACCCGGAGACGCAACAGTTTCGCTTCTGCGAGCAGATGTTGCCCGGATTGGGCAAAAATCCGGCCAGAGTATTGGGGACTTCTCGGTGGCGTTCCGACACACTGCCATCCCCTCTCGTTTGGGGCGTTCCCTCTACACCCCATCGTCCAACACAGATCCTTTACCGGCCGCCTTCCTCCCTCGGGCCGGGCAAAACCGACATCCGCCTGACAGACCACATCAGTTCGAGACAGTGATCCAGTGACCCGGAAGGGAAGATATCTAAATATGACCCACCGCCGAGCGGATACGAGGAAGGTTCAGTCTCACATGGGCACTTCAAAGGCCACGAGACCGCGAGGGACGCTCGAGCACCTCCTGTCACGCGGGCCGGGCCTCACGGTCAGCCGCACCGAGCCCGACTTCGACCACCTCGCGTGGGACACGCTCGCAAAACTCTGCGGCTTCATCGCTTCGCCGGAGCCCGAGGCCGCCATGCCGCACCTCTTCCGAATCGCGATGACCGACCCCCCGAAGGCGGTCACGGTCTACGCCAACCCCATGTCACTCGTCGCGGCCGGCGAGCCGACCGCCGAGTTCCTGACGGCGGCGACGCACGAGCGGGAGACCTGGCTCGCGCGCCTGCGGAAGGTGGCCGGCGGCTCGTCGCGGCTGCAACGCCACTACGGGCTCCGGGGCCGCCCCAGTGGTTCGCCGATCCTGCGTCAACTCGAATACCACGGCGTGCTGATCCTTGCCGGACGGCACACCTTCCCCGACCGCTGGCCCGAGCCGTCGTCGCTCGCGAAGGAATCTCCCGCCGCCGGAGTGAGGCTGGTCGGCCGGACGTTCGGCCGACTCACCGTGACGGAGGACCTCCCGAACCGGAAGCACCGCTGCCGCTGCGTGTGCGGCATCGAGAAAACCGTCGACCGCGACCACCTGCGGTCCGGCCGACAGAAGTCCTGTGGGTGCTGGGCGGCCGAGCTGGCCGCCACCCACGAAGCGCGCCGCGTGGCCCGCGGCAGGTAGGCTTGCCCCTTCCCGGCGGCCCAGTGCCGTCGGGCCGACGTCGACGCCGCGATTTCCGCCGCGGGATACAAGAAGCGGACGCACCGCCGGCAAGGGCGGTGGCCACACGGCAGCACGCAACCCGTGCGACCCGATCCAGGCCCAGTCGGCGGGCGGCCGACCCTGCGAGGGGGTGACCGAACACGGCACCGGAACACGAGACCGAGAACACCACCGAACGAAACGGGAATCGAATCAGAGTCGGGAACGAACCAAAGAACGGGACAGGGGAACGATGCCGAAGAAAGAACCCATCCACCCGCGAAGGGGGATCCGATCGAAGACGGAGACGACCGACCGCGAAAGCGAGCGGTCCCGACCGACACCCGAGGCCACCCGCCCCGGCGGGGAAGCCGACGCCACCACCCGAACCGAGGAGCGAACATGGAAACCGAACCCCACTACCCGGACCCGGAGACGAACCCGGAGACGAACACCGACGCGATCGCGGAACCGCGGACGGCCACACCGCCGGACGCCGACGGCAAAGAGCACCGCACGCGGATCCTCAACGCCCCGATCCCCGAGCCGATCTACTGGCGGCTCCGCGACAACGCCCTGGCCTCCCGCCTCAGCTTCCGAGCCTACCTGGCCAAGTACCTGGCCGAATCGAAGGCGTACCCGCCGAAGGCGACCTGAACCCGCCCGGCCCCGGCACGCGGCCGGACCCCACCGGGGCCACGGCCCGTCCGCTCGCCAACGCGAAGGACCGGCCCCGGCCGGTACCCGCATCGGTCCAAGCCCCCGCCGGAGGCCCGGGCTCAACCTGTACCGAACCCGGAATCAGCCCTGGAATCGGGCCACCCGACCCACCGGCCCCGGACCGACACCGGTCGAACCTTCCGAACGGAACGAAGGCCCCGAACGCACCGGGCGGTCCGAGCGGAACGATCGAACCGGCCCCCGCGGGGCATCCGAACCGAACGCTCGTACCCAACGATACGGTTCACGCCAGCCATTCGGCGACACCGGGAAGTCGATTAGGCCCACCCGGACCCGGTCATCAGACCTGTCCCCTTCCCAGTCCCCCGTACCCGGAGGCACCACCGTGCCGAAACCCACCGACCACGAACGCCGGCGCGCCCGACTCCGCTCGAAGTACCCGAACTGCAGCCGCGACGCCCACGGCCACGAGACGTTCCGCACCGACGACCGGGACGACCCGACGAAGCGGTCCCACCACGCCCGGTTCCCAACCCAGACCCTCACGGTCCCGGCGAACGAGCACCTGCCCGCCCGGCTCACCATCCCGATCTCCCCCATCGGCGACGCGTTCTACGAGCAAGCGAGCCGGATCCCCGGCCTCAGCATCATCCGCCCCGACCTGGCCCTCGAACTCACCGCCCCCCTGGACGACCTCCCGGACCGGCTCGAAGCCCTCGCGGACCGGTTCCAAGACCTGACGTCCAACGGTAGTTCCTGCGACCCGGCCGAACCCCAGTACCTGGACCGAAACTGGAAGTGGCTCGCCAAACGGACCGCGGCCACCCTCCGCCGCCTGGCCCGGATCGTCCGCGGCCGCCGAACCCACGCCCGCCGCCCCGCCCCCCGCACCGCGACCTGGGACGAACTGGTCGGCGAAGACGACGACTACGACCCCACGACAGACCCCGAAAGCCCCTACTTCCTGTACCAGCGCGACCCCCGCTACCTGCCCGACCTCGCGTAACGGACCACCCCGTCAACGAACCGGCCCATCACCCACACCAGGAACCCACCCCCCGACGCCGGGTCCCCACCACCCGGCCCGCCATCCCCGAACCCGCGAGGCCACCGTGTCCGAACCGACCGAACCCGAGCTGCCCCCGTCCCGACCCCGCCGCAACTGGGACCACCTCCCCGCTCGCCTGGCCCAGGCCAACCGCCTCCTGGCAGCCCACCTCCGCCACGCTAGCCTCGGCGAACCCAACTCCCCGCCCCACCCACCAAGACGCCGGCTCGACAGCGAACAGGCCTGTCAACTCATCGTCCTGAACCGGCTACTGGACGACCTGCTCGCCGCGATCGAAGGCCTCCCCCCCTGATCGCAAGCACGACGTGCCGGACAACGGGGACAAACAATCCCACGAAATGAAGCTGGCTCCCGGCGGGAAGATCCTGGAGAAGGGCAGTGGCTAAAATGACCGCCTGAGCAAAAGAGTGGATTCGGATCGGGCGTCCAGAACGAGGACTTCGTACGGCTCCCGGCCCACCTCGTTTGGTGGAAGGGCGGTGGTCGTCACAATGTACTGAAAGTTGACCGCACCCGGCCTGAACTCCGTTTCCGTGCTCAGTACGAACCGAAGCAGCCGGTCGTATAGTGCCGATTCCATCACGATGCTCTCGGGGCTGTCGTGAACAAGAAGCCCGGGTAAGTGCCCCACGCCAGACGCGGTTGCGATCAGATAGGCCAAGTCCAGGCAGATCACTTGTGCCAGCGACCCGAGCGTTGCTCCGCCTGGGGCGATGGCGTCATCCGGCGTCGGGTGCAACCCGCGGGCGTCACGGGTGATCGAGCCGCCAGCGGCCGGGCCGATCAATCGCCTCAACGTCTCGTCGTAAAACCGACTCAACTGTTTCACCCGCTGCTCGCGTTCGGCCCTCTCAATCCGCTGCTGTCCTTGGGATTCACGGATCCGCCTGTCCGCACGATCCGCCTTCCCCTGCTCGCTGTCAGCCGACCTGCAGTCTGCGACGTACTGGCCGAGTTGTCCCTCAAGCTCCGCCCAGCGTCCGATCGAATGCTCGATCGGACGGAGTGCCAGGTCACGCGATTGCCGCTCATCCGCGTAGGCCCGTCGTGCATCGGCAGCCGCCTGTTGCAGTCGGACCAACCGGGCACTCAGTTCGTTGATTCGCTCGGTGTGCCGAACGTAATCCGCCTGCCGCTGTTCGATCCGGGCTTCCCGCTCGTCGTCCGGCACCGTCGTGGCGTTGTTCGGGTGGTAGCGGCAATCCGTTCGCTTCAGGGGGCAAACGCGGCGATCCGCAGCCGCATAGAACTCGGCGGCGGTGGTTGAGCCGCTTCGGAGTTGACGAAGGTCTGCCTCGGCTTCCCGTTGGAGCCCGGCGACCTGTTCCATCTCAGACTCGACAACCCGCACCTCGCCAGCCGTGCGAATCATCTCATCCTGTAACTCCCCGAGGCGGACGCCGGATAGCACGTTCTCACGCTGTTTTCCCAACTCGGCGATGTGACTCGCGATGACCTCCCTGGCCTTGTCTCCGAACAGACCTCCCGACAATTCGTCTGCCGAGACACCGAATCGCTCCGCCAGAATCGGCTCCATCGCATCAGAACGTCGTCGCAGTCTCTCTGCCTCGGCCTTGGCGGAGTTCCGTTGTTCGGCCCACCGCTGACGCTTCTGCTGCTCGGCAATGTCCTCGGTGTCGAGTACCCCCATCACCCACGCCGTCATCAGGCAGGCATCGTTCAAATCGAGTGGGGCGGTTCCGGATCGGGCCAGTGGGCTCCGCCACTCGTGTGGATGCTGGTACTTGCACTCCGCATCGCGACCGATCCACGCGAGGAGATCCAGCCAACGGGGGCCGTGACCGGAACCCGGAAGTGTCAGTGCTGGCAGACCGCCGAGCACCGATCCCTCCACGGCCTTCGTGAACTCGGTAAATCGCTGAAGTTCCGGAGCAGGTGCCAGCCCTGCTCGCCAGTCGTCGGCAACGCCGGCGAACGACTCATTCGCTCTCCCGTCTCGGAGCGGTCGGGCGACCACCCAACCGACGCCGTTCAACCGGACCTCTGCCAGCACATATGCCGTTGGGAATCGGGCCTGAATCGCCGAAGTTCGTTCCTGGGTGGCGAAGTGGTGCTCGCCGAGACAGTAGCGGATGAGCCGGGTCAGCAGGGTTTTGCCGACGCTGTGGGCTATTATGCGGGGATCGCCTGGCGGACGCTCCGCGACGCGGATGATGTTGAGCCCGCACCGGAAGGGCACTTAGCGGATGATGTCGGCCGGGGGTGTTCGATCGGCGACGACGACCACCCGCCGCACCCACACCCGCGGTTCCGTGCGGTCGGCGGCGGGCTGAAACCGGAACGGCGGGTCAGGAAACAAACTCGTAGACTTCGCCATTGAGTTGACTCGCAAATTCCGCGTCCATCGCTTGGTTCTTGTCCTTCTGGATCACCTTCATGGCCTCGGCCGTTTCCCGCACGGCGTCGAAGTCGGCTTCCGGGGCAGCAGTGAAGTCGATGTCGTGCTGCCCCTCGGCGAAGAAGCCGGCTTCCGGCCCCGGCACCAGCTGACCGTCCTGTAGCATCTCGCCGATAAGCGAAGGCATGTCTCGCACGAAATGCGGTTCAGTCTTGCGGGGTTTCGACCGCCGGGTGTTGGGCTTCGTTCGGTTGAGAATGTCCCGCCGGATGTTGGGGTTGAGCATCAACACCAGTCCCCGTTCCAGCATCTCACGACCGAGCGGCTTCTTCCAGGTCCGTAGAAGCAGCAAGACGTAGAACTTCGCCCGCCCACGCTGAACGGATCGAGCCGCGGGCGTGGTGATCGTCGAGCCGGAGCGGATGCGTTCGAGCAGCACGGATGCCGGCTCGTCGGCCGGGTCTTGCGGCACCAATTCCCCGCGGAACGCCTTCGCCAGGATGGACTGGTCGAGTTGGTCGAGATCTGCCTGCGTGTCTTGACACCACGCACGGCTTCGTCCGATTGTGGTCAGACTCGCGTTGAGCCGTTCCACCACGGCGTCTTGTTCGGCGAGCGGTGCGAGTGGGAATGGAAATCGCCCGAAGTCCGTGATTGAGAGATGTTGAATTGCCATCCCCTGAGCGGCCTCGGCAATTCGCGATTGAGTGAATGGTGCCTGGATAGCTCGTAACAAATAGTTACGATTGGCCTGGCAACCCCTCATCCAGACGACAGCGACGCTTTGGTTAATGCAGAATGGCTCTCCGTCCTGCACGATGGCTGCACGCCCGATGGTCCCATCTTTGGTGATGAGAATATCGCCACTTTTGGGGCGATCCTTGTCGGAAAGCTCTGCAAAAGCCGCAGTGGTCGTTCTGTGTGCCCCCCCGAAAGTGATCTCGCCGTCCTGCACATTCTTCGCGGTAATGATGCGAGGCCCAGCCTCGACGTGAGGCATCGGCCGGGTAAAGCCGTATGTTATCCACTCAGCGAGTTCGTTCCAACTAGCCCAGCACCAGCCCTCCGGCAGTTCCGGCAGGTCGCTGTCGTCGACGGGGTCGGGCTCGGTGTACGTCTTCTTCGGGTACTTGGCTTCCCACTGTTTGCGGCGTTCGTTGCGGATGCGATCCAGCAGCACGGTCGCGGGTTCCGCGGTCGGGTTCTTCGCTCGCCAGTCGGCGGTGAGGTCGCCGCGGAAGGCGGACGCCAGCACGCTCTGTCGGAACTGCTCCAGAAGTGTCGGCATCTCGTCCAGTGCCACCCGTGCTGCCCGACTCCGGGCAGTCAACTCCTCGACCTTCGCCACGATCCGCCGCTGCTCCGCGAGCGGTGGCACTGGAACCTGGATTACCGACAGTGCCTCCTGATTGATTTTCGGGAGCACCGTTCGGCCCTGGGCACCTGACGCCCATTCCGTGAACGTCAACGAGAGCATCCATCGGTGCAGATAGCCGGCGTCGATCTTTGCCGTGATCGGGTACATGTCCGCACTGCAAAGACCCGCGAAATCAACCCGAACTGCTTTGCAGAGGTAAGGGCGGATCTTGGAGTATAAAATCTGACCCGGCCGGAAGCGATGCTTCGGGCTGGTGACTTTGTCCGCTGCGATCGTCGTATACGGCAGCAAACGGCCCGAACCTGACTCAATGTGGTTCGGGGCGATGTGCGGTTCGTCTTGATGAACGGCGGGCGAGACAAGGTCACTTGCGATTTGCGCCACTTCTTGGAATGTCGCCCACTCCCACCCTTCCGGCAAATCCCACGGCTCGGTCATTGGGCGACTCCGTTCGCTTCCAAGTCGGCGTTGAGCTTCTCCATCTCCTGAAGGGCCGTTCGCAGTCGTCCGGTGATGCGGGCGGTGATCTCGTCCGGTGGGGGTAAGTCAGCGGCGTTCGTGGCGTTCTCGTCCCGCAGCCAGGTGATGTCGAGGTTGTCGCCGCGGGCGGCGATCTGCTCACGGGTGAACTTGCGGAACCGCCCCTCCTCGCCCTGGTCCTTGCGTTTGCTCTGGCCGTACGGGTCGGTGCCGAAGGCGTGCTCGAAGTCCTTGAACGTGGCCGGGGTGAGCGGCGTCCGCTTGCCGAACTGCGGCATGTTGGTCCGTAGGTCGAACACCCAGACCGCCTTCGTGTTGCCGGTGTCCTTCGCCTCGCCCTTGTGGAAGAACAGCACGTTCGTCTTCACCCCTTGGGCGTAGAAGATGCCGGTGGGCAGCCGCAGGATCGTGTGCAGGTCGCACTTGTCCAGCAGGTCGCGGCGAACCTCGACGCCGGTGCCGTCCTCGAACAGCACGTTGTCCGGCAGCACCACCGCGGCCCGACCGCCGGGCTTCAGATTGCGGTAGATGTGCTGGAGGAAGGCAAGTTGCTTGTTACTGGTTGGGTAGGTGAGGTCGGAACGGGTCGGCATGCCGCCGCCCTTCTTGGTGCCGAACGGCGGGTTCGTCAGGATGACATCAGCCCGGGGGAGCTTGGCCCCGGCGTCGCCGAGGGCGTCACCGAGCATGATCGGGCTCTCGATGCCGTGCAGCATCGCGTTCATCAGGAGCAGGCGGTGCGTCTCCTGCACCAGTTCGAGGCCGACGTAGGCTTGCCTTCGCTGGAAGTTCGATTGTTTCTCGCTCAGGTCGAAGAGGTCGCCGGTGTTCTTCTTGACGTACTCGTGGGCGGCGATGAGGAACCCGCCGGTGCCCGCGGCCGGGTCTTGGACCACCTCCCCCGCCTTCGGCTTGACCAACTCGGCGATGCTCTGGATGAGCAGCCGGGGCGTGAAATACTGCCCGGCCCCGCTCTTCTTCTCGGCGGCGTTCTTCTCCAACAGCCCCTCGTACAGCTTCCCGAGGCCGTCCGGGTCGGACTTCGCATCGTACCAGTCGAGGCCATCGAGGTCGCTGACGAGCTTGGCAAGATCCTTCGGCTGCCGCAAGTGCGTGGACGAGTTGGCGAACACCTCCTGCACCCGCCCGCGGCCCTCGTTACCGAGATGGACGAGGAGCGAGCGGTAGAAGTTGAACTGCTCGATGCCGTCCTTGCCCTTCAGGTCGTCCCAGCGATGGCCGGCCGGCAGCAGTGATTCCTGCCCCGTCTCCTTGAGCATTTTGAGGAAGAGTAGGTATGTCAGTTCGGTGACGTAGTGCGAGTAGTGGACCCCGTCATCCCGGAGGATGTTGCAGAGGTTCCAGAGCTTCGCGACGATGTCTTGAGTGGTCATTTAAGTGAATCGAGCTCCAACTTGAAATCGTTTGCAGACTGATAGCGTTTATCGGCTTTGGAATGCATCGCACGGTCTAGCAACGGAAACAGCTTCCCGGACGGGTCGTCTTCGGGCGAAAGAGTGCCTCTCGGAGGATAACCAGTCAAGAGATACCACAATACTGCTCCGATTTGCCATAGATCTGAACGATTGTCAACCGGGTAAGATTTGTCCTTTGCGTATCTGAACAATTCCGGAGACATAAAATCTTGAGGCCCAACCTTTTCTCTGCTAGTGGTAATATCTTCTCTGTAGTATCTTGCTTTTCCTTCGTTTGTGTGCGTTTTGGCAAGTCCAAAGTCGCCAATAACTACACGTTTTCCGAGTAAGAAAAAATTCGCCGGCTTGATGTCGCGATGGATGACGCCTTTTGAATGAACGTGGTCAAAGCCGTTGCAAATCTGCGATCCAATCTCAATGACCTCTTGATACTTCAGTGCTCCCGCATGCTCAATAAGGCCTTGCAAATTCCCCTCAAACAGATCTGTTATTATATATGGAATGGGGTGCTCATGCGTGGTCATGTGCTCACCCACTTCAAAAATCCGGATTATATTTTCATGATCGAGATCTGCCAGAACTAAACTTTCAAAATCGAATCGTTCGCGTCGCTCTTCGTCCAGTGTATGTAAAAATTTTGCAGCTACACGCACCCTGTCAGGGGTGAAATATTCGTACACTGTGCCATTGCTCCCACTTCCCATCCATCGCCCGCGTTTATATTCGATTTTTGATACTTCACTGACAATTGAGTCTGTGATAAAATGTGCTCTTTTAAAGATTGGATTTCCATAGTCGTCGAATGTCCTCACGCGGATAAATTGATCTGCCATGGGGCGTCCTCCGATGGGTCAGTTATGCTGCGACGGGCCAAATGGCTTCGACGATCTCAGCTAGGATCGCTTCCAGTTCACCGTTGAACACCTTGTTGAGCCGGTTGAACCCGCCCTCGGCCTGGAACTGGCCGTGGTCGAACGCCTGACGGTCCACGACCGTTTCGGTTTCGAGTTGCTTGCCGATCCGCTCCAACCACTTCCGCTGTGGCGGCGTCCACGGGCGGGCGGCGAGGACCGTCTTCATCGCGGCGGCAACTCGCTCTTTGTACGGGCGAAGGGCTTCGCCGGTCATCACGTGCCGCACGTACCCGATGATGGTCGCGGCGATGTCCTCGTTCCGTGTCTCCCGCCACGCCGTTTGCAGGTGCGTTTCCGTGAAACCGGCCTGCTGCAACTCGACCTTCAGTTCCTTCAGGGCCTGCCGGGTCAGGTCGCGGGGCCGTTGAACGACCAGTTTCAATGCGGCGATGGCGTCTCGGTTGGCGGTCACGAACGCGCGGAACGATTCGAGGTAGTCGCCCGGCCTCTGGCCGTTATCCCCGTAACCGCGTTCGAGACGAACCACCTCGTCGGGGTGGGACGAAATCAGCACGCGGTCGGGTTCGAGCCGGGCGAGGTCGAGGAACTCCGGCACCTTGGGGTGTGCCTTGAACCACTCCTGCACCTCGTCGGGTGTCAAGGTGGCCATGTGGGTGACGAACTCGCACGGGGTCATGCCGGTGAGCTTCTGACACCCCTCGAAGTTGACGTCGTTCGACTCCAGCACCCGCCGCTTCGCCCGCAGCTTGGCCAGAAGCTGGTCGTGAACCTCGGCCCGAGCTTCGGCGTCCGTCAACGCCTGCAACTCGGCCGCGAGTTGCACGAACGGAAGTTTCGGCCGGGTGACGACGGGCCGCATCTCGGAGTGCGGCAGCAACGCCGCGTAAAGATTGACCGCATCGAAGACCCGGAACGACGCCTTGTCTTCCTTCGGGCCGTACAGGTTCTCGCAAAGCCGGGTTCCCCGCCCGAGCATCTGCTCGTACAGAATGCGGCTCCGAACCCGCCGGAGGAACACGAGGTTCGTGACGGCGGGGACGTCGGTGCCGGTGGTGATCAGGTCCACGGTGACGGCGACGTTCGGAAGCCGCTCGTTCTGGAACCGCTTGATGAGCTTCATCGGCTTGTCGGCCTTGCCGGTGAGCTTCAGGACCGCGTCGTCCTCGACCTCGCCGTACTGGTTCTCGAATGCCTTTTTCAAGAGTTTCACAACCAGGTCGGCATGGGCGTCGTTGACGCAGAACACGATCGTCTTGCCCGGCAGCGAGGGGTCGATGTGGGCTGCGAGCACCTGGCAGACGGCCTTGTTGTAGTTCTCGGTGATGACCTTCCGGTGGAACTCGTCGATCTCGACGTTGACCGTGTCCGGGGCGGCCTCGGTCAGGACTTGCGACGGGTCCCGGCGAGGGACGATGTACTCGACGACCTCGCCCGGGGACCAGTTGATGCCGTCGCGGGCCAGCTTCGTGACGATCTGGAGCGGCGGCTCGTGATCCACCAGCCACCCGTCGATCACCGCCTGGCGGTAGCTGTACTGAGTCACCGGCGGGCCAAAGATCTCTTCCGTGTGCTGGGCCGGCGTGGCGGTCAGGCCGATCCTCACCGCGTCGAAGTGGTCGAGGACCCGCCGGTACTTCGAGATGTAGTCGGCCTCGTCGCGAAACGTGAGTTCGGCGTCCGACAGCTCGCGGTCAATCGTGTACCCGCGGTGGCACTCGTCGATGATGACGCAGTCGTACGCGTCGACGGGCGGGACGTCAGCCGGGTCTTTGGAGTAAAGGATGCGCTTCACCATCCCCTGGACGGTGCCGAAGTGCAGTCGCGTGTCGGGGTCGGGCACCAGATCGCCCAGGCGTTTCACGTCGTAGATCTCGGTGATGGCCCGCAGCCCTTCGAGCTTGATGGCCTCGAAGCTGTCGAAGGCTTGCGTCTCCAGCGAGGTCCGGTCCACCAGGAAGAGCACGCGACGGAAACGCCCCGACTTCAGGAGGCGATAAACCATGCCGAGACAGGTGACGGTTTTGCCGGTGCCCGTCGCCATGGCGACCAGCATCGACCGCCGGCCCGCGGCGAGTGCCTCTTCCACGGCCCGCACGGCAGCCAGTTGGTAGTCCCGCAGGGGGAGGTAGTCGGTCGGCTCCGCGGCGAGCTTGCCGTGTGCGGCCGCGACGTCCGACGAGAGGAGCGATTCCAACCCGGCTGGGGTGTACCAGCCCTCCAACGCCCGGGACAGGTTGGTCGGCTTGCGGACGTCGCAAAACCAGATGCCCGACCGGGTCTCGAGCTGGCGGAGGTACGGGCGGCCGTTGGTCGAGAAGCAGAAGGGAAGGTTATGCTTTTCCCACGGGCCACCGGGGGAAGTCATCGTCGCTTCGAGGCTGAAGCCGCAGGCGTACCGCTTCGCCTGGCCGACCTTCCCGGACACGTCCTCGTTCGCCTTCTTCGCCTCCACCGTTGCCACCGGCTTCAGGCCGATGAACAGCACGTAATCCGCCGGACCCTCGGACGTCGGCCACTCCGCGATGGCGAGGTTTTTCGACTTCTGGGGTCGGACGCCGAGCGAGTGCCGGATCGTCTCGGTGTCGGCCTCCCACCCGGCCTCCCGTAGGAGTTGGTCGACCTTCTTCCGCGTGGCCGCCTCGTCCAGTTCCACCAGAGACGCGGCCTTCCGCGTGCGTTCGAGGACCGCCTCGATCTCGGCCGAGGGCTTCTGGACCGCGTTCGCCTGGATTTGAGCGATCTGCTGGTCGAAGAGCTTGCGTTCTTCCGCTAAACGGGAGTCACTCTCCTCCGCGAGGTCCAGGGCGGCTCTCAGGTCGGAGTAGGCCCCCGCGGCCTCCGCTTCGGCCTTCTTCCGCCGTTCCGACTCCTCGGAAGCCGTGAGCTTGAGTTTCTCCAGTTCCTCGGTTTGCCTCAGGGCGTCCTGGCGAAGTCGCTCGAGTTCCGTCACGAGTGAGGCGGCCGCGGCGGACGGGTTCGGCGGCGGGACGAACGGGCCGTACGGTTGCTTCAAGTTCCCGAACGAGCGATCGAACCAGATCGCCAGCTGTCTCGCCATGCGGAGGTGGTGGAGGGCCTCGGACGGGGTCCCCTTGCCCTCGTGCACCGCTGCGTTACCGGATTTGCGGATGGCGTGGAACAGGTCCAGCGTGTCGGGTGCCGCCACCCGGCGATCTCGCATCAGGTTGAGAACAACGACCTGTTCGTCCGCCGGTGTCGTCGCGATCCCGACGTTGGCACAGGCTTGAAGGGCGAGCAGTTCCGCGAACTGTCGCAGCTTGAACAGAGCGGTGCTCGGGTCGTCGAACAGGTACCGCTCGGCCAACGCCGCGTACCGGACCAACAGGTGATGGTGGGCCGCCAGGAACTGAAAGTTCGGGGAGACGGGCATCCCCGTGGCGTTACTGCTTGAGGGAACTGGCGACGGATTCACCGTTGACCCACCCTGTCTGTCGGTTGGGGAATGTCACCCGTGCTGTAACAGGAGATTAAGACGCAGTGGTGATTACTGTACGACTCCGACTGCTTTCGCACAGATCGGCCGTACGGTGGCCAGAGCGACTGTCCGGGCGACTCGGAAGAGTGATGCAGGGGACCCATCTGAGTACGACCAACTTCAAGGCTTTCGGAGCTTCCGCGGCGAGCGCGGAGCACTCGATTGATCGAAGTGCGGACAAGCACGATAGGGGCGTCAGGCTTCGTTTCTGGGACGAGGTATTGGGGAAGTCGGCCGAAATTCCGGCCGCAGGATTGGGCACGACCAGGGTCCGCGTAGGCGTTTTCCAAAGCCATTTCCACTCGCTGTCCCCCCAGCCGGCAGTCCCGCCCGGCAAACTGATCTCGCCCAGGTCGTCGGGGAGACGCCCGTCCCGCGAAGGGACCGCGGTCGACACTGGAGGCCCGAACGGGAACCCCCTCCACGGTCGACGCCAACGCGATGAACCCGACCCTTCCCCGGCGACCGGGCACAATTCATCAGTGCGTTCACGGAGGCCAAACCGTACTTTGCCGTTTGTGGCGTGGGCACAAGAGTCCCGCAGTCCAGCAAGAAACCATTCCGCTTCTGCATCGTAGCTGAATATTCGGGAGGATTTTTTATCGGCGATTTTGAATCAAAAAGGCACAAATTGGGTACAAGCTCGGTTGAAATGTGAATACGCGCGTTACTGGGTGCCGGAGTGCACTTCGGCCGCAAGCACAGCGTCGTCCGTGCCTAGGGGATCCAAAATGGTCGTGAAACTTCCGAAGAACAGCGAGTGCAAGTTCGCAAAAGTGGTAGCGAAACTTGCACACAACGAGATGTTCTCCACTCGAAGGGGAGTGGTCTTCTTCGAGAATCTCGGATTAGTTGCGTACATCGATAATAACCCAAGCAAATCGCTGCCGAAACTTCGCTCCGAAATCTTGAAGGAGATCCGGGCATTCCTCCACTCCCATGCTTTGAAGGAAGTCGGGTTCGCCACATACCCGAAGAACGGCTATACCAACGTCATGCTTGTTGAGGCGGAGTGGGACGAAGCGAGATTGTTTACCGAGACCGTGCCCGAGATCGTGTTCCAAGTTTTGAATCGCATGTCCCCCTCAAACGCGTGAATCGCGTGATTTCGGGTTGAGATGAAGATGCTCTCGGGCTGAGAAATGTAACTCTCACCCGAGAGTCAGATCAAGTCTCATTTAGCGATGGCGTTCAACACGGCTTGATCTGATCTCGATGATCACACCACAACGTTAAATCCTTGTCAATGTTATTCAGTCGAATCAGTCGCCGTCATCAAGTCAAATTCATTTTAGTGACGACATATTAACAATTAGTTCATTATCGCTTGTGCCAATAACTCTCTCGCCTATTTGCCTGTAAACAGTGGTTATTCGGACCGACTGACCCACTGCTGACGGTGGCCTCGGGTGCGATGGGCGTATCACGCTCACCCGAACCACCTGCCGGGAATCCCGAGTGCCCACTCCCAAGCGGCCCCGGCCGCCCGAATCCGAACGCCGACTCCGGCACAACTACCGGCTCGCTCGACTGCTCCGATTCCTCGAACGGGTTCTCGGCCGCGGAGCCTGGAACGTCAAGTCCCTCGCCGCCGAACTCGAATGCTCGGAACGAACGCTCCACCGCATGCGGGAGACGCTCGAACTCGCCGGCGTGCCGCTGTACTTCTCCCGCGAGGAGAACGCCTACCGCGTCCGGGCCGACTTCCGCTTCCCCATTCTCCACCTCGATTCGGACGAAGCCCTCGACCAGGGGACCGCCACGGCCATCGCCGACAGCGTTTCCCTCCACCTGGGGCGGATCGCGTCGGCGACCACCCGAAAGCTGCTCGACACGGCGAGTGAGCCAATCCGCCGGCAGATGGAAGACGCGGCCCGGCTCGTCGAAGTCCTCGACCTGAAAATCGCGGGGGACGCCCGACAGCGGGAGACGATCCGGACGGTTCAGCGAGCCCTGGTTCGCGGCACGATGCTGGCGGGCGAGTACCGCAGCCCCTACGAGCCGGGTCCGATCACGCTCACGCTCCACCCCTACCGGCTCGCACTCGTCCACCAGGCCTGGTACCTCGTCGCCCGGCCGGACGGCGAACCACAGCCGCGGACTTATCGGATTGTGCGGTTCCGCAGCCTAAAACCGCTGGGCCGACCGGCCGAGGTGCCGGCCGACTTCGACCTGCGGACCTACTTCGGCAACGCCTGGTCGGTCTACCGCGGCGACACGACCCACGACATCGAACTCCGGTTCAACGCGGAAGCGGCCGAGCCCGTCCTTGAAACCACCTGGCAGCCCACGCAACAGTCCCAGCGGCACGCCGACGGCTCGGCCACGCTCACGTTCAAGGTCGACGGGCTCAACGAGATCATCCGCTGGATCGTCGGATGGGGAGAACGGGTTCGCGTTATCCGACCCGCCCAACTCCGAGAGCAAGTCATCGAGCACCACCGGCGGGCCATCGCGGCCCAGGAATTCGACGAGCCCACTGACCGTCGAGCCGGCAGCCGACGTCGGCAAACTGGGGGGTGAGCGGGGTACCGCCCGCACCTTCCCAGGAGTGGACCATGAAAGACTCGCACCGCTCGACCTGCCTGGCCTGCATGATCGTCGGGATGGGGCCGGGGATCTTCGCGGGAATCCGGCTCGCCGACAACAACACGAAGTACGCCACGACGGACGTCGGGGTCTGGCTCGGCGGACTGCTCCTGTTCGCGATGGGCGTCGGGTTCGGAGCCGTCGTCGGGTGGGGAGTGGGCGGCGTCTTGAACTCGTTCGATCCCGAGTAAGCCGAGAGTCAAACCCGTGCGAGTCACCATCCACCGCGGGACCAACGAGATCGGCGGCTCCTGCGTCGAATTGGCCGCGGGTCCGGACCGAATCGTCCTCGACCTCGGCCTCCCGCTGGTCGACCCGAACCGCGAGCCGTTCGACGGCAGGGCCGCCCTGAAGAAATCGAACGAGCAACTCCGGGCCGAGCGGGTGATCCCGGCGGTGCCGGGGTTGTTCGACGCCGAGCACGCTCCTCCGAACGCCATCTTCCTGAGCCACGCCCACCTCGACCACGCCGGACTCATTTCCCGGTCGCGGCCCGGAGTCCCCGTCTTCGCCACCGCCGGGACGAGCCAGATGATGCTCGCGGCGGCGGTGTTTGCCGGCCAGGCGTCCCTCGACCGGAACCGCTTCCGCGAGGTCGTGAGCGGCCGACCCCTCGAAGTCGGGGCCTTCCGGGTCACCCCTTACGCCGTCGATCACTCGGTCCACGGGAGCGTGGCATTCCTGGTGGAAGCAGGCGGGAAGACGCTCCTGTACTCCGGCGACTTCCGCGACCACGGCCGCAAGCCGGGGATGACCCGCGACCTGCTCGCCGCGGTGAAGGGACGCACCATCGACGCCCTGATCGTCGAGGGCACCCACTTCGGCAGCGGCCGGGGGGCCGGCCAGACGGAGCACGATCTCGAAGCCGACATGACCGAACGGATCCGAACCGCCCCGGCCCTCGTGCTGGCGTCGTTCACGCCGCTGGACCTCGACCGGCTGGTCACGGTGTACAAGGCGACGCGGTCGGCGGGTCGCACCTTCGTGGCCGACGCCTACGCCGCGTTCGTGCTCCACCTCGTCGGCCGAAGGGTCCGGGTGCCGAAGCCGCAACGGGCCGCCGGCATCCGGGTCTACTTCAACCAGGCGCTCGAGCGGCGGGGCCTGGCCAAGATCCGTCAGAAGTTCCAGGCCGATCGGATCGAATTGTCCGAAATCCTCGCCGACCCCACGCGGTACGTGATGGCCTTCCGGCCGTCGATGACGCGGCTCGACTTCGGCGACGAGTTGCCGTCCCGGTGTCGGTGCCTTTACGGATACTGGGAGGGTTACCTGACTAGACCCGACTGGGTGACGCTCCGCGAGCAGATTGCCACGGTGGGAGGCGACTTCATCCCCGCCCACGTCAGCGGTCACGCCTACGTGGAGGACATCCTGAAGTTCGTGACCGCCGTCAACGCCCGCACGGTGATCCCGATCCACACCTTCGAGCCGCAACTGTTCCAGGACCACTTTTCCAACGTCACCCGACTGGCGGACGGGGTGCCGCACGACCTGAGTTGACACCATCGCCGGAGTTTTCTCCCATGCCCCTGACGCCCGAAGAAACCGAGTTCCTCGCCGCGTACCTGTACGAGTCCATGCGTCTCGAACGGGGACCGGCCCTGCAAAAGTTCCGGGCCGGGGCTTGAAGTACCCCGACGTGACGGACCTGCTGACGGCGTACGAACGCGAACACCCGCCCCGCCTCGAAACCGTCGTGGACGAGCAGGGACGGCCCGTCGAGGAACTGGTCTGGGGCCGCCGCACGAGCGATCCGCCGGACCCGCCCTGGCCGGACGCCGGCGTGGCCCGTCAACGCAACGCGGAAATTCGGGCCGAGATAGAAGCGACTTCAGCCAGAGGACAAGAAGCCTCTCAGCCCGCGGGCGGCGACGGGGTCGAATCGAACTCCACCCGGAACTCAAGCGTCCCACCGTCGTAAGCGGCATTGATCTGACCCTCGGTCGTCCGAAGGCACGTGACGCGGCGAACCATCCGCGAGAACGGGGAATGGGGCAGCAGCTTCGCGACGAGTTCACGCAAGACTTCCAGGAACCGGGCCGACTTCTCGGAATCCGGGTAGTCGATCGTGATGAGAGCGATGTCGAGGGGCGTGCAGGGGGTCGGCAGACAGAAGCGGCCGGGATAGGCCAGCTCCAGACGAGCCTGCTGGGGCGGGGTGGCCAGTTCGACGGCGTAGGTTAACGCCTGGACGAACGCGAAGAACAGGTTGCGGTCCGTCCCGCCCTTGAGCTCACCGACGACCGGGGTGCGATCCGTTCGGCTGGCCAGCAACACGTCGATCCCGCCTCGACCCGATCGGGTGGAGGGCACACCGGTTTCGAACTCGGAAAGCGTCGTTCGGATCGGGCTCACGTTGTAGTCGACGAAGTCGAACTCGACGTTCGGGCACTCCGGCACCGAGGTACTTCCGCGAGAAATGGGAACGAGAATTCGGTCGGCCGGGTCGCGACTCAGATGCCGATCCTCGGTCAAGGTGCCGAACCGGGGATTGAAGGGTTCGACCTGATTGTCGTAACGCGAGAAGTGTGCGTAGCTCGCGTCAATCAACTCTTGGAGGCGGTCGGTGCGGCGTTGAAACTCGTTCGCCAGCGAGAAATGGAAGGCGTCTGAAGTCCATCGCATGAGGTGATAAAGGTGTCGCAACGAAGTCACAGGGATAATGCGGTCGGGGTCCTTGAGTCTCGACATGAATGAGACCTCGCTCGGGGAAAGTCGTACCCCGAGACGATGGTCGCGGCCGATGACCGCAGCGGGTCACTCTCCGAGACTGACCACGAAGCTGTCGCCCGCCTCGCGGATGGTGATGCCCGACACGAGGTCGGGGAACCCGCGATGGCCAGGGCGAGACGAGATGCCGACCGACGCAGCCGCCAGTGTGCGAAGTTCGCCCGACTGATCCGCATCGCCCGGCTCGTGATGGGCAACGGGCGGTGGGGGCCGGACGACCTGGCCCGCGAGATCGAGTGCTCGCAGCGGACCATTTTCCGCGACGTGGAAGTCCTCTCGGCCGCCGGCATCCCGATCTACTTCGACAAGTCGGTCCAGGCCTACCGCGTCCCGGACGGGTTCCGCTTCACCGGCATCGAGCCCGCCGCCGTGGACGTCGAAAACGCCGCGAACCCGATGCGTCGGGACCTGCTCGGGCAAACCCGTCGATTGCTCCGCGAGACGGAGTCGTTCCTCGAACGGCTCCGCGGGCTCTGCCAGGAACTCGAATCCCCGCGGCCCCCACCGGGGTAATCGAAGTACACCGCACCTCGGGGCCATTCGCGATGTGGACGGAACTGGCGGGAAATGGCGGACGACTCTGCGAAGCCGCCCGCGAGGGTCGGACCCGCTGCCCGCTGATCGTCCGGCCCACGAGCGAGGACGTGATCACCGGCCAACTCGTCGCGGCGTTCCGCGTCCTGAACCCGATGCACTGGCTGCCCGACCTGCTCGACCGAGCGGTGGGAGCCCGGCGGTTCCGCCGGCAGGTCTTCCGACGGTTCCGCGTCGAGCCGTGGAAGACGCGGCCGCACTTCCCGAAAGAGCTGCTGCCCTGGGCCGAGGGCGGAACCCAGGTCGACGTGACGCTGGCGTGGGAGAACCCGCCGACCACGATCCTCCTGGAGATGAAGTTCGGGTCCGACCTCTCGCCGTCGACCGCGAACGGGACCAACCAGGAGTTCCCTTCGGATCAACTCATCCGAACCATCCGCGTCGGGCTGAACGAGTGCGGCTACTACCGGTCCGCCGACCTGTTCGACACCCCGCCCCGCGACCTGGCCGTGATCGTCCTTTCGCCCACGGCCGGCCACCCGCTAGTCGCCCGGTACCGGGATGTGACCACGCTGCGGGCCTCGATCCCGCATGCCGACCGGCTCTCCGTCCTCCCGAGAACGCCGTTCGTGGGGGAACTCGGGTACGCCGACCTCGTCGACGTCCTCCGGCAACGGCGTCGTCACCTCACGCGGGCCGAGCGGCAAGTCGCCGACGACCTGTGCGAGTACCTGGAGTTCAAGCGGGCGTCGGCCCCGAAGTCGGCGGGCCGAACGGGGGAACGTCGCGAAAGGAGCCGGCCGTGAAGCTGCCCGTCGTCACCGAGGCGTGCCTCCGGGCCCAGAACGAGTCGTTCAAGCGGGAGGTCCAGCGGCTCGGGCTCGCCCGGGCCCTCGACGACGCGATGTTCGAGGTGGCCCACGACAACTTTGAACTCGCCCTGTGGATCGCGGGCACGGCATCCGTGCTGGAGCGAGAGGCCGTTCCCCTTCCTGGAATTGAGTCGGGAGACGGATCGGAAGTGGCCGTGATTCCTGTCGAGTTTGCGGTCCACCAATTCGTCTCGGCGATGACGCAACTCTACCGGGCGATCCGAGCCCAGGCCGAGGCGGCCGAAATGGGACCGTGACGGCGAACGCTCGTCCCGCGAGCGCGGATGCGGGTCGTCGATCGGGTGCGGGGCAGACCCCGATCAAGCAATTCCGCCGACTACCCTTTGCCGCGGCTCATTCGCAACCGTTTGACTTCTGCGACGAGGTATTGGGCAAGTCGGGCAAAATTCCGGGTCACGTATTGGGCATCCCCAGACTCCGCGGAGACGTTCGTGGTCGTCCTCCGCCCTTCGACGCCGGCACCGACTGACGCGATCAGCGGTTCATCTTCCACCGCGGGGTAGTGAGGACTCCCTGACCCGCGGAGTCCCCCGATGCCCGATCTCGAACCGCCATTGCCCTACGGCACCCCCGACCTCGACCCGCACGTGAAGTGGTCGAACGAGCAAGTCACCTGCTACGTTCGCGGATGCCACCAGCAGCTCCGACCACCGAGCCGATTCTTCCCCGGAGATGTCTGCCCTGAACATGGAATACGTTGTCACGGGGCGAAGACCAACACGCCGACCTACTCCTACCGCGACGTCCGCCGCAACGTCATCATCGACCCCGAACTCCTCGCCACCCGCGTCGTCGGCCACCCGTTCAAGTTCGAGTCGCACCGGCTCGGCCTGGAAAACTCCGAGGACGCCCTCACCTGGAACGTCTTCCGCTCCCTCCAGCGGGCCGGACTGCTCAAGCACGTCGGCGAACTCGTCACCGGCATCCGCACCGACGCCGAGCCCGACCTCTACCTGTGGGGACTCAAACTCACCGGCGACGCGGTCGCCCCGTGGGACCTGCTCGTCGCCGCCCGCGAGCGGTTCGAGTCGAACCTCCCCGTCGACCGGCCGCTCACCGAGCCCGACATCGCCCTCCACCTGCCGGGGCGGTTCCTCGTCCTGATCGAGGCGAAGTTCACCAGCCCGAACCCGAGCTACGCCGTCGGCCCCAGGAAGGACGCCAGGTCCCTCACCAAGGACGAACTCCTCCGCATCTACCACGACCCCGGACTCGCCATCCTCGACCAACCGCGGGCGGTCGAAGCCGACCGGGTCCACTACCAGCTGTGGCGGAACACCGTCTTCGCCGAGTGGATGGCCAAGCTCGATGACCGCCGGACGCAGGCCTTCCACGCCAACCTGACCCGGACCGGCGAGGAGATCGTCAGCTGTGCCGAGTTCCGCCGCCTGCTGAACCCCGAATCGACGAACCGCTTCGTTCACATCGCCTGGGAAGACTTGCACCGACTGACTTCGCGGGGGTTGCACGACCCCGTCGCCGCCCGCCTCGACCGCTACTTCCGCACGAAGACCACCCGGTTGCGGCCGGCGTTTCGGGTCGGGTAAACCGTTCGCCCCTCCCCGCTGCCCACCGAGCCGGCAGCGGGAACCGCGAGAATGCGTCGGAGCACCGCGTCAGCACCGTCCCATCCTTTCCGAATATCCCCCGCCCGGAGGCCGTCATGGCTGGAGTGAGCGTGTGCCCCGGCTGCCAGGCCCGAATCCGCGTTCCCGAGGGGTTCGCATCACCGACGGCGAGATGTCCTCGCTGCGGAGCCGAGGTGACCGCCGGCCGCATTCCGGTCGCACGCCGGCTGTCCGAGAGCCGCCCCGTCACACCCGCGGAACCCACCGGAAGGGAGCATCCCGCGGCCAAGAATCCCTCGCGTCGAACCGGGGTGCTGTTGATTGCCGTGGCCGGCCTCGGTGTCGTCTCCGCCGTGACCGCAACGGTCGCCGTGCGACTTCTGTTTGCGGACCCACCGCGGTCGGACTGGCACCAAGCGGCCGCCCCGAAAGTCGCATCGCAGCCCGCTTCGAGTTCCCCGCCGACCGTCGCGAAGCCGACATCGCAACGGAGCCCGGAGCCGCCGGCGGTCGTCAATCCCGGGCCGAGCCAACACGTTCCCGACAAGCCGTCGCGAACGGAAGAGGAAAAGCTCAAACAGGCCATCGCGGCCGCCAGGCGTCTCGAAGCCCCCGAGCTCGGGAAGGGGAAGGAAAGCGACATCAGTCCGTTCGCCGCCGAGATTCGCGACCTCGTTACGGACGAGTTCCGGCTCAAGGAGCAGGACGGCCAGGTCTACGTGACCCGGTTCACCTCCGCCCGCCCGAACCCGGCCTTCCTCAGCGTCGGCCTCCTGTCCGTCCGCAACGGCGTCCTCGAACCGGGGAAGTACGACTTCCAGTCGGGCGTCTACTCGGTCACCCTGCACCTGTGGCTCGCTCGGTTCGACAAGAGCCAGGCGGTGCCGCTGGCGGTCCAGGACGAGTGTGCCCTCTTGGGGACCGTGAAGCTCGACCCGGCGGAAGCGAAACGGTGGCGGGAAGCCATGACCAGGAAGGAGTTTGACGCCGACATCTGGTACCGAATCAAGGCGATCCGGCGTGCCGAGTGGAAGCCGAACCCGCACGTGTCGAACAAGCTGATGGCTCACGACATCGTGATCGAAATCGAGATATTGAAATCGGAAATGTCAAAATGACAGAAGTCGAAGCAGCAATCAAAACCAGAAGGACACCATTTTTGTCTTGTCAATGACGCCCTCTTTCCGCCGAGTCGAGTCGTGAATCGTGCAGCGAGTTAGGATATCATTACCTGATGGCGAACAACGAGAAGCTACTCTTCGAAACGTTCTGGGAACACGTTCGCAAGTCGGAAATCGACATCCGGCTGAACGGGCACGAGGGCTGTCCGCCCCCTGAGTGGCTCGCCGACCCCTGGGATGACGACTTCGCGGCGGCGTATGAGGCGATCAGGCCCTTTCTCCGCCACCTCCGCAAAGACAACGTCTTCTTGCCACCGCCGGGGATGACCTGGCGACCGACGCCGCTGATCACGGAGACCGCTCACCAGGCGTTAATGTGGTTCCTCAACCCGACGAAGCAGGTGTACGGTCATCCAGACGTGCTCGACAGTCCAGAGTACCGGGCCATCAAGGCTGCCGCGATGGAAGAGCGGCAACTCCGCTCCGTGGCGAAAGCGGAGGCGGCCAGGAAACCGAAGGCGTCGAAGGACAAGACAAAGGACAAGAACCGCATCTTGATCCCATTCTTGCTTGACCACCACAAGAAGCACGGGAAGGAGCCGTTGACCGTCACCGAGATCTCCGCACGGATGACGGCTCTCGTCGGTGGCGGGTGGAGCCAGCCCAGCGTCAGCCGAGCGATGTTAGGACTCTATAAGGAAGGCATGTCCGAGTACCGACGGCTATGTGTGTCCGGAGCGATCCTCAAGAAGGGGATTCTGAAGCGGTACGAGGATGGGTCGGCCGACGTAGACGCGATTGTTGAGGACGAGCAAGACGACTAACTGGGATCAGCCGAATATTCACTTCCGACGCCTCGAACGAATGCCGGCGGCGATTTCTCCTGCGCGCGAAACAGCTTGTGTCTGAACGACTTGCGATGCCGTCGCCGCCTCCCGCTCAGTTGCCCACGAATGGTCCTGCTGCGTGTGGGAACTCATCACACCGCTCGGGCAGACGCTCATGCCGACACAGGACGACACGATCGGGGTCATCAACCCCGACGAGCTCTACACCCTCAATGCCTTCACCCGCCGCCTGGGGATTACGGCGGCCACACTTCGTTCCGCCCGCAGGGCCGGCTTGAAAGTCTACTACGTCCACAAGCACGGCTACATCCACGGCCGCGACTGGATCGACTACGTCCGCGGCACGGCCGGGAAGGCCCACGCGACCCCACAGGGGTAACGACTGCGTCCGAACCTGTCGAGGAGGCCGCTGATCGTGAAGAAGCCGACCCAGCCACCGAAGCCAGTTCCCAAGGTGCTCATCGCGCGTCCGGCCGGCCGCCCCTTCCAGTTGCGGTACGTCTGCCCCGTCGAGCACCGCCCGGTTCGCGTCTCCGTCGGCAGCCGGGACGAAGGCGACGCCGCCCGGATGAAGGCCGAGCTCGAGGCCAAATTCCTCCTCGGCATCGATGCCCGACCCGGCCGGGAGAAGCCCGCCGGCCCGGACATGGCGTGGGACGACTTCCGCGAACAGTACCGGACCCTCCACCTGGCGACGGTGCGGGACAGCACGACCGTTCACACCGAGAGCCGCCTCGACCTCGCCGAGCGGATCCTCAAGCCGAAGACCCTGGCCGACGTCGCCGACCCCAACGCCCTCCAGCGGCTCCAGGCCCGGCTCCTCGCCGGGGAACAGAGCCGGCGGAACAAGCCCCGCTCGACCCACACCGTCCGCGGCTACATGAACAGCGTCCTCTCGGTCATGAACTGGGCGTACCTCCAGGGCTGGCTCCCGACCGCCCCGAAGCTGCGGAAGATCAAGACGCCGAAGCAGAAGGCCATGAAAGGGCGGCCGATCACCGCGGCCGAGTTCCAGAGGATGCTCGACGCGACCGCCGGGGTGGTCGGCGACGAGGCCGCGGAGTCGTGGCGGCACGTCCTCCGCGGGCTTTGGGAGTCCGCCCTGCGGTTGGACGAACTGATGCACGTCTCGTGGGACAGCCCAGGAACGATCCGCCCGGTGTGGAAGGGAGGGCGGCACCCGGTCCTGGACATCCCCGCGGCCCTGCAAAAGAACGACACGGAGGAAAACATCCCCCTGCTGCCGTGGTTCGAGGCGGTCCTGCTGGAGACGCCCGAGGGGCAACGAACGGGGTGGGTGTTCAACCCCGCTTCGCTCCAGCTCAAACTGGGGCGGAAGGCGGAACCGCGGCGACCGGAGGCCGAGTGGGTCGGGAAGGTCATCGCCCGGATCGGGGAGACAGCGGGTGTCGAGGTGGAGCCCGCGGACGAACGCACCGGACGGCCAATCAAGTACGCGACGGCCCACGACCTCCGCCGGTCCTGCGGCGATCGTCTGCGTGAAGCGGGAGTTCCGCCGCTCGTCATTTGCCGGGTGATGCGTCACGCGTCGTGGGAGACGACCCGCAAGCACTACGCCCCCGGCAACGTCCAGAGCGACGCCGAGGTGCTGCGGTCGGTACTTGCGGGGAAGGAGAAAAGTTCTGGCGAGAAGCCCGCCGGCTGAGCCGGGCGTACCTGTACCCTAAAAATCAGGGTACAGGTGGGGGGAAAGAAAAAGGGCCGCTCGACGTAAGTCGTTGCGGCCCTAAGTACACCCAAGTGGATTCGAACCACTAACCTTCGGTTCCGTAGACCGATGCTCTATCCAGTTGAGCTATGGGTGCAAAACGTCGTTTTTCCTTACCTTGTCCGCGATTCGTCCGCGTCCAGGAACACTGAGGCAAGCGAGCGGGACAGTGAGATGTTACTCGGTTTGCGTCCGTTTTCAACGGTATCGCGGACAAATCGCGGTCGAGACTGAAGGCTGGGTCGGAGCCCACCGCTCTTCGCGAGGGAGTCGCCTGTCTCCCCTCGCTGGTAAGGGCTCGAAATGGCGGATTGTGACGGTAATAAGTATATTTAAGTTTCTTTGCCTTCGCCTACCCTTCGTGAAAGGGGGCGGCTGTTGGAGGTGGTCAACCGACCGCCACGTCGCCCTTACTGCGGTCGGCGTTCTTGCTGACCCTCCGCAGAACCAGGAGGATAAGAGGGCTGCAAGCACCACGTCCGACGTTGATCTCATCGAGGAGATTCGGAAGCCGGTGACGCGGTGACGCGGTGACACCAATTTCGCGAGCAAGGCGGCGTCACCGAGGGGCCTTCGTCGAAGGCCCCTCCTTCGTTTACACTAGGCTCGAACGGGTGATCTGGCGGGGGATTTGGATCTGGCCTTTGCTGCGGTGGATGAAGGGCTGATTCGACCACCGGAACGACGGCATACCGGTACGGCCAAGACCGCGGGTTGCACGCGAACGCCGCACAGCTGGAACCAGGTTAGGTGGTCAGGATCGCGGCTCCAAGAAGCACGCCGGTGCGATAGAGATACTTCGCCTGCGGGGTATGGCTAATCGGGAGTGCAGCCCCGTTTCGCTGCAGAAGTGCCGACAGGTCGGCGTCCGCAACAAATGCCTGTCATCCGGGGCCGAGGCTATACGCGGAGGCCGAGGGCGAGCACGGATGTCAAAATAACAGAAGACAGTCGCCGCCGGGACCAGACTTCACCCGTGAACCCATACCGCAGGTGGCCCTCTACCGAAGCAAGAGTGAGGGCGGGTGGGGGACGGGACGGGAAGTGGACCTGGACACACACAGAACAAACAAGAAAAAATAATCCGAAACCATAAACAAACACTTATTCTAGTAACCAGACCAATAACATCAGATACCAAGTAACAAAACCACCAGCGACCACCACCAACAACACATAATCGACACCAGTACCGGAAGGCACTGACAAAACAGAGATCAGAAACAGGAACAGCCCGTGAACACGACCACCACCGGCCCCGTCGCAAGCGACAGGGCCGGTGGTGGTCGTGTTCACGGGCCTCCGCAGGAAAGGAACCTGCCGCAGAAGTTGACGAACGTCGCTGGTCGGCTCTTCGGGCTTCTGCTCGTGGCCCAGCTCCTGGGCCATGACGCGAAGGGTAACCGCAACTGGCGTTGCGTTTGTATCGCGTGCGGTCAAGCCGTTGAGCGGACCACGAGCAGCTTGCGGTCGGCATACTCCTGTGGTTGTTGCCGCAGGAAGAGGAAGGCCAAAGCCCAACGCCGAGGAACCGGGCAGCGGGCAGGACGTACCCCTGGAGGACCCTTATTCCCTGAAAATCACACCTCCACCGGAGGCTCCGACTGCCTGACGAACAGACCCCATCCGAGTACCGACTACCCATCTGCGGAAACAGAGATGGTCACTACAAGCAACTGATCGGCTACGCCCGCGTCCTGGACGACGCCTTCACCCGCGAAGTCCTGGTCAAGAAGACCTGGCACCTCTCAAGCGGTTATCCGAGGAGAGAGTTGCTCAAACCTTGTGGTGTACAGGGAGGCCCGGCCACTTACGCCTGCCCGTGCTGCTGGGTGGCCCGGAGCGTCAGCCTCTTGTTCATGTTCACCCCCATCGGGAACTTGTCGGTCACACCACAGGGCGGGGAAATGGCCTGTGAATCCGGGGCCAAGGTGTGCCGCTCGGGAGTCGGTGTTATCCCGCCGAGTCAAAAATGTGACCAGAGCGTGGAAAGGCACGCCCGAGCTTGCGAGGCGAGGGTTGCAGACAAGAAGTCAAATGATTTGTTTATAAGTTTTAATGTCAATAATTGTCCGTCGAGCTCGCTTCGCGTCCGCCGCGTGGGCTGGCTCAACTCAGTTCCGACCGCCCAGGTAAAGCACGCCGTGGGATAACTCGAGTACGGCGTCGAACTGAGCAGAGGTGAGGATTGCCCGGACATGGGCGGGAACGTTGTCCAGTTCTTTGAGGATACCCGTCTGGTACGCCGCCATGTGAGCCAGGAACGCCTTCTCGGCGGAGGCCTTCGATGCCAAGTCGGCTGTGTCGTATGCCCGAAACAGTTCGAGCGCCCTCGAAGCCGCGTTCGGGATCTCCCACGCTTTCGAGTACGGTTCCCAGAACGGCTGCAGTTTCTTCCACTGCTCGGCGGTCAACCCCATTGCTTTTCGGGCGTCTGGGTTCGAGATGAGGGCGGCGATACCCATCTGCAAAGCTCGAGTTTCTGCCGGCGACTTATCGACACGCGGCCCGACCGTCGCAATCAAGTTGTCCCCTCCTGGCTTCTCGGGGCGGCCATTGAGCCAACCGTACTCGGTGAACACCTCTAATCGCCCATCCGGGTGCTTTCGCACTTGGACGGCGGGACCGGGTTTCGCAGGTTGCCGTGGCACTACGACCGCTTCGTCGGTTTTCAAAAGGATTGTCGGATCAACCTGATAGAACTTCCGGCTGTGCTCGGACCACACGACCAAACCCAAGTGGGCCGAAACCGACAGCCGATGCCCATATGCGTCTGCCTCGTAACCGAGCCACTCGGTTCGGAACGTCGCCGAGTCGACGCGGAACCAGGACCTCAGACTGCCGCGAGCAGGGTCTTGATCGGTACGAAAATACAGTTTTCCTCCGTGTGGAACAACTTGGTTGTTGCACTGGCACGTCGTGAGGCTCGGGAGGCCGTTCGGGAGGAGTTTCTCCTGTGGGGCGATGAACATCGGCCCACAAATCAGTGTTCCGTTCGCAAGATAGTTGTCCGGCACGACGCCTCGCGCGAGTTCCGAGGACAGCGCGGGTCCAGGTCGGTAGATGGTAGCCCCCGGTTGGGTCGGATCGATCCGGAGCGGGTGCCGCAACAGCTGATCGGAGAATCGGTTCGACGCAGCGGTCTGCACTGTCGGAACGTGGGCATGCCGAAAGACGATGACACCGCCGTCCGGGAGTGGAGCCAATCCGCCCGGCATGAACGTCCAGGCCGTGTCAACGGCCGATGACATCGCGTCCGTGGCCTCGGACCAGACCCGCTTGGCTTCATGCAACTTCCGGACTTTGATCTCGTCGGCTGGCCCGCGTTCGACCAGAGCTACCCAGGCCCGGCTGTGTTCGCCGAACGCCCCGCTTGCGATCACGCGTCCTGGAGCCAGGGGCAGCAGATCGATAGCCTTGTCGGCTGGTGGAAGGTCTCCTGCGTTGACCTGACCCACCACATCGCCGGAAGGACCAATGATCCACAATCCTTTCCGCCGGGACGACACCCAGGCAGCCTTTCCGTCCCACACCACTTCCACAAAGTCCGCACCCCGGTCGACTACGACCTCGTCGAACCGGCCCGCCACCCGGTGGGCGTACACCGCAGCCTGCGTGAGGTAGATATCGAGCCCTTCCCCGCAGCAGACAAACTTAGGGTTCATGCTGCGGGGCAGCGGGTCGGCTGAGGGGAATTTATAAGCCGAGAGCGGCTGCTCCTTGCCCGACACGTCGCGGACCTGAATTTCGATCGGCTTGTGACTGCGAGCGGGTGCAGACAGAAGAGGCCCTTTCACTGCAAAGCGGTGCTGAGTGTCGTCCCCGAAGCCGATCCGTTGGTGGACGCGGGCCACCTCGTGCCCCGCCATCACCCGCTCCTGCCCGGCCGTGACCACGGCCGTGAAGTCGTCGGCAGCCCGACGGACGGCGTCGGCGAGGGCCGGGGTCTTCCCCCCTTTCTCCCAGGCGGACCAGGCTCGGCCCAATCGCGCGTATTGAGCGATCATCGGGCGCGAACTCGCCTCCAGTGCCTTCAGCGCGGCGTCCGCGTCGTCCTCGGTGAACTGGGAGATGTAGCGATCCGAACCCTCCTGGCGAATGGCCATCGCCTGCACGAATTCACCGATGGCCATGCCGACCGTTGACCCGTCCGGGTATCGTTCGGTGTCCGGAAGCATCCGGAGGGCCTCCAGCCCAAAGTCCAGGTCGGCTCGGGTCAAGTTCGTGCGGGTGACGACGGTCCCACCTTCGATTTTTCTTTGATAGTCTGGGCGACGGACGACCGAGTTGAACAGGGCGTACTCCCAGTTTTGGTTCGGCACGAAAATTACGTTGCGTGGTGCGGTTCCGGGTTTGAGTCGACCCATCGAGGGGAAAACGTGCCGCACGAACTCGATCTGGAACTCTCGAGCGTTAGCCATCGCGGCCGACTCGGCCGTCCCAACGAGCCGAACCCCCGTCCCAAGCTGACCGTTCGCTCGGACGTAGCCATCCAGGGCTTCTTTCAGGGAGACCTGGCCCGTTCGCACCAAAACCTCCAGGTGATCAAGGGAGTGTCGCCAGTCGGTCAGCCGCACTTGGCCTTCCAGAACCTCCCGAGCAACCCCTTCGGGATCGACGACCTGTTTTCTCTCCGAGCCGTATCGCTCACGGATGGGCACTCGGTTGCCCTCCCACGCCCCGACCCGGGCGTATGCTTCCATCAGCAACTTTCGTTGGGCGTGAGCAGTGGGGTCGACGAGAACGGCGGCCTCGCGGATGCGGGCGGAAGTCTCGAAGGCTCCGACCCGGGCGAAGCGGTCGGCTCGGGCGACCAGGGCCGCGAACTGCTTGTCCGCCGGCAACGATGTCCCTTTCGTGGCGACCGCCGCCACCACCGCGTCCGCCGCCTCGCCGCGAAGAACCGCCCCCACCTGAACCAGCGGAACGCCAGCCTTCCTGACCTCCGGACGATCCCCGCCCGCCGTCGTCACCCGGACCCGCAGCGCGACCGTAGGTTCCGTCTCTTTTCCTTTTCCCTTCTCCTTCTCCCGAGTGACCGTGTACTCGCAGTCGACGAACGCTGCGGTCAGGGCTGCTTTCCCATCTCCGGTCAAGGTCCGCTCGACTTGAATCGCACGGGCTTCCTCCAGTTCCAGCACGGCGATTCCAGACCGGGCCGAAACCGCTTCCCCCAACAGGTCGGCGTAGACCCGACCGAGGTGGTCGAACTCGTGGGTCAGGTTACCGCACGCGAACGGGGTCAGGCCGACCGCCGCGATCACCCCGTTGGGGAAGCGGGCGCGGAGGTCGAGCACGAAGGCGGCCAGGGTGGGGGCCAGGTCGGCCTTCGGCTTCTCGTCGGGTTTGTCCCCGACCGGCACGACCGCTGTGCCGAGACGGATCCCGGTCCGGCTATCGCAGACGACGACGCGGACGGCGCTCGGCCCATCAGCGTCGAGGCAGACCAGCACGTCGGCCTTGAGGGCGACCCCGAGGGCTCGGCGGTCGGCGACGGCTTTGGTGCCAAGGGTTTTCGTCAGGGCGATTTCGGCCGCCACGGTGCGGATAGCGTCGCGTTCCACGAGTTCGACGCCCTCGGCCTTGGCGAGTTCGAGGGCGAGCAGATCGGCGAGCCCCGTCGCCCGGGCAGCCTGGGACGGAACGACGGCCAGCCGCATCGCGTCCGCCGCGTGGGCAGGCACACATACCCACATAATCAGCCCGACCGCTGCGAAGCTCCGTCTCATGTCCGCCCTCGCCCGGATGGAAAAACTAGAGACACCCACAGACCGGTGGGCTCGGACTTCATCCTCACTTCGCTGTGGCCACGAGCTTCGGAAGCACTCGCTCGGCGATTTCGGTCGGCCATCCAAGGAGTTGCAACCCCGGCCAGGATCATCGTCGCCGCAATGAGCAGGAACGTCCGAGTGGGTCCTTCTTCGTTTCGGATAGAGGACCGTCACTCGTCGGCATTCGACCGACCCTTGGTCAGGTGCTCGAGGGTCCGAGAGAACAGGAACCGGCCAGTCGGACTTTCGTCCCATTTCTCGATTATCGCGTACCCACAGTACATCCACCGGCCGGAGCCGGCAAGCTTCGCCTCGACCCACGGCCAATCTCCGGCTTTGCCGGGCACCACCCCAACGACCCCGCCGTCTTCGCTCTTGCGGACCGTCAGCCGAGCGACCGAGAGAGGGCTCGGGTCGAGACGCTTGTCTAGACTTCGGACCGGGTCGTCGCGGAACGTCAAGTCGGTCGGTCGGTCGGTCTCGCCAACTCCCGGGACCGCCAGTTCCCCGTTTGCCGGTGCGAGAATTAAAACCGTGACTCCACGCGAGGCCACCTTCACGAGAGGCATGGCCATACCCGGGTATTCTTTCAGCGACACCCCCTCACCGATCACCAACACTCCGCCCGTAAGGTCGGCCAGCCCGGCCGCGTTCGCCTGCTCCTCGAACGGAACGCTCAATGCGTTCAAAGCCTTCACCGTGGCCCCGGGTGGGTCGAATACGGTCAGTTTGAGACTCTTGAGCCACTCGGTCCGGTCGGCGAAGGGGTTCTTCGGAAAGACCCAGACGTCTTTTTCCCAGGTTGCATCCGGCTTGCCCGCCCTTGCGACGACGAGTGTCGCGGTCAGCTTGAGGGAGATCGCGGCCCCATCATCTCTGATCGGGGGAACGGGTAGTGCGATCGGAACGACGGCCGGCTTTTCCGGCGTCGAGTCAACTTCGACCTCCCCTGCCGCCACCGAGCGTTGTCCGGCGGAGAGTCGCCAGATCAACCGGCCCTTCCAGGCGTTCTTTACGTCGACCCTCAGTCGGTACTCCACTTCCTGACCGCCGAATACGTTCCCGATTGCCCGTGTCGGTACGATGACGACCGCCGGCTTCTCGGCGGCCGCGGCCGGAACCCCGGCAAGGGCAAGGAGCACGACGGCGACGAATGCGGCACGGGACATATCGCGATCCTCGGCGAGAGTCGACAAACATCCGATCCGCAGCGAAGTGGACCCGATCCATCGAGTGTGGAAACAGGCCAGACTTCATCCTTACTTCGCTTTGGCCACGAGCTTCGGAAGCACCCGCTCGGCGATTTGATCGGCCGCCAGTTGGAGAGCGGTTTTCCCGGCCACCAACTCCGCCACGTCGACCACTACGACCGTCTGGCGGTCGGACGCCAGTAGCTTCCCGGTCTTTCGGTCGACCGCTTTGATTTCCAGCCGGGCCCGTACGCTCTCGAGGTTTCCGACCCGGCCCACCGCTTCGCTGAACCCGTCCCCGATGATCTCCACATCGGCCCGATTCCGCCCCGCCGCTTCTGCGTCGAGCACTTCAAAGCCGGTTTCCAGCAGGAGTTTTGCGAGTTCGGTTTGGGCGGCGGGATCGATTGTCGGCCTGCCGACGTGCCGTTCGGTGATTGTGGCCACGACCACCGGGCGAGTCGCCTTCCCGAGCTTTTCCTTGATCACGGCCACTCGATCTTCGGGCGCGGTCGGTTTGGGAAGGAGTTTCTCGATCTGCTGGGTGACGACATCCGACACTTCCTTGGCCAACTTGTCCACAATCGGTCCGACGTCGTCTCCCGCCTTGCCCTCGGCAGACGCCGCCAGGACTCGCGTAGTCTCGGTCCCGATCACCTTGGCTACGAGGACGATTCGCTTGTCCACCTGGATGACCGACCCGGTGACGAGGATTTTGGCCCCGGTCAGGTTCCCGACCTTGACCGCTTCATCGGCCTTGACCCCACCGCTGAGGTTCAGCGACTGTTCTTCGAGCGCCTTCTTCAGGTCGGCCCGGTCGACCAGGAACAGGTCGGGTTTGGTGGCCAGCTTGGCAAACAGGAGATCCGCGACCTTCGCGCCGTAGTCTTTGGCCCCGGCTCCCCGCTCTTCGAACCCGAGGATGGCCATCGGGTACACCGTCGGGGCCTCGTCGACTTCGCGATCCTTCGCCAGCGCGGGCGTTTCCGCCCCGCTCGGTGGCAGCTCGCTCGGTGGCAGCCCGCTCGGGCGTGGTTCTTCCTTCAGTTCGATGCGTTGCTCGGCGTCCTGGCTGACGGTGAACATGAATTTGTGGACGATCTGCTCATCTCGTCTGACGATCAGTTCGTGAGTACCAACCTTTAACCCAATCGGCGCTTGCAGGGATTCTGCGGAGACCCTTTTACCGCCGAGGAAGAAGGACAGAGTCTCATCGTTCCAATCCACATCGGTGGAAATCCGCACCGTGGCGGTCGGCGTGCCGCCGAAGAACGCGATACCGCCGAGGACCGCGAACCCCGAGGCCATCGCCAGCCCGATGGCGACGAACACCCAACGTCTCCTGCGTCGTTTCCCAGTCGCGGCCTCGACCGCCGCTGCGGTTTTGTACCGCGATTGCTCGTCCGGAAGAGCGGCGAAGACCTCGGCGAGATCATTGCTGCTCTGGGTGCTTTGCACATCTCCCTCCAGGCGAGTGGCGTTTGCCTTGGCCGTTTCCACTGCCGGGCCTGGTGCGCCCGGGGCGTTTAGCGCGGCGTCGATCGCCGCCGCGAACTCCTTCATCGTGGAGAACCGGGCAGTCGGGTCTTTCGCCATCGCCTTGAGACAAACTGCGTCCAACCGAGGGTCGATCCCCGGCCGATGCCGGGAGGGCGGCTCGGGTTCGACGTGCAGAATTTTCCCGATCACCTCGATCGTTGTCCCCAAAAACGGCCGTTTGCCCGAGAGCAGTTCGTAGAGGATCACGCCCAGGCTGAAGATGTCGCTCGCGGGTCCGACTGCCTTGGAGTCACCGCGAGCCTGTTCCGGTGACATGTACGACGGGGTTCCAATGATGACCCTGCTCTGCGTGCCACGGGCGTCGGCGAGTTTCGGACCGCGGGCCAGCCCAAAATCCATCACGACGATATCCTCCCGCTCTCGGTCGAGCATCACGTTGGCGGGCTTCAAGTCGCGGTGAACGACCCCGCTGTCGTGTGCCGCAACTAGCGCCAAGGCGATCCTGCGGACGATCCGGGCGACCTGCTTCTCGGGGAACGGTTCCTTGCGGCACTTGATTGCGTCCGAGAGTGACAAACCGCGGACCAACGCCATCACGATGTGCGGTTGGCCGTCCGACTCCCCGACCTCGTGAACCTGGCAGATGTTCGGGTGGTTGATGTTTGCGGCGCAGCGTGCTTCTTCCAGAAATCGGGACCGTTCTTTATCCGTTTTCAACGTCGTCTTCAGCGGCACCTTGACCGCCACCTCGCGGCTGAGGTGCGGGTCGAACGCCCGGTAAACTTTTCCAAAGGCTCCGGACCCGAGCACGCCGCGAATTTCGAACCGGCCGACCTTGTCGACGGACGGCTCGACGCGCCGCGGGGGATCGACGAGAGACTCCTGGGCTGGTTTGCCATCTGACCGGACAACGCTCAGGTTGAACGTTTTATCGACCTCGGAACTCGCCTGGAGTTCGAGTTCGAGAAGTAGAAGGGCTCGCCAAAGTTCTTCCCGGTCGGTTTCCGGTGCGCCAGCGACGAACTCTTCGATGCGTGGCTTGCAATCCGCCTTCCATTCCGCCTCGAAGCGGTCACAGGCGGCGTCCACCCGCTCGGCAACGGAAAGGGTCGGGTCAGCCGGAATCATGTTATTCATCCCAGCGGAAGAATTCGGTTCGAGTATGGTTTTATTCTGCTAGCGGTCGAGATTGACATCTGGGTGGCACCGGCTTCCAGCCCAATGACACTTTCTTTACCTCCGACCGGCCTCAAAGATCTATTGTTCTTGCTCCCCTCTCCCCGTTGGGGAGACGGGCCGGGGGTGAAGTTTCGCTTCAAGCCACTCCAGATCGTTGGGGTTAGGTGAAGTCGACCCTTCACCCCCGGTCCCCAACGAGGAGATGGGGGCAAGAACAATAGATCTTCGTGTCTTAGCGCGGTCCAGCCAACGCGATCGCCCGGTACCTCTGGCCGTCCTTCGCCTCGCGGGAAGCATGTTCGTTTCTTGAACGGCGAAGGTTTCGGGGTCCTTAACCCGTACATTGCAGAACGAGCCCCGCTCCCGACAGGAATTTCCAACAAAACTGCGATTGGCGGAATGCGTTCAGAAATCCGGAGACTGTCGCGGCGGTGGACGCGTTCTTTCACACGGCGTCGCCCGACCACGCCGCTTGCCAACGGAGGCGAATCAAGTTGAGCTTCCGCTCGATCTTCCGTTCCGTGCAGTCGTGCATCTCCGCGACCTCGCAGTTGCGGTAACCGAGTAGACGCAAGACGGCGATCTCGCGGAGATCCGGTTCGAGTTGACTGAGGAGTTCCTCGCAGTGGAGGTCGAAGTTAGCGGGTGTCAGAATGGCCGCCTCATCAAGTGGTAGTGGCGAGCCGTCCGACCGCGCGAGAGCACCCTCGCCAATCACTCGCCCGCCGCCGCGTTTCGCAGCCGCCTCCTGCCGGGCTTGCATCCGGGCCTTGTTAGCTGTGATTACGCCAAGGAGAACCCAGAGGTCGCTGCGGTTGCCGACTTCGTATTCCCCGGCCTGCACGCGTAGGCAGAACGAAGCGAACGCACTTTGCGCAGCGTCATCGGCATCCGCGACCCGCTGCGGTCGACCCGCTAGCGACTTGCGGGCCAGTGCCACGAGCCGCGGGAAAAATCGCGCCCAAAGAGCCTCGGCGGCTGCAGGACTGCCCGTGCGAAGTTGGCCGAAGAACTGGGTGACGGAACCAGACTCTGGGGAAAACTGTTCGAGTCCCATCAAAAAACATCCTTCCCCAAGTTGCTCTTCGTTCAGATGTATGCCACCTACCCGCCGCGCTGTGAACGGTTCCGTTCGTCGAGCCGATTGAGGAGGATATTCAGGCGGCGGTGGTCATGTGGGTCGGCGACGGGACCGGTGCCGATCTGGCGATCCTGGTACGGACGATGGCGGACGTGAGTCTCATGCCGAGCCCTCCCGAATGTCGAGGCCACGGTTCGTCACCTTGCCAGAACTCCGAGAAACGGCGAACGCTTCCCAGAGTGAAGTCCCGTCAGGTTTGCGCCGTGGCCGCAGCAGTACGAGGATCGAACGCACGGGAACGCCTCGACGGCTGTTCGAGACTACTATATAGGGTAGCAAGCGTCCCGGTAATTCGCATCCGGACCCGACCGAAAATGAGATCGACAATCTCGCGAATCGGGTCGCCGTAGGCAAGTCCGACGGCACCGGGGTAAGCGTCTTTACTATCGGTATGGCGGCCGGAAGTACGTGGATTCCTCGGAGAACCGACACACCGGAGAGCTTGTGTTTCCCGATATATTGGACGATAGCATGTCGATCAGTTCGGCGTGCGGTCGTTGTTACGTGTTGATGTGCAATGAGTTGCAGTCGCCGAGCGGGACGATTGTCGCATGGTTCGTTTTCCACCGACATTCGAGCTGCTCACCCACGGCACCGGCGAACGCCGGTTCAGTCGGCAGCTTGAGTCCGCGGGCAGCCAGTTCCTGGCGGTAGGGTTCGAGGAACCGGGCGAGCCGGCGCGGCTCGATGGACCGAATGATCTCGGGCCGGGCGAAGGGTGCGAAGCGGACGGTGGACATCGGGGGAACTCGGGTCGGTGGTGCTCCTGATGGATCGAGGACCCGCGTCGTGCGGGCGGGGTGGTGTATACCCGCGTTCACCCCTCCGGCGCGATGTCAGCAGGGGCACGTTTTCGTCGGTCCCAGGTCAGTTGGCGAACGAAATCCTTCGTTTCGTGATGAGCTCGCGCCACAACTTTTTCTGGATTTTCCAGTCCCGTTCGGCGGCGATCGGCAGCAGGTCGCGGAGGATAACCGGGTCGCGGCCGCGGAGGGTGGGCGGCAGGAAGAGGACCTCCTCCTGGATGGCGGGAGCGAGGGAGAGCAGGTTGAGGATCTGCGTGACGCGGGCGCGGGTGACGTGGCCGAGGCGGGCAAGTTCGGCGTAGTTTTCGACAGCCCCATCGCGGACCAAGGTCTCGAGCTTGATCGCCAGGGCGAGGAAGCGGGCGACCCGGGGGACGCGGCCTGCGGGCAGCAGTTCGGGGGACGGACCGGACCGCCTTGCGGTGGCCGCGGCGGGCAAATGGACGGTTGCTTCGATGGTCGGCGGGGTCATGCGGGCTCCGGGGTGAGGAATTCTTCGGTGAGGGAACGCAGGCCGGTCGGGCGGAAGCGGACGACAACCCGCTGGGTGCTGCCGTCGTACCCGACCGTTTCGACGAGTAGGGCGATGGCCCGGGCCCGCTCGTGCGGGGTGAGGCACTCCCAGACCGGGTCGAACGCCGCCAGGGCTTCGACTGCGGCCGCCGGATCGATTGCGGTCGCGTCGAGCTCCTGCCGATCGCGGTCGATCTCGTGGCGACGGGATTCCAGCCGGGCGATCCGCTGCTGCTCGTCGGCGAGTTCGTCGATCGCCGCCGGTTTGGCGGACGCGGCCAGCGTCCGGAGCCGAGTGTGGGCCGTGGCCAGTTCCGCCGACACCGCGGCCGCCGCGGCGTCGAGTTCGTCCTGCCGGCGTCGCCGCTCACGGTCCGCCTCGGCGAGCACGGCGGCGCGCAGGTCCGGATCGCGGCCGACGCGGCGGACCTGGTCGACGACGAACGCCTCGATCTCGCCGGCGGGGATCGACTTGGACGGGCAGGTACACCACCCGTTCTTCTGGGCCTTACTGCAGACGTAGTAGCGGTACTGCCGGGAGCCGCGGGTCGAGAAGCTCGGCGACATCGCACTGTCGCAAGGCGTGCATCGCAGGATCCCAGCGAGCATCGCCCCGGATTTCGTGCGAACGAACGCCCCGCCGGCCCGGCCGTTCCCGTGCAGAATGTCCTGGACCTGTTGCCACGTTTCTTCGGACACGATCGCGTCGTGTCGGCCCGGGTGGACCTCGTCCTTATAGCGCAGCTTGCCGACGTACACCACGTTGGTCAGCAGGCGGTACAACCCGGTGCGGTCGAACGCCACACCGCCCGCCTCCTGGCCGTCGCGTTTCGTCCAGCGCTTGCCGACCCACTTCCGCTTGCGGCGTTCCGTCACGGTCGGCATCAGCGAACCGTGTTCGAGGAACATCTCGAAGATGGCCCGCACCCGATTGGCCTCGGCAGGGTTGATCACCAGTTGCCGGGCGACGGGGTCGACGTCGTAGCCAAGTGGCGGTTGGCCGCCCGACCACTTTCCCTTCCGCCGCGTCGCCGCGATCTTGTCGCGGGTCCGCTCCGAGATGATCTCCCGCTCGAACTGGGCGAAGCTCAGCAGGACGTTGAGCACCAGTCGGCCCATTGAGGTCGCTGTATCAAACCTCTGCGTGACAGAAACGAATGCAACATTGTGCTTGTCGAACGTCTCCATCAGCCGGGCGAAGTCGAGCAGCGAGCGGGACAGTCGATCCACCTTGTAGGTCACGACCACGTCGATCCGGCCGGCTTCCACGTCGGCGAGCAGTCGTTTCAAGGCGGGCCGGTCCATGTTGCCGCCGGTGAATCCGCCGGTGTCGTAGGCGGTGGGTACGACTTGCCAGCCGTCGTGGGCCCGGCTCCTGACGTAGGCTTCGCCCGCCTCGCGCTGGGCGTCGAGCGAGTTGAACTCGCGGTCGAGCCCCTCGTCGGTGGACTTGCGGGTATAGATGGCACAGCGGACCGCGGCCTTCTTCGGGGGCGGGGTGCGTTTCATGCCCTCTCCTTCCGGGCGAGGCCGAAGAAGGCGAACCCGTTGACGTGCGAGCCCGTGATCGCCTTGGCCGCGGCCGAGAGCGTCGGATAGACGGTCCCCTCGCACTCGAACCCGTTGGAAAGCACCGTCACCTTCCGCGGCCGACCCTTGTAGAGGCGGGTGATCACGGTGCCCGGCGGCGGAAGTCGGTCGTCGGTAGCGGAGCGCGGCACGATCCCGGTCGCCACCGGGGCCGCGGACTTCGGGACGGTGGTCCGCAGGTCGGCATCGCGGGCGAGTTCCTCCGCCCGCCGCAAGGCCCGCTCGGAGAGCGTCCCCTCGGCCAGACTCTGGATCCGCCAGGCGATCCGCTTGATCAGCCAGACGCGGTTGCCGGCGTTGGTGCTCTCGCCGAACACCTCGGCGTAGCGGCGGCGGAGGTCGGTCACACTCATCCGTTCGAGAGCGGCCAATTGTTGAGGCACGGTGGACATCGAAAAGTCTCCACGAGGAATCGGTCGTCACCCGAGTGGACACTGAGCCAGGATTGCCGCGAAAGCTCAAGGGGATTCTCGACCGTTTCGACGGGCAGCGACGTGTCGGATGACACGGGCTTCTGAACCTGCGACCAACGAAGCAGACCCTTCGCCAGGAGGGTGGCCAGTTCGCGAACCTGCTCATCGGGGGATAGAGAATCGGGTTCGTAGCGCGGCATGGAGCATCTCCCCAGGAGATGTCCACAACGCCCTTCGCCTAGCGATCGGCACGTTGACGGACGGGATTGGGACGGTCAGGACCTTCGACTCTTCGTCTGCAGTTCGCGGAAGCTCACACGGCCGCGTTTGGCGGGCTCGCGTCCGCCCGTGGCCCCGAGCACATCTCCCTGCATCGACGCGGCCACGGCACAGCCGACCAGCCCGTCGAGCCAGTGGTTGTCGCTGCGGTCCGGACGCATCTTCCACTCGTCCACTGTGCGACCGCGTCCCTCGGTGCGAACGCGGTACTCGGCTGTGAGATGCTCGGCGAACAGTCGGTGCGGTTCCGGACGGTCCCCGAAGATCGACAGGCACCCCGGCTCGCCCGTCGACACCGCGAGCCGGGTGTGCACGAAACTCTTCCAGAAGTTGGTGTCGAACAGCACGTGGCCGACGCTGCGTTTTCCCTGCACGTTCGGCACTCGCCAGTGGAAACCGACGCCGTCGCCGGGCCGACGCTTGTACTCCGCGAATGGCTGCGAGGACGCGCCGACGAACCGGCCGTGACTGGGGAGCACGACGCCGGCATGGGCGGATTGCCGGCAGAACTGGTACACCACATCCGTCGACGAACCCCAGCCCCAGTTGGCGTCGATGAGGCAACGTTCGATGCGAAGTTCCGCCCCGTCGTCGCGGAGCCACGGGCGAGCGATCAACTTCGCGGTGAGTGACTCCAGCCCGGCGAATATTGCTGCCTCGACTCCGCCCGCAGAATGCACGTTTCCCAGAGTGGGCCGGGCGTCTCGCAGGGTGAAGTACGCGCGGTGCTGATCCGGGTACGCCCCGTAGTCGAGCACGAATCCGGTGAAGTCGTCCCCCCACCTGGCGACAACCCAGAACAGAAGGTTGGCCTGCACGTCGATGAATGCAGTGAGATAACTGCACCCGACCGGCACCTCGCCGCGGTGCATGCGGTTAAACTTGCCGGCGATCTGCTCGACGGAGAGTTCGTCGTCCTGCGGGGTCGCGGCCGGGAGTGGTTCGTTCTGGTACTCGGCGAAGAACGCCGCCTCGTCCTGGAGCTTCAGGTTCATCGCGTGCTGAATCGCCGATAGTTCGTCCGGGTTGAACCGCTCGGGCCAGGCGACCACCGCACCGGCGTCCATTTCGATGCGGTTTTCCTGGTAGAATGCGGTGCCTTCGTCGCCGCCGTGCCCGTTGCGAAAACTCTCGGCCCGGACCTCGGCGTACTGCTTCCACAGCACGTCATCCGTGGGGAACGCGTACACGAGTTTGGTCCGCTCGCCGTTCCACTCGGGGTGACGGTCGCGGTTCAGGATCGCGTCGGCCATGTCGTCCGGCCGGATGACCGTGCACGGCATGATGCCGGAGATCTTCTTGCCCGGCCCGGCGAGCCCGAGCACCGCCCCGGCGAGGATGCTCTCCCGCGTCGCGCACTGCGACAGCGACCGCGCACTCTCGTCGGTTTGCGGGTCGTCCAACACCACCAGCGTGGGCCGCACCGTGCGGCCGTCGGCCCGCTTGTACTTCATGCCGCGGATCCGGCCCGTGATCCCGGCCACCTTCACGATCGCCCCCGCCGCCTTCGACGTGCCGTCGGGCCGCACGAACGCACGCAACTCCGAGTCGTCGAGCCACCCCTCGGGCACGATGGTGGGCAGCACGACCTCGCGAGCGGTCCAGCCGATGTGGGTCCGCTCGCCGCGATAAAGCTGGCCGTTGCAGCGGATGGCGATGCCGTCGAGGGCCTGGATCGGCTGGCACACGTCGGGGAAATCGGCCAGGAGAAGGTCGTTGCCGTCGAGTTCCATCTTGATGGCGTCGAGCATGTCCATGGCGTGGCCTTCGTCGCTGCCGATGAGGCAAACGAACTCCCGGTGGCCGTACAAAACGGCCCAGAGACAAGCACATTCAGCGATTGAGCTCTTTTCACTTCCCCGAGGCATGGCCATCGCGAACAGGCCGCCGCGGAGCACCGCCTGCTCGATCTTGGCGATCACCTTGAGGTGGTCCGGCGACCACGGCAGGTGGAACGTCAGCGGGAAGTAGCGGTCGCAGAAGAAGCGAAAGTCGCCGCCGGCGCGGGTGCGGGCGGCGGGGTCCGCGGGTCGGGCCAGCGCGCCGATGTCCCGACCCGCGAGCGCAATCGCCCGGTTGCGAGCATGGGATCTTTCCTTGGTCGCCGCGTACGGGTCGAGGTTCGGGGGCGGTTTCGGCGTGTGCCGGTCGATCACCAGCCAGGCGACCTAACGCAATAAATCGACGTGGCGACTGTCGCCGATGCGGAGGCCCGCTCGCGTCCGGTGGCGGTACAGTTGCCGCTCGCTCAGCACCTCGCCCAGGGGTGTGGAGTTGAGCAGGCGACACAGTTCGCTGGGCCGGAGTTTCGGCGGGTCAGTCACCAACGGCGTTCTCCTTCGCGGACTCGCGGATCAGCCACGCGGCGTAGAGGACCAGATCCACCGTGCCGTCCCGATTCGTCGGAGCCCCGGCCGACACGTCGCTGCGGATCATCTCCTCCGTCACCGGCTCGCCAAAGACTTTCGTGAGCAACCGGGCCGCATTGGCCACGGACAGCGCGTTCGGGTTCAGACCGCCGGGCGTCGGGTCGGGCATGACGAAAATCCCTGAAAACCAGGAGGAATCATGTCGTTCTGCGCTTCCCTGTCGCGGGAGCCGGAGGTAACTGTGTGATCGCGTTGATGAACACGCGAACATCACTCGCCGGAGACCCGACAATGACCGACCCCAAGAAACCCGCCCAAAAACGCCCCGCCGAAGACTCTCATCGGGCGACGGAACGCAAGGTCATCGCCGCCGCACTCGCCCTCCTCGCGGGCCGCCGGGTCGTCCGGGTCGGCTACCTGTCCCGGTCCGAGGCCGCGGACCTGGGCTGGACGCACCGGCCGGCCGTCCTGGAGTTCGACGACGGGACGCTGCTGTACGCGACCGCCGACGAGGAGGGCAACGACGCCGGGGTGTTGACGGTCCAGGGCCGGGACCGCGACCTCTGCCTCGGCCGACTCCCCGCCTGAGCCCAAACTTTCCCCTTTACGGAGACCGACCATGACCCCCGCCGGAGACGCCTACGTCCGTGCCCACGCCGCCGCGACCGACCTGCTCGACAGCGTTTACGACCGCATCCAGGACCTGCCGGCACCCGACGGGGAGGTGCCGATCCACTGGGGCCACGTCGGCGACCTGAACCACGTCGTCGCGAAACTGCTCGAAATCGAGGTGTTTCTCGCCCGCGGGATCCGGGTCGCCCCGGCATCGCGGTGACGCCGAAACCCGCACGGGCGGGTCGCGGCGGGTGGTCCCCGCCGTCTGACGAGGCAGCCAACCCCGACGAGGAACACGACCATGAGCAAGAAGACCGCCACGAAGAAGTCCGCCCCCGCCAAGGCCCCGAAGGCGAAGCCCGCCCCGAAGTCGCAGGAGATCGAGACCGTGGACGCGGGCGGGGGCATCCTGGTGGAGATCGCCCCGCCCCCCGCGAAGGCCGCCAAGCCCACACCGGTGGCGAAGCCACGGAAGGCCAGCGCTCTGTCCGCCGCGGCCGCGGTCCTGGCGACTGCGACGGAGCCGATGACCACGAAGGAACTGATCGTCGCGATGGACGCGGCCGGCACCTGGACCAGCCCCGGCGGCAAGACGCCCGAGGCCACGCTGTCCGCCGCCATCGGACGGGAGATCGTCACCAAGGGGGACGCCTCCCGGTTCCGCAAGACCGCCCCCGGCCGATACGCAGCCAACGCACCCGCGACGACCACGCCCGCCGCCGAACCGGAACTGGCAACGAAGCCGAAGGGCAAGAAGGCCGCGAAGGGGAAGGCGGCGATCGCGGACGGCACGCCCGGCCCCAAGAGCGTCAGCGAACTCTTCCGCTTCTGAGCCCCCGCGACCTTCCGCTTACGAGGCCCCCACGCGGGGGCCTCTTCTCGTTCGAGGTTTCGTCCCCTCTCCCGGATCGTGCGCAACTGGGGCCAAGGTCGGCGAAACGGGGGCGACGGGAACGGACGAGATCCCGTCCGCCGGCACGCGCTTCGCCTTCTTGCCGGTGAACTTCTCGAACCGGGAAACGATGACGTCGCAGTAGAGCGGGTCCAACTCCATCAGGAATGCCTTCCGTCCGGTCTGCTCCGCCGCGATCAGCGTGCTCCCCGACCCACCGAACAGGTCGAGGACGTTCTCCCCCTCCCGCGACGAGTACTGCATCGCCCGCACCGCCAACTCCACCGGCTTCTCGGTCAAGTGGACCATGCTTTGAGGGTTGACCTTCTTGACGTGCCACAGGTCGGTCGCGTTGTTCGGCCCGAGGTAGACGTGGGCCGCCCCCTCACGCCAGCAGTAGAACGCCAGCTCGAACGCCCCCATGAAATCCTTTCGCGTCAACACGGGATGCTGCTTGTCTCAGACGATCGCCTGCGAGAAGTACAGCCC
>CAYUHJ010000003.1:0-105040 GCA_964444365.1 uncultured Alcaligenaceae bacterium | reverse complement strand
CCTGCATCCCGAACCCGACCCAGACCCCGGCCTCGTTCTCGACCGTCGGTTCGGAGGGCGTCCCGGTCGCGGTCGCCCACTCGTGCAGGCCGAGGTACAGCCCCGCGCCGACCGTCAGCCCGACGATCAGCCGGGTGATCAGCGTCGCGCGGATCGTGTCCGGGGCTTCGAACTCCCGGTCCGGCATGATCGTGAACGCCTCCGCCGGCGTCAGGAGGCGGACGCCGCACCGGGGGCACAGGTCGGTGCCGGGGTAGGCGGACTGACAGGACGGACAGTACAGGTTCATGACCCGGCACCGGGCGGGGGACAACGAGTCGGACGTGGGCGAACGGTCCGAACAGCCGGCCGTGGCGTTCGGGTGAGACGGAGCAATCAGTTTACCAAGAATATAGAACGGGAAACAAAGGAAGTGCGAAGAACGTGAGGCAAACCGGGATGCGGGCCGGCACAGCCGGCCCGGAGAGGTGTTTGAAAACGAAGACCCTCGCTTGCGGTTTGGGCTTGTTTGGACACGAGCCCAAACCGCAAGCGAGGGTCGAACGGCTTACCGGTCCTTGTCCGCCTTCCGATCCTGCGGCTTGTCCGGCTTGCCGGGCTTGTCCTTGTCCGGCTTCCCCTTGGGCGGTTGCGGCTGGGGCTGAGGTACCGGGGCCGGCTGCGGCGGCGGCACGGGAGCCGGTTGCGGCGGGGGAACCGGCTTCGGAGCCGGCTGGGGCGCTGGTTTCGGCGCGGGTTGCGGTTGCGGAACGGGGGCCGGGACCGGAGCCGGTTTCGGGGCCGGCGGCGGTTGCGGAACCGGCGCGGGCGTCGGCTTCGGCTGGGGCACCGGTTGCGGTTGGGGCGGAGGAACCGGCTTCGGCTGCGATGGAGGTTGCGGGGCCGGAACCGGTTTCGGTTGCGGCGGCTGGGGAACCGGAGCCGGCTGCGGAACCGGTTTCGGCTGCGGTTGCGGGGCCGGCGTCGGTTGGGGCTGCGGTACCGGTTTCGGGTCCGGCTTGGGCTGGGGAACCGGTTGCGGTTGCGGCTGCGGCAGCGGCTGCGGAACCGGCGTCGGCTTCGGCTGCGGAACCGGGGCCGGCTGCGGCACGGGCTTGGGGTCCGGCTTCGGCTGGGGAATCGGTGTCGGCTGCGGGACCGGTTGTTTCGGGTCCGGCTTCGGTTGCGGAACCGGCTGGGGTTGCGGCTGGGGCACCGGTTGTTTCGGGTCCGGCTTCGGCTGGGGAACCGGCTGCGGGTTCGGTTGCGGCGGCGACACCGGCGGCTTCGGCGGGTCCGCTTGCTGGACCGCTTTCGGCAGGTCCGGCGGGGCCTTCTCTTGCTTCTTCGACACCGCCGCCCGGGCCGCGACCGCTTCGGGCACGTCCAGTTTCAACTGCCGGGGTTTCACCTCGGGCCGCGGTGGCGTCGGCTGACCCGGCGTCGGGGCCGGCTGCGGCTGCGGAGCCGGCGTGCTCACGAGTGCGGTTTCCAGCTTCTGCCGCTGGTTCCCGACCTGCCGGACCTGCTTCGCGAGATCCTGTTCGCGTGCCCGTTCGTCCTTGTCGATCTTCTTGAACGCCAGGGCGACCGGCTGGGCGGACACCGGGCTCGCGACGACCGGGGCCGCCGGGCGGGTCGTGTTGGTCGTCGTGTTGTTCGTGGTCGTGTTGTTGACCACGTTCGTGATCGGCGCGACCATCGTGACGTTGTTGATGATCGTCGTCTTGTTCACGTTCGTGACGTTGTTGTTCACGACGGTCGTGTTGTTCGTGAGGTTGTTCACCACGGTGGTCTGCTGCACCAGCGTCCGCGGCGGGCGGGGGATGTCGTTGCGGAACCGGCCGGCGTACACGTCCGTCACGGTCGCGATCACTTGCGGCTCGGCCCGGTACGCCACCTGATAGTGGCTCCAGAGCGGGTCGTAGAACGCCCCGCGGCCGAACCCGATGCCGATGGAGAACTCGGTCCCCCGGACGGTGCCGCACCAGGGGTTGTAACCAAATCGGGTGTACCGGGCCTCGAAGTAGTCGCCGAAGAAATACGAGCCGAAGCCCCGGCGAACGAACAGGGCGCTCGTCATGGACGGGCACGACACGACGTAGGTCGGCGTGTAGACGAACGTCGGCTGGGCGATGACGGCCGGCTGGAACGCGACCGGGGCGAAGAGCACGCCGCGCTCTTCGAGGCGGTAGTCCCAGTAGCCGTCGACGAAGATGTAGCCGACCGGCGTCCAGCGGTAGTGGGCGGGCACCCACACCCAGTTCGGGCGGTAGTCGATCCAGAACCCCGGCCGCCAGACGTACCGGTTCGCCCGCCAGACCCACGACCCCGGCACGAAGACGCTCTTCTCGCCAGGAGACGGGACGGACGGCGTCAGTTCCAGCGGCTGCGGCGGTTCCGGGAGGTACTCGATTTCGCTCTGCGCGGCCACGGCGGGGCCGTTCGCGGCGGGGCGGGCTTGCGCCTGCCAGAAGCCCTGCGTCCACTGGTAGCCGCCGCGGACCTCGCGCCAGCTGCCGGCGACCCACACCCGGCCCGGCGGGGGGACGCGCCAGAACCCGCTGATCCAGATGAAGTTCTCCCGCTCCTCGTCCCACGACCAGTAGCCGGGAATCCACTGGACGTTCTCCCCGTCCGGCTTCTGATCCGGCGGCAGTTCCTCCACCGGCTGCGGCGGGGCCTTGCCCACGACGGCGCTGGCCGTCGGCATCTCGGCGGTGGTGGCATACGCCTCGTGGATCGGGCCGCGGGCGAGCACTTCGGGGTCGTTCGCGGAGACGAAACCGGTCAACCCGGCGGCAACGATTACAGCCCAGAACGGGCGAGGGAGGGACAACATGGGAAACCTCGGAGGTGCGGCGGGCGAATTTCGCTCGCACCAGGGAATGTTCCAGAATCGCGAACTTGCGCCGCCTTCCGGGTCGGGTTGTACCGCGTCCCGACCGGCGTGGGCAACGGGAAAAGCACGCAAGCAATGTGCCAAGGGTCGAACTTTCACCCCTCTCGTTCGCGCGGTCTGCTATCATGCCCGGATGGAACGCCTCAACAAATTCCTGGCCCACGCCGGCGTCGGCTCCCGACGCCACTGCGACACGCTCATCGCAGCCGGGCGGGTGAAGATCAACGGCCAGCGGGTCAGCGACCTCGGCGTCCGCGTCGACCCGGTCGCGCACAAGGTCACCGTCGACGACTCGCCGGTGCGGGTCGAAAAGCCCGTCTACTGGGCCGTCCACAAGCCCGCCGGGTACGTCTGCACGAACCACGACCCCGCCGGCCGGCCGCGGGCGGTGGACCTGCTCCCGCACGTCGAGCAGCGGGTCTACGTCGTCGGCCGGCTCGACGAGGCGAGCGAAGGCTTGCTGCTGATGACGAACGACGGCGAACTCGCGTTCGCCCTGATGCACCCGAAGTTCGGCCTGGAGAAGACGTACCTCGTGCAAGTCGCCGGCAAGCCGACCCGCGAGGACACGCAGAAACTGGTCGACGGCGTCTGGATGAGCGACGGCAAAGCCCGCGCGACGGCCGTCCGCCGGGTGAAGTCGCAGGGGGAGAGCACCTGGCTGCACGTCGTGCTCGCCGAGGGGAAGAACCGGGAAATCCGCCGGATGCTGGCGAAGCTCGGGCACAAGGTCGTGCGGATCCGCCGCGTCGCGATCGGCCCGGTGAAGCTGGACAAGCTCCCGAAGGGGAAGGCGCGGAAGATCAGCCCGGACGAACTCGCCGCGCTGCGGAAGCAGGTCGCCGCCGGGCAAGAGCGGATCGAGGAGAAGCTCAAACCCGCCGCGCCGAAGAAGCTGCCGCCGGTGGTGAAGCTGTCGGGGCCGCCTGGAAAACCCACTTCGTCTCGGCCGGCGGCCCCGTCCGAACGACGATTCCCACCCGTGCGCCGTCCGCGCTCGGCTCCGCCTCGCGGCTAACCGTTATGTTCCACCGCACCGCCACCGTTCTCGAACACGTCCCCCTCGCGGACCGCACCTACCGGGTTCGCGTCGCGTGCCCGGACGTGGCCGCCGCGATCCGGCCGGGGCAGTTCGTCATGCTCCGGTTGCCGGGCACCTCCGACCCGCTGCTCGGCCGGCCGTTCGCGCTGTACGACACGGTTCTGGATTCGGCGGGTAAGCCTGTTGCGGTTGATGTTGTGTATCTCGTCGTCGGCAAGATGACGGGGAAGCTGACGCAGGTGCAGGCGGGGGAACCGCTGGAAGTCTGGGGGCCGCTCGGCAAGCCGTTCCTGGATGTCGGGACGCCGGAATCGGTCGCGTTCGTGGCCGGGGGGATCGGTCAGACGCCGTTCCTGGCGTTCGCGCGTGAACTCCTCGGCACCCGCGGCTTCGGCGGTGATGCGCCCCGCAAGCGCACCGAACGGGTCGACCTCTTCTACGGCGTCCGCACTGTGGCCCTCGCCGCCGGGGTCGATGACTTCCGCGCCGCGGGGGTCACCGTCCACCTCGCGTCCGACGACGGCAGCGTCGGCTTCCGCGGCTACGTCACGCAACTGCTCGAATCCCAGGGGAAGCGCGGCCCGCTGGTCGGGTGCGGCCCGGAGCCGATGCTGCACGCGCTGGCGAAGCTCGCGGCGAAGTGGGGCGTCCCGTGCCAGGTGTCGCTCGAAACCCCGATGGCCTGCGGCTTCGGGGCGTGCTTCAGCTGCGTGACGAAAGTGCGTACCCCCGACGGCGACTGGGACTACAAGCGCGTCTGCGTCGAAGGCCCGTGCTTCGACGCCGCCCAACTCGTGTGGGGCTGACGTCAGTCCTCGTCATGGTCGAGGCCGCAACACGATTGCGTCGCCTCGATCCACTCTTCGAGCGTGATTTCCCGCGGCGGGGGCGGTTCCTCCGCCGCGGGCTTTTCTTCGGGGTCGGTCATAGCGCCACCGTCACGGTCTTCACTTCGGAATAGAGGCTCAGCGCGTACTCGCCGAGTTCGCGGCCGATGCCGCTTTGCTTGAACCCGCCGAACGGGGCGGCCGCGTCGAACACGTCGTAGCAGTTCACCCACACGGTCCCGGCCCGCAGCCCGTTCGCCAGCCGCAGCGCCTTGCTCACGTCCTTCGTCCACACCGCCGCCGCGAGGCCCGCCCACGTCTTGTTCCCGCGGGCAATCACCTCGTCCACGTCCTTGAACGTGAGCACGCTCATCACCGGGCCGAAGATCTCTTCTTGCGCGATCTTCATGCCGTCGGTCACGTTGTCGAAGATCGTCGGCTCGATGAAGTAGCCGCGGGTGCCGACCCGTGCGCCGCCGCAGAGCATCTCCGCGCCGCCGGACTTGCCCGCGTCGATGTAGCCCATGATGCGGTTGAACTGCACCTCGGAGATTTGCGGCCCTTGCGTGGTGTTCGCGTCGAACGGGTCGCCGACGCGCTGCTGCTTCGCCTTCGCCACGAGCCGGGCGACGAACTCTTTTTTGATCTTCTCCTCGACGAACAGCCGCGAGCCGGCACAGCAGCACTGCCCCTGGTTGAAGAACAGGCCGAAGTACGCCCCCTCCACGGCCGCGTCGAGGTCGGCGTCCGCGAACACGACGTTCGGCGACTTGCCGCCGAGTTCCAGGGACACGCGCTTCATGTTGGACCGGGCCGCCGCCTGCATCACGTGCGAGCCGACGACGCCGGACCCGGTGAACGCGACCTTGTCGATGTCCATGTGCTCCGAAACCGCGGCCCCGGCGGTAGCCCCGTAGCCGGGCACGACGTTCAGCACGCCGTCCGGAATCCCTGCGTCCTGGGCCAGTTCCGCGACGCGCAGGGCCGTCAGCGGCGTCTGCTCCGCCGGCTTCAGCACGACGGTGCAACCCGTGGCCAGGGCCGGGCCCCACTTCCAGGCTTGCATCAGGAGCGGGAAGTTCCAGGGGATGATCTGCCCGACGACGCCGACCGGCTCGTGCCGGGTGTAGCAGAAGTAGTTCCCCTCGATCGGGATCGTCTTGCCGTGGATCTTGTCCGCCCAGCCCGCGTAGTAGCGGTAGCACTTGATCGTGAGGGCGAGGTCCGCCGCGAGGGCGACGCTGTACGGCTTGCCGTTGTCGAGCGATTCCAGGGCGGCGAGTTCTTCCTGATGGTCTTCGATCAGGTCCGCGAGCTTGTTGAGGTAACGGCCGCGTTCGGACGCGGACATCTTGGGCCACGGGCCGCTCTCGAAGGCTTTCCGGGCGGCCTTCACCGCGAGGTCGACGTCCGCCTTGTCCCCTTCCGCGACCTGGCAGATCGGCTCCCCGGTGCTGGGGTCGAGGGTGGCGAACGTTTTCCCCGACACGGAATCCTGCCACTTCCCGCCTATGAACAGGGGGCGGTCTTTGACCTTCGGCTTCGTCGCGGGGCGAGGTTTCGAGGCGGTCGCGGTCGTCATGGGAGAACTCCGGTGGTGAGGTGCGGACCCGGGCCGAGTTCTTCATAACCGATTCGCGAACGGATTTGGAGAGTTCGCCGCGGGAATGCTACGATCTCCGGCGGCCCAGGTGAGAACCCATGCGCGTCATCCGCGGCACGAAGGCACAGGTCAACGGGCTGGCGTTCTCGCCGGACGGCCGGCTGCTCGCCACCAGCGGCGTCACCGGGTCCGTCCAGGTGTGGGACACGGACACGCTGACCGTCGCGCGGAACCTGCCGGGCGGGACGTGGTGCAGCCACACCGTGCGGTTCGACCCGACCGGGGAGAAGCTGTACGCGGACACCGAACCCGGCCGCGTCGCGGTGTATGACGTGCGGACGGGGGCACCGGGGTACGTCTCGATGATGCCCAACGGCCGGGACCGCTTCATGGTGGGCCGCGGCGGGATTTCCCCGGACGCCGGCTGGCTACTCGGGTTCGAGGGGAAAGACGTGCTGATGCGGGCGACGGAGGGCGAGGCGCTCTGGTCGGCCCCCGTCGACGGACTGGGGTATCGGCGGTCGGACATCTTTTTCGTCGGCCACTCCACCCCGGTCGCGTTCTCGCCGACCGCCCCCGCGGTGGCGTTCTGCGTCCGGGCGGACGTCCTGGTCGTGGGCGTCGAGGACCACTCGGCCCGGGCTCAGTGCGGGTTCGAGGGGGACGACCCGCAGCTCGCGTTCTCCCCGGACGGGGAACTGATCGCCGTCACCACGTCGAAGTTCGCCACCCTGTTCCACGCGGGAACCGGGGAGGAAGTGGCCCGGGCCGACACCGGTCAACGCATCAACGCGGCCGCGTTCTCGGTCACCGGCCGGACGCTGTTCGCGGCAGGCCACGGGAAGATGGTCCGCCGGTGGCACGTCCCGTCGCTGAGCGAGAAGCCGCCGCTGGCGTGGGGGACGGGGCGGTACTTCGCCCTCGCCCCGTCGCCGACCGGCCTGACCGCGGCGGTCGCCGACGCCGGCGGGCGGGTCGTCCTGTGGGACCTGGACGACGACGAGTAGCCGGAATTCCGCGGCTGGCGGATGACCGCGCGGGTTCTAAGCTGACACCACCCACATCCCGCGAGGTCCGCCCATGTCCGATGCCGCCAAGGCCGACACGACGCCCGGTTTGAAGCTCGCCACCCCGGTGCCCGGCGAACCCCCGATCAACCAGATCTTCCGCACGGTCATGATGCACGAGGCGTCCGACCTGCACCTCAAGGCCGGCCTGCCGGGGATGATGCGACTCCGCGGCGTCATCCAGAAGATGAACACGAAGAACCTGACGCAAGAGGACTGCGAAAAGCTCATCTACCCGGTGCTCAGCGAGAAGCAGCGCAAGCTCCTCGACGAGAGCGGCGGGGCGGACTTCGCCTACATCATCGGGGCCGACGAGTGCCGGTTCCGCGTCAACCTGTTCAAGCAGCGCGGCAAGCTCGCGATGGTCGCCCGGCGGGTGAACACGTCCATCCCGTCGTTCGCGAAGCTGGGGCTGCCGCCCGCCATCGAGACGCTGTGCCACTACGACCAGGGGATGGTGATCCTCGCCGGGGTGACCGGGTCCGGGAAGTCGACGACGATCGCGTCGATGCTGGACTACATCAACGGCCGGGAGGCGCTGCACATCCTGACCATCGAAGACCCCATCGAGTTCGTGTTCACGGACAAGATGTCCGTCGTGAACCAGCGGGAGGTCTACCTCGACGTCCACGACTGGCACCTGGCCCTGAAGCACGCCGTGCGGCAAGACCCGGACATCATCCTCGTCGGCGAGATGCGGGACCAGGACACCTTCGAGGCGGGCGTCCACGCGGCGGAGACCGGGCACGTCGTGTTCGGGACGATCCACGCTTCGAGTGCGTCGAGTACCGTCAGCCGGATTCTCGACCTGTTCCCGCCGAGCATGCACCACGCCGTCCGGCAGAGCCTCGCGTTCAACCTGAAGGCGGTCGTGGCGCAAAAGCTCGTCCCGTCGATCATCCCCGGCGTCCAGCGGGTGCCGACGAACGAGATCATGATCGTGAACCCGACGATCCGCGACCTGATCTTGAAGAGCAAGGACGACAAGCTCGGCGACGCCATCCGGATCGGGGAGCTGGAAGGGATGCAGGACTTCACGATGAGCCTGACGAAGCTCGTGAACGAGAACAAGATCGACAAGGCGACGGCCCTGGAGTTCGCCCCGAACCCGGACCAGTTGAAGATGGCCCTCAAGGGGATCAAGGTCGCCGCCCCGGGGATTCTGTAAGGGTTAGTCTCCTCGCCTGCGAATCGCTTGTCGGAACAGACCACGAATCCACGCCCGCCAACCCTTAGGTGCGGGCGGAGCGTAGCCGGGGACGGGCCGCCTCACGAAGCCCGCGACGTTGCCATAGGCGGGCCCTTCCAGTCCCTCCAATGTGTGTTCGATATCCTCGTCGCCGCCGAGCTTGCTTCTCCAGGTGCCGTCGAGCTGTTGCTTGGCCGCGTGTTGGACGTCTCCCCGTAATACATAGAACGCGACCTTCTCGTAACCCGGCTCCCATTCACCGCCGGGGCACGGGACGTAACCGAGTGTGGCGAAGGCTTGAAAGAAAACGTCGAGCGATTCGTTGTCCCACGGAACACCGGGCGGCCAGTAGTCGCCGGACCGCGGCGGGTACTCCCCCGGCCACCACTTGCGGACGCCGTCACCGGCAGCATAGGCGATGCAGTTGGAGTAATGGGGATCGCTCGTCCGCCGATAACCGAGCCGCTTGAGATTCGGGAAGTCCCGGTCGTAGAGTTCCTCGGCCATGTCACCACTTGTATCCCCTTTTCTTCCCCCATTCCAGCCACGCCCGCGCGATCCGGTCGCCGTCCCCGCGGGCGTCCTCCGGGGCGGGGTCTTCCCGGGTGATCGCGTGGAGTGCCCAGAACCACGAGTCGACTTTTTGCTCCAGCTCCCGCAACAGCAACGGGACCGCCGCCGGCCCTAACCCGATGATCGCCTGGTACGCGGGGTGAAGAACCCGGCGAGTCGTGGACGAGAAGTGACGGGTCTCGGATTGCCACCGATCTCGGAGACGAATGAAGGTTTCGTCGAGCGTGGGCGAGTGGTCGGGACGATCGGCGAGCGGTTCGGGGCCGAGCGTGTCAACCGGCGACATCGGGAGCTCCGTCGAGAGGGGCAAACGGCTCGCACAGCGTACAGACTACCCGGTCACTCCGGTGCTCAACAAGGGTGGGGATTCTGTCGCCGTCGCCCGGATTCCTGCTACACTAGGAATCAGCACCTAACCGGAGCGATTTCCAACGGGGTGCATCGTCAACACAGGATGCGTGATGGGTGGCGTCAATCCGTACATTGCCAAAGTGTCCGCCGCGAAGGCCCGCAAGCCGTTCCGGGTGACGTTCGTCGACGAGGAGTCGCAGAAGCGGACCGAGTTCGTCGTCGACCCGGCGGCGATCCCCTACGGGCGGACCGGGCTGGAGGGCAGCGTGCTCGACCTCGCCGAAGGGGCCGGCGTCGAGATTGACCACGCCTGCGGGGGGGTGTGCGCCTGCGCGACCTGCCACGTCTACGTGCAGCAGGGGTTGAAATCCTGTCAGCCCGCGAACGAAGACGAGGAAGAACAGCTCGACACGGCGCGGGCCGTGACGACGGAATCCCGGCTGAGTTGCCAGTGCGTGCCCGACGGCTCGCAGGACCTCGTCGTCGTGATTCCGGGCTGGAACAAGAACCTCGTCAAAGAAGGTCACTGATGGACGCCTCCCGCCCGAATCTGGTCGTTTCCACCGCCAACCACATCGACGGCTACGAGGTCGCGGAAACCTTCGGCGTCGTCCGCGGCATCGTCGTCCGGGCCGCCTCCATCACCCAGGGCCTCCGCGGCGCGTTCGGCCAGTTCTTCGGCGGCAACATCGCCGCCTACGAAGAGGTGTGCGAACAGGCCCGGGCGGACGCCTTCAAGAAGATGGCCCGGCAGGCCTTGGAGGCCGGCGCGGACGGCGTCATCGCGATGCGGTACGACGCCACCGAGTTCGCCCAGGGGGTGACGGAAGTCCTCGCCTACGGCACGGCCGTCAAACTCCGCCGCAAGTCCTGACGGCGCGACCCCACCCGTCCCCGTCACGCCTCTGTCACGGCATCGGTGTTTTGCTTGCCCTCGGCGGGGGCGGCGGGATAATGGCTAGACGCCCGCGTCCCCCCGAGGCCCGGAATGGTCGGCACGTTCCGCTGCGACTGCGGCTACGAGACGCCGCCGAACGGCTCCCTTCCGGTGCTCTGCCCCCGGTGCGGGGCCCCCGCGCCCGCCGATTCGCTGGTCGGCCTCTCGGCCCGAAACGGCGAAGCCAACGGCGGTGCGGGGGACTCGACCGCCCCCATCGTCCCGGACGTGCAGGCCCTGCTCGCCCCGCCCCCCGCCGGGCCGGCCACCCCGGTGCCGGGGACCGGGTCGTTCGACGTGGACTTCGCGCCGACCGCGGCGTTCGGCGAACCGACGGCGAGCCGGCCCGGCCCGGTCGGGATCCCGTCCGTGCCGGGGTTCGACGTGTTCGGCGAGCTCGGCCGGGGCGGGATGGGGGTCGTGTACAAGGCCCGGCAGGTGTCCCTGAACCGGCTCGTCGCGCTGAAGATGATCCTGTCCGGGTCGCAGGCCGGGCTGGCCGAGCGGGCCCGGTTCCGCCGGGAGGCGGAAGCCGTCGCGGCCCTGCACCACCCGAACATCGTCCAGATCTTCCAGGTCGGCGAACACGACAGCCAGCCGTTCCTCGCCCTGGAGTTCGTCGACGGCGGGAGCCTGGCGCAGTACCTGGCCAACGGCAAGGTGTGGGCCGCCACCGACGCGGCGTGGCTGATCGCTCAACTCGCCCGGACGATGCAGTACGCCCACGACCAGGGCGTCGTCCACCGCGACCTGAAGCCGGGCAACGTGCTCCTCCAGAAGCTGGACCCGGGGCGGGCCAAGGACACGCCGCCGTCCGAGCGGACCCGCATGGCCCGGCTCCGCGCCCAGGCGGCGAACCGCGACGCCGACGCCCCGCCGACCGCGTTCGAGCCAAAGGTGACGGACTTCGGCCTCGCGAAGCGGCTCGACGACTCCGCGGCGTCGGCCGGCACCAAGACCGGCGCGGTGATGGGCACCCCGAGTTACATCGCCCCGGAACAGGCCGCCGGCCGGCCGGACGCGGTCGGCCCGCCTGCGGACGTCTACGCCCTCGGCGCGATCCTGTACGAACTCCTCACCGCCCGCCCGCCGTTCAAGGGGGACACGCCGCTCGACACCGTGTTGCAGGTGTTGAACGACGAGCCGGTGCCCCCGACCCGCCTCCGCCCGCGGCTGGCGAAGGACCTGGAAACGATCTGCTTGAAGTGTCTGGAGAAGGAACCGTCCCGCCGGTACGCCACGGCCGAAGACCTCGCCGACGACCTCGACCGGTTCCTCGTCGGCGAGCCGATCCTGGCCCGGCCGCTGTCCGCGGTCGGCCGCTGGACCAAGTGGGCGCGGCGGCACCCGGCCGCCACCGCCATCGTCGTCATGATGGTCGCGTCGGTCTTCACCGTGCTGACGGTCCTGTCCGCGGCGTACAAGAAGGTGTCCGACGCGAACCAGAAGATCGAACGCGAGCGGGACGAAGCGAAGGCCGCGAAGGGCCGGGCCGAGGAGGAAAAGCGCAAGGCCGCCGAGGCCGCCGAGAAGGAAAAGGCCGCCCGCGAACTCGCCGACACCCAGGCCGCGATCCTCAAGAAGCAGGCGGACGAACTCCTCGAAAAAGACAAGTGGAACGAGCGGAGCCTGTCCGCCCTGCAACTCGCGCAGGTGGCCGCACTCGCGGACCGCAGCCCGTACCGCGGGCAGGACCTGCTCCGGCTCTGCCCGGACGCCTACCGGGACGTCGCCTGGCGGTACCTGTTCCGGCTGTGCCAGCGGGAGGTGCAGATCGTCACGCACACGAAGGCGGTGACGGCCGTCGCGGCGGACCCGTTCGGGGTGGTCGTGGCGTCCGCCGGGGACGACGGCCCCGTCCGCGTCTGGGAGCCGATGTCCGGCCGGACGGTCGTGACCCTCGTCGGCCACTTCGGGCGGGTGAACGGGATCGCCTTCGCCCCGGACGGGCTGACGATCGCGACCGGCGGCCAGGACGGAACGGTCCGGATCTGGCGGCTGCCCCCGACCATGCACCTGCTGCACCGAGACGTGCTCCGGGGAGTCGACTGGCCGCAGTGGTTGAACACGGCCATCCAGCCGGTGCTCGTGCTGACCCCGCCGTCCCCCAACCCGTTCGTCCGGCCGCCGCCGGTGCGGGCCGTCGCGTTCGGGGACAACGGCGGGCTCGTCGCGGCGGCCGGGGACGACGGCATCCCGCGGGTCTGGGACCTGCGGCCGACGGCCGCCGCCGCGGTGGCCGGCTGGGCCGCCCCGCTCGGGCACCGGGTCCAGCGGTCCTCCCACCTGCTGCCGGTCGTGCCGCCGCCGCTCGAGTTCGCGCGGGACCCGCACAGCCGCCCGGTCCTCGCGGTGGCCTTCAGCCCGGACGGGAAGGTCCTGGCCACGGGGAGCGACGACGGGTTCGCCCACATCTACCAGCTCGCCGACGGGAAGTGCGTCCCGCTGCCCCGGCACCAGTCCGGCGTCCCGGCGGTCGCGTTCCGCCCGGACGGCCGCTTCCTCGCCACGGTCGACAACGGCAAGGACCGCAACGACGACCCCGGGGTCAAGCTCTGGGACCTGACCGGCCGGTTCCCGAAGGCGGGGCGGTTCATCACCGGGCACACCCTCGCGATCCAGTCCGCCGCGTTCAGCCCGGACGGCACCCAGCTCGTCACCGCGGGGTCGGACCAGACCATCCGCGTGTGGGACCCCGAGACCGGCATCGAGCGGGTGACGCTCGAGCGCCACGACAAGCCGATCCTGGCGGTCGCGTTCCTCCCCGGCCGGCGGATGGTCGTGTCCGGCGGGGCCGACGGGACCGCCCGGGTCTGGCGGACCGACGTCCGGACCGCGGACACGGCGGAGACGAACCCGCTGATCCCGTACACCGCGGCGGCCGTCGCCCAGGACGGCCGGCTGGTCGTGGCCGGCGACAAGAACGGCACCGTCACGGCGTGGGTGGTCGACCCGCCCGCCCTTCCGGGCCGGTTCGCGCCCCCCACCGGCATGACCCTGTTCGGCGGCGTCGGCATCGACCTCACGTGCCGGAAGACCACCGACCTCGGCCCGGTCCGCGAACTCGCCGTGTCCGCCTCGTCCCGGTTCGTCGTCGCGGTCGGGGACAAGGGGTTCGCCTGCTGGGACATGACCCCGATGTACCGGGTGGTCCGCGACTCGCCGCCGATGCTCCGGCCGAAGTTCGTCGTGACGGACGGGCGGTATCTCGCGGCGGCGATCGCGCCGGACGGGTCGACGGCGGCCGTCGTGGAGGCGGACGGCAACACCCGCACGGTCCGCCAGTGGAACCTCGAAACCGGCGAGCCCAACCCCGGCGGGTCGGTCTACAGCCACCCGGACGTCCGGGCCGTCGCGTTCCCGCTGCCGGGGCCGGGCAAGGCGAACCCGCCGTACCTCGCCATCGCGTGCGGCACGGCGGTCCGGGTCGTCAACCTCCGGAACCCGGAGTGGACCGCCGTCGTCGAGGACGCCCACCCCCGCACGGTGAGCGCCGTCGCGATCGCCCCCGGCGGCACGCTGCTCGCGTCCGGCGACGAGACCGGGGGGGTGCGCCTCTGGGAGATCGCCGAACAGGGCGGGTTCCGGCTGAAGCCGCGGTTCGCCTGGTGCGAGGCGGAGGACGACGACCCCCAACGGCCCCGGGCGGTGGGGCACACGGACGGCATCACCGCCGTCGGGTTCACCGCCGACGGCAAGACGCTCCTCAGCGCCAGCCGCGACCGGACCGTCATCCTGTGGGATCCCGTCACCGCCCAGGAGCGGGCGACCCTGTCCGGGCACGCCGACCGGGTGCTGGCCCTCGCCGTGGGCCGCGGCGACAAGTTCCTGATGACCGTCGGCCAGGGCGGCACCGTGAAGCGGTGGCGGACCGAAGAGAGCCCCCGCCCCACCCCGACGCCCACCCCGCGGCCGTTCCTCGGCGGCGGCACGGTCGTGCCCCTCCGTCCGGCGAACTGACCGGCCCGGTCAGGGGATGTAGTACTCGACGTACCCCAGGTGCATTTCGTCCGTGGACTGCTGGCCCCACTTCACCGCCTTCTTCGGGTCCGGGTTCGCGGGGTTCGCTTCGCTGTTGTCGAAGACGGCGAAGAACCCCAGGGAGCTCCCCTTCGCCAGCCGGACCGGCTCCGCCAGTTGATACCGCAACTGCCAGTTGAAGTCGTACCGCGGGATGTCGAGGAGCGGCACGGTCTTCCCGAAGGCGGTGGTCGCTTCGTACCGGCACGACTTGCCCCGCATGTGCAGGTGCGGCAGGAACCCGGTGACGACCGCGTCGTGGGGCAGCTTGATGACCGCCTTCTCCGCGTGGTCAGCGGCCCCCGGCGGGATCCGGAACGTGTAGTTGACGAGCCCGTACACCCGCAGTTCGTGCTTCGGCGGGGTCGGGGTGAAGGTCAACCCCAGCCGGACCTGGTCCGCCGTCGCCTTGCCGTTCGGGGTGTAGTGGATCTGGAACTTCAGCTTCGACCCCTTCGGCAGTTTCTTGGCGAAGCCCTCCGGCAACAGCTGGGCGTTCGTTCCGGGGACGTAGGCGGCGAAGAACCCGTCGCGGTCGTCGGGTTCGGCCTTCGCGGTCGGGTTGACGACGAACACGAGCACGTGGTGGACGACGGTCTTGTCCGTCGGCCGGATCTCGTACCCGACGACCCACTTGTCCTCATCGAGTTGGGTGTCGATCACGGCCGACTGGTACGGCATCGTTCCGGTCGCCTTGATCGGGATGGGTTTGGGGATCTGGTAGACGGCGTCCGGCCGGCCGAGTGCCCACTCGCCGGGGACGGCCGGCGGCAGCGGGGCGTCGGCCGGGTCGCCGGCGGGGGCACCGGCCTCGAACCACGCGAGCAGCGCGGCCTTGTCCGCCGCCGACAGCGAGGCGTCGTTCGCGAACTTCGGGTGGCCCGGCTTGGCCGCCGCGAACCACGGCGGCATCGTCCCGCGGTCGACGACCTTCTTGATCATCCCCTTGTGGGCCGCCACATCGTCGAGCGTGCCGAGCGAAAACGGGGCGACGCCGCCGTCGCGGTGGCAGCCGCCGCAGTGCGTCTGGACGATGCGGGAAACGCGGTTGTGGTAGGTGACGGCACCGGCGGCGAGCGGTTTCGCCGGGGACAGGTCGAGTTCGCAGCCGGGGGCGGTCGTCGCGGGCACCTTCACGGGCCAGCCGCTGAGGGTCAGTTCGATCGCGTCCTTCAGGAACGTCCGCTTCGGGGCGTCGAGCGAGTACCCGACGCCGTACTGGTCGTCGACGGCCCCGCGGTAAACGATGGTTCGCTTCGCATCGAGCAGAAACACGTCGCCGGTCGTTTTCGCGCCGAGAGCCAGACACAGCGAACCATCCCGATCCGGCAGGTACGTCCCGGCGATTCCGGCCGCCTTCACCGCGGCCTTCGCCTCGTCGGGCTTGTCCGACGGGATCGGGTTCACGTACACGAAGCCGACGCCCTTCGCGGCGAACTCCTTCTCCAGCTTCGCGAAGGTCGGCAGGTACCGCTTGCTGACCGGGCAACTGCTGCTCGTCACCGCGACGACGACGGCCGTTCGGTTCTTCGCGACGTCCGAGAGTTTGACGGCCCGCCCGGCCAGGTCCGTTCCGCTCAGGTCCGGAGCCATCCGCCCGACGCCGGCCTCGTTCCCCGGCGCGAGGGCCGGCCCCTGCGCGAGCGGTTCCGCAGCCGGTGCGGCGAGGGCGACCGTCAAAACGACGAGAAGCGAACGAGTCATGGGCACCTCGGAACGGCGCGGACGGGTAACGGAATCATAACCCGAAAATCTGCCTCGGAGTTTCATTCCGGCGGAACCAATCTTCCGGGCCGGGGTTTAGTGTGGCGATTGCCCTGCCCTCCCCGGTCGGCTCGCACCGACCGTCCGCCGGATGCCATCCCATGCGAATCGTCACAACTCTCGGCCTCGCCGCCGCTTTCGTCACGCTGCCGACGGCCGCTTCCGCGGCGGAACTGCCCGGCGGTGGAAAGATCGAGAAGGTCGACTTCGAGCGGCACGTCATGGGGTTGCTGTCGAAGGTCGGGTGCAACTCCGGGTCGTGCCACGGGTCGTTCCAGGGGAAGAACGGGTTTCGGCTGTCGCTGTTCGGGTTCGAGCCGGGGTTCGATCATGCGGCCATCACCCGCGACAACCTCGGCCGGCGGGTCGACCTGCGGACCCCGGACAACAGCCTGCTGCTGCTGAAGGCGACCGGGAACGTCGCGCACGAGGGGAGCGTCCGGTTCGGCAAGAGTTCGTGGGTGTACGGCGTGTTCCGGGACTGGATCGCGGCCGGGGCGACGCACACGCCGGGGAGCGGGGCGATCAAAGACCTGTCGGTGAACCCGCCGGACTTCGCGGTGTTGAAGAACGGCGAGCCGTTCCGGGTGAAGGTAACGGCCACCTTCACGGACGGCACCGCCGAGGACATCACCCCGTTCTGCGACTTCCGCGTGACCGACGACGCCGTTGCGAGTGTGTCCCCGCTCGGCGTGCTCACCCCCCGTCAGCCCGGCGACATCGGCCTGACGGTGATGTACCGCGGCAGCGTCCGGGCGCTGCGGGTGCTGGTGCCGGCCCCGTCGAAGGCGGGCGTGACCTACCCCGAAATCGCGAGCCAGAACTTCATCGACCGCGAGGTCTTCGCCAAACTCAAGTTGATGAACATGGTCCCGTCCGAGGTGACGAGCGACCTGGAGTTCCTGCGGCGGGTCACGATCGACACCATCGGCATCCTGCCGACACCGGAGGAGGCCCGGAAGTTTCTCGACGACAAGTCTTCCGACAAGCGGGAAAAGAAGGTCGAGGAGTTGCTGGCGCACCCGCTGCACTCCGCGATCTGGGCCACGAAACTGAGCGACATCACGGGGAACAACACGGACGCCCTGGAAAACCCGCAAGGGTTGCGGCCCCGCCGCAGCCAGCAGTGGCACGACTGGCTCCGCAAGCGCGTCGCCGAGAACCGCCCCTACGACGAGATCGTCCGCGACATCCTGACGGCGAGCAGCACGGACGGAATGAAACCGGAGGACTGGCTCGCGTTCAGCATCAAGATGGACGCCGAAGTCGAGAAGGGCTGGGAGACCACCTACCCCCAGAAGAAGACGCTGGACCTGTTCTGGCGTCGGCAAGCGAACGTCCCGGTCGAGCAGTGGGGCGAGAAGGTCGCCGCCGCATTCCTGGGGGTCCGCCTGGAGTGCGCCCAGTGTCACAAGCACCCGACCGACCGCTGGACGCAGGACGACTACTGGGGCTTCGCCAACGTGTTCGCCCCGGTGGTGTCTCAGGCGGGTCAGTTCAGCCACCCGGACCTGAAGAAGCTCGCGGACGAGGAGAACAAACGGCGGAAGGACATGCCGGCGACCAAGCAGAACCCGCAGCAAATGGTCGTCCGCGAGGTGTTCTTCGCGACGACGGCGGAGGCGGGGAAAGGCAGCCGACCGGTGGCGCTGAAGCCGATCCCGATGACGACCAAGGTCGTGCCGTCGAAGGCGCTCGGCGGCCCGGACCTGCCGCACGTCACCGGAAAGGACACCCGCGAAACGCTGTGGACGTGGATGCGCGACCCGAAGAACCCGTTCTTCGCCCGCAGCTTCGCGAACCGGGTGTGGGCGCACTACCTGGGCGTCGGGCTCGTCAACCCGGTGGACGACTTCTCCCAGGCGAACCCGCCGACGAACCCCCGGCTTCTGGACGCCCTCGCAAAAGAGTTCATCGACAGCGGCTACGACCTCCGCAAGCTGGAGCGGGCGATCCTACTCAGCCGGACGTACCAGCTGTCCGCGAGGCCGACCGAGTCGAACAAGTTCGACACGAACAACTACGCCCGCGGCTACGTCCGCCCGCTGATGGCCGAGCAGGTGGTCGACGTGCTGAACTCCGCGCTGGGCGTGGAGGAGAACCTCGCGAACGACGGCCCGGCCGGGAAGCGGATGTCCGAGGTCGGGTCGAGCCGGCTGCAGAATCCGAACCTGAGCTACGTCACGCGGATCTTCGGCCGGCCGCCGCGGACCACCGCCTGCGACTGCGAGCGGGCGATGGAACCGGCGCTGCCGCAGACGCTGTTCCTGATGTCCGACCCGAACCTGGCCGCGAAGCTGCGGTCGAACGGGAACCGGCCGAGTACCATCGCGAAGGCGAAGCTCTCGGACGAGGCGGCCGTCGAGGAACTGTTTCTGGCCACGCTGACGCGGCTACCGTCCGCGAAGGAGAAGGCGGCGGCCCTGGAGTTCTTGAAGGACGGCAAGACGCGGGCGGAGGCGTTGCAAGACATGGTGTGGGCGTTAATCAACACGCGGGAGTTTATTTTGAACCACTAACGGCCAGACGGTATTCTATGGATTAGCTGTTAGCTTACAGCTGAGAGCTATCAGCTAATTCACAAACCGTCTGGAGCTCGCCCGTGCAGAACTTCCGCCAGTTGAAAGTTTGGCAGAAAGCCCACACCCTGATCCTGAGTGTGTATCCCGGAACGGCGAGCTTTCCGAAAGACGAAGTCTTCGGGCTGCGACACCAGATGCGGAAAGTCTCGCTGTCGATCGTGTCGCGAATCGCTGAAGGATGCGGGCGAGACAATGACCAGGACTTTCACAGATGCCTCAACATGGCCCTGGGTCATGCGAGCGACTTGGAGTACCAGATCCTGTTGGCCCGCGACCTGGGATACTTGAACGAAGCGACCTACACGACGCTGACCGGACAGACGATCGAAGTGAAGAAGATGATATACGGCCTACTGCAACGACTCTCCTAACCCCCGGAGGCTGCCATGTTCGATTGCGAAAACTTCCACCGCCGCGACTTCCTCCAGATCGGGGCCGCCGGCGCGCTCGGGCTCGGCCTGCCGCAGTACCTCGCCGCCAAGTCGAAGGCCGAGTCCTCGTCCGCGAAGGCGAAGTCCGTCATCCTCGTCTGGCTGGCCGGCGGCCCGGCCACGATCGACATGTGGGACAACAAGCCGGACGCCCCCGAGGGGATCCGCGGCGAGTTCAAGTCGATCGACACGAAGGCGACCGGTATCCAGTTCGCCGAGACGCTGCCGAAGATGGCCCAGGTCGCGGACAAGGTCAGCGTCGTCCGCTCGCTGTACCACACCATCCCGTCGCACGCCCCCGCCACCGTGTTCATGACGACCGGCAACAAGCCGACGGCCGCCCTGCAATACCCGTCGATGGGCTCCGTCGCCTCCAAACTCCTGCCCGTCGGCCCCGGCATCCCGCCCTACGTCACCTTCACCGACCTGCGCGGCGGGCTCGCCGGCGGCGCGGGCTACCTCGGCACCGGCTACAACCCGTTCATCATCGAGGGCAGCTCCGGCGGCAAGACGGACAAAGCCGACAAGTCGGACAAGGGTTCCTCCTTCCGCGTCCGCGGCATCACCCTGCCGAACGGCGTGTCGCTGTCCGACCTGGACAAGCGCGAAAAACTCCTGCACACCTTTGACGAATCGTTCCGGGAACTGGACCAGTCCAGCGACCTCGTCAGCGGGCTGGACACGTTCCACAAGCAAGCCCTGGACATTTTGCGGTCGGACAAGACGCAAAAGGCGTTCAACCTGAACGACGAACCAGCGAAGCTCCGCGAAGCCTACGGCCCTGGCAACTTCGGCCAGGGTGCCCTCGCCGCCCGGCGGCTCGTCGAGTCCGGCGTCCGCTTCGTCACCGTCGGCATCGGCGGCTGGGACACGCACCAGAAGACGTTTGAATCCCACAAGACCAAGCTGATGCCGCAACTGGACCAGACGCTGTCCGCCCTCATCGCCGACCTGTCGGATCGCGGAATGCTCGACGAGACGATCGTCATGTGCGCCGGCGAGTTCGGCCGAACGCCGAAGATCAACAAGAACGCCGGCCGCGACCACTGGGCCCGGTCGATGGCGTGCGTCGTCGCCGGCGGCGGGTTGAAGAAGGGGTACGCCCACGGCACCACCGACGCCTCCGGCATGGCCCCCGCCACGGAACCCGTCACCCCGGACGACGTCGCCGCGACGATCTTCAAGCAACTCGGCGTCAGCCCGGACACGGAACTGCAAACCCCGACCGGCCGCCCGGTCCAGGTCTTCCGCGAGGGCCGCGCGATCGAGAAGTTGATCGGCTAACTTCGCCGCGTTTCAGGTTTCAAGTTTCAGAGTTTCAGGCCCGGCACTTGAAACCGGAAACTTGAAACTTGAAACTTCCCCCATGCACCGCGAATTCAACCCCGCCGAGTCCCCCTTCCGTCCGCGGTCGAACGTCGGTCTGTACGCTTTCACCGGCCTGCTCGTCGCCCTCCTTGCCGCCGACCTGTGGCCGCCGCTCGCCGGCTGGCTCCGCGGGCTCGGGCTCGAGGTTCCCTCGTGGAACTCGCGGGAACTCCAGGGCGTCCGGTTCGCCCTCGCGGCCGCAGTCCTGGGCGGGGCGCGGGTGCTGTACGGCTCGCTGGAGCAACTCACCGCCGGGAAAATCGGCGCGGACTTGGCCGTTGCGGTGGCGTGCATTGCCGCCATTCTGATCGGCGAACCGCTGGTCGCCGCCGAAGTCGTCGTCATCGGACTGATCGGCGAGTGCCTCGAAGCCGCCACCTTCGACCGCACGCACCGCGCCCTCCGCGGCCTCGCCGAACTGTTCCCGACGAGGTGTTGGGTACTTCGGGACGGCGTGGAAACCCGCACTTTCACGCGGGAACTCGTCGCCGGCGACCGCGTCGTCGTGAAGCCCGGCGGCAAGATTCCCGCGGATGGCGTCGTCCGCGACGGCCGCACCGCACTCGACACGTCCGCCCTCACCGGCGAAAGTTTGCCCCGCGAAGTCGGCCCCGGCGACGCGGTCTTCGCCGGGACGGTGGTGCCGAACGGATCGATCACCGTCGACGTGACGAAGGTCGCGTCCGAAACCGTCGCCGGCCGGGTCATCGACCTGACGGCGTCCGCCCTGCGCGACAAGGGCGACGCCGAGCGGCTCGCGGACCGGCTCGCCCGCTACTTTTTGCCCGTCGTTCTCGGAATCGCCGCCCTCACCTTCGCGTTCAACGTCTGGCTGCAACTTCGCCCCGCGACCGCCGACAAGCCCGCCGTCGGCGTCAACACCGCGGCCCGGCTCGCCGTCTACCCGACGCTCGCGGTGCTGGTGGCGGCGTGCCCGTGCCCGCTGGTGTTGGCCACGCCCGCCGCCGTCGTCGCCGCCCTCGGCCGACTCGCGGGCACCGGCGTGCTCGTCAAAGGCGGCTCCGCGCTGGAACGGCTCGCGACCGTGACGGCGTTCGCGTTCGACAAGACGGGCACGCTTACGGAAGGGAAGCTCGAACTCGGCGACGTGCTGCCACTCGGATCGACGCATTCCGACGAGGTGCTCCGAACCGCCGCGACCGCGGAAGCGCGGAGCGAGCACCCGCTCGCGAAGCTGATCGCAACCGCGTCCGGCGACAGGGGACTGTCACCGGACGCTCTCGCCGGCTTCGAAGCCCACCCCGGCGGCGGCGTGACCGCGACGACGGCCGGCGGTTCGACGATCGTCGTCGGCACTCGGCGACTGCTGGAATTGCGAGAAATCCCGGTATCCGATCAGGTTTCTGCACTGCTCGCGAAACTCGACGCGGCCGGGCAAACCGCTCTGCTCGTGGCCCGCGACGGCGTCGTCCTCGGGGCGATCGGTGCCCGCGACCGCGTCCGCCCGGAAGCCGCGGCGGTCCTGGCCGACCTCCGCGAACTCGGCATCTCCCCAGTCGTGATGCTCACCGGCGACCGCGAACCCGCCGCCAACGCGGTCGCCGCGGGACTGCACCTCACCGAAGTCCGCGCCGAACTTCTCCCCGCCGCCAAAGCCGAAGCCGTCTCCGCACTGCCCACTGCTTTCGTCGGCGACGGCATCAACGACGCCCCCGCCCTCGCCCGTGCGACGGTCGGCATTGCGATTGGCAGCGGAACCGACATCGCCGCGGCGGCCGGGGACGTCGTCATGCTGGGCGACCCGCTTCGCCCGTTGCCGTTGCTGGTGCGACTGTCGCGGGAGACGGCACGGGTCATCCGCCAGAACATCGTCTGGTTCGGGTTCGGGGTGAACCTCGTCGGCGTCGTCGTCACCGGCTGGCTCTGGCCGCTGTTCGCGCCGTCGGCCGAGTGGTTCGAGCGGGCACCCCTCGCCGGCGTCATCTACCACCAACTCGGCTCGCTCGCCGTGCTGTTGAACTCGATGCGGCTCCTCGCGTTCGAGCGGACGTCCGCCCCGGATTCGCTTCTCGGGCAGGTGCGGGAACGCTACCGGGCGTTCGACCGCTGGCTCGCGACCGTCCACGTCGACGACCTGTTCCACGAGGCGACGCATCGGTGGAAGTCGATCGGTGCCGGGGTTCTGGGATTCGCGCTGCTGGCGTGGTTCGCGTCCGGGCTGACGCAAATCGCGGCGAACGAGGTCGGCGTCGTCCAGCGGTTCGGGGCCGTTGGCGACGATCTCGCGCCCGGTTTGCACGTCCGCTGGCCGTGGCCGAGCGAGACGGTCACGAAGCTGCGGCCCGCGGAGGTTCGCACGGTGGAAGTGGGTTTTCGCGTCCTGTCCGAGGAGAAAACTCGTGAGTTGACTCGGGCGAGGACGGCCCAGCAAGCCCTCAAGCGCAGCGGCTCGGACGCCGCGATGACGTGGGCGGCGGCACACGCGGACAACGTCGTCCGCGTTTCGGACGAGTCCCTCCTGGCCACGGGAGACGGTTCGCTCGTCGAGTTGCTGGCGACCGTCCGCTACACCATCGACAACCCGCGGGCCTACGTCTTCGGTTCGCCGGACCCGGACGCGGTCATTCGCTCCGCGGCGGAGTCGGTGTTCCGCGAACTCGCCGCCGGGCAGCCGTTCCTCGATCTGCTCACCGCGAACCGGGCCGCTTTTGAAGCCAGAGCCACGGAACGCCTCGCTCGCCGGTTGAAGGAAGTTTCCCCCGACGGGCTCGGCGTGAGGCTCGACGGGCTGACCGTCCACGACCTGCATCCGCCGCAGGAAGTGGTCGCGTCGTACCATGCCGTGGCGGAGGCGATTCAGCGGCGAGACAAGGCGGTGAACGACGCCGAGGCGGACGCGATGCGGATCCGTCGGCGGGCGGACGAGGAGGCGTTGCGGGTCATGCGGTCGGCGGAGGCGGACGCCTCCCGGAAGCTCGCGGACGCATCGACCAGCCGCGATGCGTTCCTCGCCTGGGCGGACGCCCGATCGAAACTTCCGCCGGGCGAAGATGCGAAGCTGACTGCGGAGAAAGAGTCGCGCATCAAGGCGGGCGAACCCGCGGCCATCGTCGAGAAGGATCTCGCGGATCGCCGACAGAAACTTCTCGCGGACCGCCGTGCCCTCACCGAGTTCCGCCTCGTCCTCGACGCGGCCGTGCAGGTGCTCCGCGGACGGGACAAGATCCTCATCGACGCCGACAATTTGCCAGGAAAACGCCACCTGTTGCTGATGGACCCCGAGTTCCCGCGGCTGCCGATTCCCGCCCTCCCCAGGGTCGGCCCCGACCAACGCGAACCGTGACGAGGCCACTGTGAAGCGATTCTTGCTGTACATCGTCGTCCCCGTCGTCGCCCTCCTGTGGCTTCGCACGGCGTTGTTCGCCGTCGATTTCGCGGAGTTCGCCTACGTCACCCGCTTCGGCGAACCGGTCGCGACGTTCGACGGGTCGACGGATGCGGGGCTGCACGTGAAGTGGCCGTGGCCGATCGACTCGGTGCAGCGGATCGACCGGCGGTTGCAGGCGATGGACTTGCCGGCGGTCGAGTCGCTCACCCGCGACGCGGCGAACAAGACCGTCGACAAGACGCTCGCCGTCGACGCGTTCGTGACGTGGCGAATCCCCGACTCGGCCGCGGCGGACCGGTTCGTGCGGACGGTGGGCACGCCGGAGCAAGCGAAGAAAATCCTCGGCCCGAGGGTCAACGGTCGGCTGGCGGCACTCGTCAGCACGTTGCCGCTCGACGACCTGATCGCGGTCGCCGACGAGGCCGCCATCGACGCCCGCACGGATCGGCTTCGCAAGCAACTCCTCGGCGAAGACGGTTCCGCCGACCCGCTCCGCGAACGGGTGCGGGCCGAATATGGCATCGAGATCGTCGACCTGCGGGTCCGCCGGTTCAGCTACCCGGAGGCGGTGCGGTCGAGCATCGCGGAGCGGATTCGCAGCGAACGGGCGCGGAAGGTGGCCGACTACGACAGCGAGGGCCGCCGTCGGGCCGCGGACATCCTCAGTGCCGCGGAGAAGGACGCCCGCACGACGGAGGCGGAGGCCCGCGCGAAGAAGCAACTCATCGAGGGGCAAGCCGACGTGGAGGCCGACCGCATCCGCAACGACGCTCACGCCAGGGATCGCGACTTCTACGAGTTCTTGCAGAAACTGAAGGCCTACCAGGCGATGTTCGCCGACACCCGCGACGTGCTGTTGCTATCGAGCAAGCACTGGCTGTTCGACCGGCTGCTGGAGAAGCCGAAGGCGGCGGGGGGCGAGAAATGACGGAGGAGGAGTGGCTTGAGAGTTGCGACCCCGAGCGAATGGTTATGCAACTCACCGACCAGAAGTGGGAACCCAAAGTGAAACGCTTTGGCATTGCCTGCTGCCGCCAAGTGTGGAACCTCTTGGTCGATTCGCGCAGTCGCCATGCTATCGAGACCGTTGAACGTTATCTCGATGGCAATGCGACAGATGAGCAGATGCTCTTCGCGGAGAGAATATCTGAGTCCGCTCTGCGTTCGGCGCGAGAGATTGGTCTGCCTACACGTACAAGTCTAACCGCGCGCATGCTCAATAGTCAGGAGACAATCGCGGCAGATGTTGTCAGTCGGATCGCTCGTCGAGGTTGGGAACAACTCGAAAAGACTGGAGAAACGACTCGATCGGAGCTTTCACCGGCTGGATTGGGTTGGCTGGTGACGACTTCGCTTCCAGGACGTGAGACTCACGTTGATCTTCTCCGCTGCATCTTCGGCAACCCCTTCCGCCCCGTCGCGTTCGTTCCGGAGTGGCGAACCACCGTCGCCGTGGGAATCGCCGCCCAAATTTACGAATCCCGCGAGTTCGGGAACTTGCCGGTGCTGGCGGATGCGCTCGAAGAAGCGGGGTGCGATCACCCCGCGGTGCTGGCCCATTGCCGCGAGCCGGGCGAACACGCCCGCGGTTGCTGGGTCGTCGACGCCATCCTCGGGAAGGGGTAGCCGCCGGCTCAGGCGGTCGCCGCCCCGGCGAGCTGCCGCAGGACGTAGGGCAGAATCCCGCCGTTCAGGTAGTACAGCACCTCCTGCGGCGTGTCGATCCGGCAGACGGCGTGGAACGTCGTCGCGGTCCCGTCCGCCTTCTTCGCGGTGACGGCGAGTTCCTTCGTGGCCGCGAAGTTCGTCTTCAACCCGTCCACCAATCCGGCGATGTCGAAGACCTCCTCCCCGGTCAGCCCGAGAGAGGCCGCGGACTCGCCGGCCTTGAACTGGAGGGGCAGCACGCCCATGCCGACGAGGTTGCTGCGGTGGATCCGCTCGTAGCTCTCGGCGATGACGGCCTTCACCCCGAGGAGGTTCGTCCCCTTCGCGGCCCAGTCCCGGCTCGACCCGGAGCCGTACTCCTTGCCGCCGATGACCATGAGCGGGGTGCCTTCCTTCTGGTACCGCATGCTCGCGTCGTAGATCGACATTTCCGTGCCGTCCGGCAGGTGCCGGGTGACGCCGCCCTCGACGCCGGGGACGAGCAGGTTCTTGAGGCGGACGTTCGCGAACGTCCCGCGCATCATCACCTCGTGGTGGCCGCGGCGGGCACCGTACTGGTTGAAGTCCTTTTGTTCGACGCCGTGGGAGATCAGGTACTTCCCGGCCGGCGAGTCCTTCTTGATGTTCCCGGCCGGCGAGATGTGGTCCGTCGTGATGCTGTCGCCGAGCAGGGCGAGCACCCGCGCCCCGGTGATCTCGTGGACGGGCGGCGGGGTCTTGGTCATGCCCACGAAGTACGGCGGGTTCGCGATGTAGGTCGACTTCTCGTCCCAGGCGAACAGGTTCCCGGCCGGGACGGGGAGGGCCTGCCAGTTCTCGTCGCCGTCGTAGACGGAGCCGTAAATCCGGCGGAACGACGTCTCCTTGATCGACTGCCCGATGACCGCCGACACTTCCTCGTGCGTCGGCCAGATGTCGCGGAGGAACACGTCCTTACCCGCCGGGTCCGTCCCGACGGGCTCGGCGTCCCAGTCGATGTCGACCTTCCCGGCGAGGGCGTAGGCGACGACCAGCGGCGGGGACGCGAGGTAGTTCGCCCGCACCTCGGGGTGGACGCGGCCCTCGAAGTTGCGGTTGCCGCTCAGCACGGCGGACACGACCAGCCCCTCGCCGGTGATCTCCTTCGAGATCGCGTCCGGCAGGGGGCCGCTGTTGCCGATGCAGGTCGTGCAGCCGTAGCCGACGACGTGGAACCGCAGGGCCTCCAGGGCCGGGAGCAGCCCGGAATCCGTGAGGTAATCGGTGACGATCTTCGACCCCGGCGCGAGGCTGGTCTTCACCCACGGCTTCGCGGTCAGCCCGCGGGCGACGGCCTTCTTCGCCAGCACCCCGGCGGCCACCATCACGGACGGGTTCGACGTGTTCGTGCAGCTGGTGATCGCGGCGATGACGACGGAGCCGTCCGTCAGGTGGGTGCCGTTCAGTGTCGGCTCGGCGGGCTTGTCTCCGAATGCGGCGGCGGCCGGCGTCGGCCCGGCGGCGACGACGGTCAGGGCGGCGCGGGCCTTCGTCGCGGCGGCCTTCAGCTTCGGCAGCACCTCGTGGAAGGACTTCTTCACGTCCCGCAGCGCCACGCGGTCTTGCGGGCGGGCCGGCCCGGCGAGGCTCGGCTCCACGGTGGACAGGTCGAGTTCGAGCGCGTCCGTGTAGACCGCCTCCGGCGTGCTCGCGTCGTGGAACATGCCCTGTTCGCGGTAGTACGCCTCCACGAGCGCGATCTGCTCCGCGGACCGCCCGGTGATCCGCAGGTACACCAGAGTTTCCGCGTCCACGGGGAAGATGCCGCAGGTCGCGCCGTACTCGGGGGCCATGTTCGCGATCGTGAGGCGGTCCGCCGCCGGAAGCTGGGCGAGGCCGGGGCCGTAGAACTCGACGAACTTCCCGACGACGCCTTTCTTGCGGAGCATCTGCGTGACCGTCAGGACGAGGTCCGTCGCGGTCGCACCTTCCTTCAAGTGCCCGGACAGGCGGAAGCCGATGACCTGCGGAATGAGCATGCTCACCGGCTGCCCAAGCATCGCCGCTTCCGCCTCGATGCCGCCGACGCCCCAGCCGAGCACGCCGAGGCCGTTGACCATCGTGGTGTGCGAGTCCGTGCCGACGAGCGTGTCCGGGTAGGCGACGTTCGCGGAATCGACGAACACGCTGCGGGCGAGGAATTCGCAGTTCACCTGGTGGACGATGCCGGTTTCCGGCGGCACGACCTTGAAGTTCCGGAAGGCGTTCTGCCCCCACCGCAGGAACGTGTACCGCTCCTGGTTCCGCTCGTACTCCAGTTTCGTGTTGTTCGCGAACGCCTGCGGCGTGCCGGACTCGTCGACCTGAACCGAGTGGTCGATGACGAGTTCGCACGGCACCAGCGGGTTGATCTTCGCCGGGTCGCCGCCGAGGGCCCGCATCGCGTCCCGCATGGCGGCGAGGTCCACGACGCAGGGCACGCCGGTGAAGTCTTGCAGCAGCACGCGGGCGGGGGTGTAGCCGATCTCCGTGTCCGGCTCCGCCTTCGGGTTCCACTTCGCGAGGGCGTCGATGTCCTCCTTCTGGACGGACAGCCCGTTCTCCGTGCGGAGCAGGTTTTCGAGCAGCACCTTCAGCGAGAACGGCAGCTTTTTCGCCTGCGGAACGAGGGCTTCGACGGCGGACAGGCGGTAGATGGTGTACTGCTTCCCGCCGACGGTGAGGGGGCCTTGCGCGCCAAAACTGTTCGAGGACATGCCGGGGTTCCTGGGATGCGAAGAGGTCGTGTGGGGGTATTGTAGAAATGTGCGGGCCGAAATGGTTAGCGCAGCCATGCAAGCTCTGACCGGCGAGCGTCACTCGTGAGAGTGACGAGTTCTTCCAGGGTGGAGAACTCGTCACTCTCACGAGTGACGCTCGCCAAAGACGTGATTACGCCGCCGCCAGCACCGGCCGCAACGGAATTGCCCCGGTGCCCTCGTCCAGAATCCGCGTGTCGGCGGCCATTACCGTGGCCGTGATGCGGTCGAGTTCCGCCCGCACCTGCACCAGTTCGCGGTCGGTGCGCTTGCGGCGCGTTTCTTCTGCGGCCAGCGATTCGGCGCGTTCGTCCAGGGTGCGGGCCTTCGCCAGGTGGTCGGCGGCGGCGGCGAACTCCTCGGTGGCCAGCGTGTCGCGGCGTTCGAGCACTTCGGCCAGCTTCTTGTGCAGGTCCGTCGCCCGTTCCCGTGCGGCGAGCCCCTCCGCGACGGCCGTTTCCCGGCGAACTTCCATTTCCTTCTGAAGCTGGGTGAAGCGGCGTTCCCAGCGGCGGCGCAGCACCCGGACCCGGCGTGTGGCTTGGCGGGCGTCGCCGCCCTGACGGGTCGCGAGTTCGCCGATGGTTTGCTCCACCGCGAGGGCCTGCTCCGCGACGACGGCCGCATCTTCCAGCCACTGCCGGCGGTCGCGGTCGAGGTCGGCGAGGCGGGTCTGGTAGCGGGTTCGTTCCGCCTCGGCCTTCGCGATTTCGTCGCGCACCGCGTCGCGGTCCCGCTTGCGGGCGGCGGCCCACTTGCGGCACAGCGCGGCGAGGGCAGCTTCCCACTTCGTGAGATGCTCGCGGGTCGAATCGAGTTCGGGCTCGACCCGGTCGCGGTCGGCGGCGAAGCTGATCTCGTGCGCGGCGAGCGTCGACTGCCAGCCTTCGAGCCGGACGCGGAGTTCCCACAGTTCCCGTTCGCGTTGTCGGCAACGGTGCGAAGCGGCAGCCAGTTCCCGGTCACGGGCGTCGAGGTAAACTTCCTTCGCGTGGACCGCACGGGCCAGCGATTCCAGGTCCGCCAGGGTACGCGATTGCGTTTTGGCCCACGATTCCTGGGCCACCGCGAGCGCCGCCGCCTGCTCCGCGACGACCGTGCGTTCGTCGACGAGGTCGGCTTCCCGAGCGTCGAGCGCCTTCTTCCGGGCGGCGAGTTCGCGGCCCTCGCGGGCCAGGTCGCGGTCGCGCTGTTGCAGTTCCGCCAGGAGCTGGGCCGCGGACTTGTCGGACTTCCGGTCCAGCGGGATCGCGTCGGGCAGGGCGGCCGCCGCCTCGGGGGTCGCGCCGGCCAGCAGCTTGTCCCGCTTCTGTTCGAGAACTTCCAGGGCGGCGCGGGCGTGGGCCGTCCGCGTTTCGAGGTGAGCGGATTCTTCCAGCAGCGATTGCACCCGTGCCTCGACCCGCTCACGGCCTTCGTCCAGGGCGCGTTCCCGCGCGGCGAGTTCGACCTCCCGGCGGTCGGCGGCTTCCCGCAGTTCGGCGAAGAGTTCCTCGGATTCCGTGCGGTCCGCGTGCAGGCGGCGTTGCCCCTCGGCGAGCGTCTCCCACGCTTCGCTCAGCCGGCGTTCCGTCTCGGCCTCGGACGCGGCGGCTCGCGCCCGTTCTTCGTCGAACTCCGCGATGCGTTCGACGAGGACGCGGGTTTCCCGGTCGAAGGCGAGGCGGTCGGCGGCGAGTTCCGCGCGGGCGGCCGCCGACTCGCGTTCGACGCGGGCCTTGGCCCCGGCGAGCAACTTCCGCGCAGCCCGGCGGTCCTTCTTCGCGGCGCAGTGCAGCGGCTTGATGTTCGCCCGCATCTTGCGAAGCCGGGCGACCTCGGCCTCGCGTTCGACCCGCAGCTTTTCCCGGCCGTCGTGCAGCGCGTGCAGCATCGCCGCGAGCTTCTTGTGCCGCTCGTCCAGCACCGCCGCGAGTTGGGACTCCTGTTCGGTGAGGGCTTGCTCGCGCTCGCGGATCTGCCACTCTTCCTCGACGAGCATCGCCTGTTGGGCCGCCACCGCCGCCGCCTGCGTGCGGAGCGCGGAGAACTCTTCCTCCGACACGGTCAACGGCACCAGCGATTCCCCGTCCCAGGACAGCTGAAACAGGCACGGGCCGACTTGCAGTTCGTCGCCGTCCTCGAGCACCCCGGCCGTGGTCGGCACGCCGTTGACGAGCGTCGCGTCCGGGAACCACGACCGCAGCACCGGGCCGGCCGTCGTGACGGTGATCAGGCAGTGGACCCCGCCCACCTCGCGGCCGGTGACGGCGATGTCGCACTGCTCGGTCGACCCGAGGATCGTGGTCGGCAGCGTGAGGGCGAGCCGCTTGCCCCGCTGAGTCCCGTTGCGGACGACCAGTTCCCCGGACCCCGTCGCGTCGGCGTGCTCGCCCATGACCCGTCCCCTCTCGCCCAGACCGAACAACCCGCACTCGTTATCGGCACATCTCGGGGGCAACTTCAGATTGGTTCAAGTCGCCCGCCCGCTGCCGAGCCGTGGGGATTTCCGCCGGCAGGGCGGCGCAACGATTCCAGTTCGGCCGATTCAGTCGGTCACTCGCTCCGCGAGTGACTGCGCGTCAGCCCTCGGAAACGAGTGTTGCGTTCTCGGGACATGAGCCCGCAACTCGCGGAGCGAGTTGCCTACTTTCACGCACTGCGTCGCCCTGTTTCCGCCGGAGATTCGGCTTGACACGCATCCCGTCGGTCGGCATAGCCCGCCGCTTGCGTCCGGGGGAAGGACCGTCTCAGGGGGAACACGCACATGGCACGCATGTCCGCGTGGGTGCTGGCCGTCGCGGCCGCGCTCGGGGGGGTGGGCACGGCCCGCGCCCAGTTGAACAGCCTGCCGCCCATCGGGGCCGCGCCGAACCAGCAGCAGATGCCGGGGCTGGACGTCGGGAAGCCGCTGCTGATGAACGTCGGGACGGTGTTCCCGAAGGCGGTGCCGGCGGCGGGCGAGCGCGTGGGGAAGGCACCGGGGCAGATCGGCCAGGTGAGCCCGCTCGCGTCCCTGCCGGGGGCCGGGCTGGACGTCAACTCCGTGGTCGGGCCGCTCCCGCCGGGGACGTTCGCCCCGGCGGAACCGACCCTGTGGAACCGGTTCGTCGACAAGTTCGGCACCACGCTCGGGCTGGTCCGGCCGGAACCGCGGTCGCCGGTGTGGACGCCGGGGATCAGCCGGCGGAACCGCGAGCGAGAGCAGGAGAAACTCGCCCAGTGGCGGCGGGACTGACGGCGGATGTCCCGTCGGTGCGGGACTCGACTTCGGACGCACCCTTCGGAGCCGTCCGGTAGCGCCGCCGTGTTTTCCGTCGGGACTTTTTGACTTGGGGCACCCGGCCTCTGGCTGGTGGAGCCGGCACCGGCCAGAGGCCGGTGCCACGAGTCAAAACACGGTGTCGGAACGGGACCGTTCCTTACTTGAATTGCGAACCGTGGCCGGCAGACCGCCGCCACGTGGCGCAGACAGCCCCGGCGGGGGTGCGGTACACTGCCGCCCGACCGAACCTTCCGGGGCAGTCGCATGGCCAGGAAACCGCGCAAGCAGCACGTCGACTTCGCCGTCTACCTCGCGGTGCGGGTGCTGGTGGGCGTCGTCCAGGCGATGCCGACCGCGTGGGCGTTCGCGTTCGCGGACCTGCTCGCGGCCGTGGCGTACCGCGTGGACCGGCGGCACCGCGCCGTCGCCGCCGAGAACCTCGGCTTCGCCTTCCCCGAACGCGGCCCGAAGGACATCGACGAACTGGTTCGCGGGTGCTACCGCCACTTCTGCACGCTGCTCGTCGAAATCATCCTGCTGCCGCGCAAACTGCGGGTCCACAACTGGCGGCAGTACGCCACGCTGGTGGGACACGGCCCGGTCCTCGGCGGGTTGCTCGACAAGAAACCCCTGCTGATCGTGACCGCCCACTTCGGCAACTGGGAGATGGCCGGGTACGTCCTCGGCGCGGTCGGGTTCCGGACGCACGCCATCGCGCGGGTGCTGGACAACCCGTACCTCGAACGCTTCTTGCTGCGGTTCCGGCAGGCCACGGGGCAGACGATCATCGCGAAGAAAGACGACTTCGACCGGCTGACGGCGGTGCTCGCGGCCGGCGGCAAGATCGCGACCCTGGCGGACCAGGACGCGGGGCCGAAGGGCGTGTTCGTCGACTTCTTCGGCCGGCCGGCGTCCGCGCACAAGGCCGTCGCGATGATGGCAATGGCGTACGGCGCGAAGATGGTCGTCGTCGGCACCCCGCGGGTGGGCGGGCCGCTGCGATACGAGGTGGTGTGCGAGGACGTGATCGACCCGGACGAGTACGCCGCCCGCCCGGACGCGGTGAAGGCGATCACCCAGCGGTACCACGCCGCCCTCGAACGGCTGATCCGCAAGCACCCGGAGCAGTACTTCTGGCTCCACCGCCGGTGGAAGTCCCAGCCCGCGGCCCGGAAGGCGAAGAAGGCGGCGTGACCGAGCTCTATCAAAGAACTATCTGATCTTCGCCTGCTCCCAGGTCGGGTGCCGATCCGCCCACGGTCGGCCGACTGACGTTCACGACCCGGGCGAACGCAAACGCTTGCGTCACCCCAGCGGGTGAGCTATGTTCTCGCTATTCGGGACACCGCACACTCGCGCGGGGACTGCCATGACCGTTTCTCGCCCTCGATCGGCGGCATTCACGCTGATCGAACTGCTCGTGGTCATCGCGATCATCGCGATTCTGATCGGGCTGCTCCTCCCCGCCGTGCAAAAGGTGCGCGAGTCGGCGGCCCGGGCGACCTGCACGAACAACATCAAGCAAGTCGCGCTGGCCTTACACAGCTACCACGATGCCTACTCGCGCCTGCCCGCCGGAACCAACGAGTTGCTCAACGCGAACGACAGCCAGCCCGATCGGCGGACCTGGGTCTTGATGATTTACCCCTTCCTCGAGCAGTCCACGCTCTACAATCAGGCCGAGGCCCAAGTCAAATCGGCCGGCTCGTGTCTGTATTCCCCGAACCGGCAGACCCCGGTCAAGACGCTCATGTGCCCCTCCGACCCGGCGAACCCGAAGACGTGGACCGGCACCAGTCCGAGCGATCCGAACCAGCAGGGGTTTCACACGAACTATGTGGGGTTGGCCGGGAACTCCTACTTCGACAGCCCGTCGGACTCGGGGGGAGTGGCCCTCAACGGGATGTTTTACGGCCACTCCAAGACCCGCCTGGAACACGTTTCGGACGGCACCTCGAACACGGCGATGGTGTCGGAAATCATCCTGACAAAAGACGGCGCGCCCGGCCATGACGTGCGCGGGCGAATCTACAACTGTGCCGGTTCGGGCGGGGTCTTGTTTTCGACCCTCTACAACCCGAACCAGACCGCCGCCCCGGACCGCTCGAATTACTGCAACGGGACGTCCAACCCCCTCGCCCCGTGTTCCGTCGGCTCGCAAGACAAGGTGCAGACCGCCCGGAGTTACCACACGGGCATCGTGAACGTCGGGCTCGCGGACGGCTCCGTGCGGACGGTGGGGAACAGGGTCAGCCCGGCCAACTGGCAAGCCTTCGGCACCCGTGCGGGCAACGAACCCGTGGGGGACCTGTGAACCGACTCGCATTCGCGGCGGTGCTCGGGTTCGCGGCCGGGTGCGGCCCGGCCGGCCCGCAACCGGTCGCCGTCAGCGGGACCGTCACTTTCAACGGCGAGCCGGTCGCGCAAGGGGACATTCTCTTCGTGGATCCGCTCGGGGCCGTCCCGGCGGGGGGCGGACGGATCGCGAACGGCCGCTACGAGTTCCCAGTGATCCCCGGCGCGAAGCGCGTCGAAATCCGCGGCAGCCGGCCGATCCCCGGCACGTCGAACCCGATGCGCGGCGGCGGCCCGGACGTGGAAGAACTGATCCCGGCCGAGTTCTACCGGGACTCGAAGTTGCGGGCCGAGGTCACGCCGGACGGGGCCAACGCGTTCGACTTCCCGCTGACCGGCGAGCCCCCAAAGAAGTAGCAGGCACCCGCCCCGGCCGTCACGTCGCGTCGAACCGGATCAGCAAGTCCCCGCCCTCGACCTGGGTGCCGGGGCGGACGAGTACCTCGGCCACGCGGCCGGCGCGTTCCGCGTGGAGCGTCGTTTCCATCTTCATCGCTTCGAGCGTGGCCAGCTTCTGCCCCGCCGCGACCTGCTCGCCGACGGCCACCGCGATGCCGACGACCGCGCCCGGCATCGGGGCCGCGACGTGGAGCGGGTTCCCCGCCTCCGCCTTGGGCCGGGCCACGACGGCACTCGCGCCGAGGGAGCGGTCCTGCACCAGCACGTCCCGCGGCTGGCCGTTCAGCTCGAAGAACACGAGCCGCCGGCCGTCGTCGTGCGGGTCGCCGACGGTCAGGAACTTGATGATGAGCGTCTTGCCCGGCTCGATCTCGACGCTGACCTCCTCGCCCTTCTGCAAGCCGTAGAAGAACGCCGTCGTCGGCAGCACGCTCACGTCGCCGTACTTCAAGCGGTGCGCGGCGAAGTCGGCGAACACCTTCGGGTAGAGCAGGTGCGACACGACTTCTCGTTCGCTCGCCGGCCGGCCGAGCTTCGGTTCGAGGGCCTTCTTCGCCGCGTCGAAGTCGGCGGGGGCCAGCGTCGCGCCGGGGCGGTCGGTCAGCGGCTTGCGGCCGCGAAGGATGCGGGTTTGCAGCGCCGCCGGGAACCCGCCCGGCGGCTGGCCGAGCTTCCCCTCGAAGAACTCGACCACGGACTCGGGGAACGCGACTTCCTTCTTCGCGTCGAGCACGTCGGTGCGGGACAGGTTGTTCGCCAGCATGAAGAGGGCCATGTCGCCTACGACCTTGCTCGTCGGCGTGACCTTGACGATGTCGCCGAACAGCTTGTTCACGTCCGCGTAGGTCCGGCACACGTCCGCCCAGCGGTCGCCGAGGCCGAGCGACTTCGCCTGCTGGTACAGGTTCGTCGACTGCCCGCCGGGCATCTCGTGCTGGTAGACCTCGGCGGACGACGCGAGCTGGCCCGTCTCGAAGGGGGCGTAGCTCTTGCGGACTTCGTCCCAGTAGCGGGCGGTGTCTTGCAGGTCGTCGAAGTTCAGCCCGGTGTCGCGGTCCGTGAACCGCATCGCTTCCGCGAGGGCGTTGAGGCTCGGCTGGGCGGTGATCCCCGCCAGCGGGGCGAACGCGCAGTCGACGATGTCGACGCCCTCCTCGGCGGCCATCGTGTACGACGCGATCTGCCCGCCGGGGCAGTCGTGCGTGTGGAAGTGGATCGGCAGGTCGAGCTCCTGCCGCAGCGCCTTCACCAGCTTCCGCGCCGCGTACGGCTTCAGCAGCCCGGCCATGTCCTTGATCGCGAGGAAGTGCGCCCCGGCGTTCGCGAGGTCCTTCGCGAGTGCGACGTAATACTTCAGCGAATACTTGTCCCGCTTCGGGTCCAAAATGTCGCCCGTGTAGCAGATCGCCGCTTCCGCGATGGCGTCCGTTTGCCGGACGGCGTCGATCGCGAGCCGCAGGTTCGGCAGCCAGTTGTTCGCGTCGAAGATGCGGAAGAGGTCCATCCCCGCGGCCGCCGCCTCCTTGCAGAAGGCGTACACGACGTTGTCCGGGTAGTTCGTGTACCCGACCGCACTCGCGGCCCGCAGGAGCATCTGGAACATCACGTTCGGGATCCGCTCGCGGAGCTTCGTCAGCCGGTCCCACGGGTCTTCCTTCAGGAACCGCATGGCGGTGTCGAACGTCGCGCCGCCCCACATTTCCAGGGAGAACAGGTCGGCGTGCCGGCGGGCGTACCGCGGGGCGACCTGCAGCATGTCGAACGTCCGCATCCGCGTCGCGAGCAGCGACTGGTGGGCGTCCCGCATCGTCGTGTCCGTCACGAGCAGCCGCTTCTGGTCGCGGACCCACTTCGCGAACCGGTCCGCGCCGATCTGCTTGAACACGTCCCGCGTGCCGGTCGGCAGGTTCGCACTCCGGCCCGGGACGAACGGCACCGCGGTGACGGTCGCCGGCTCCTTCGGGACCGCGGCGAACTTCCCCTTCACCTCCGGGTGGCCGTTGACGATCACGTCGGCGAGGTAGCCGAGCACCTTGGAGGCGCGGTCGCGGCGCTTCGGCAGGTCGAAGAGCTTGGGGGTGTCGTCGAGGAACCGCGTCGTGACCTTGCCGGCCAGGAATTCCGGGTGCGTGACGAGGTTCACGAGGAACGGGATGTTCGTCTTCACCCCGCGGACGCGGAACTCTTGCAGCACCCGCTCCATCCGCCGGGCCGCGTCGATGAACCGTATGCCGTCGGCCGTCACCTTCACCAGCATCGAGTCGTAGAAGGGCGTAATCACCGCCCCGCTGAACGCCGTCCCCGCGTCGAGCCGCACCCCGAGCCCGGCGGCGGAGCGGTACGCGGTCAGCCGGCCGTAGTCCGGGGCAAAACCGTTGGCGGGGTCTTCGGTCGTCACCCGGCACTGGATCGCGAACCCGTGCGTCTGGATCTTCGACTGGTCTCCCAGACCGATTTCGGGGTCGGACAGCGGGCTGCCCTGCGCGATGAGGATCTGCGACTTGACGATGTCGTAGCCGGTGACGACTTCCGTGACGGTGTGCTCGACCTGAATCCGCGGGTTGACCTCGATGAAGTAGAACTTGCCGGCCTCGACGTCGACGAGGAACTCGACCGTCGCCGCGTTGTCGACGCCGACCGCCTTCCCGACGGCGAGCGCCGCGTCGAGCAACCCCTGCCGTACCGTCGCGTCCAGGTTCGGGGCCGGGGCGAGTTCGACGACCTTCTGGTGCCGCCGCTGGACGGAGCAATCGCGCTCGAACAGGTGGACGAGCCCGCCGTGCCGGTCGCCGAGGAGTTGCACCTCGATGTGCTTGGCGCGTTCGACGAACTTTTCGAGGAACACGTCCGGCACGCCGAACGCGCTGCCGGCTTCTCGCTGGGCGGAGGTGATCGCCTCTTCGAGCTTGTCCGCCTCGCGGACGACGCGCATCCCCCGGCCGCCGCCGCCCATCGCGGCCTTCACGATGACCGGGTAGCCGAGCGATTCCGCGAGTTTCTTCGCATCCGCGATGGACGACACCGGGCTGTCACCGCCGGAGAGCACGGGGACGTTCGCTTGCCGGGCGATCCGCCGGGCCGTGACCTTGTCGCCGAGGGATTCGAGGATCTCGGGCCGCGGGCCGACGAACGCGATGCCCGCTTCGACGCACGCCTTCGCGAAGTAGGCGTTTTCCGAGAGGAAGCCGTAGCCGGGGTGGATCGCGTCGACGCCGGCGTCTTTGGCCAGGGCGACGATGCCGGGGATGTCGAGGTAGGCGCGAATCGGTTCGCCGGGCTTGCCGACGCGGTAGGCCTCGTCCGCCTTGAACCGGTGCAGGGCGAAGCGGTCTTCGTGGGAGTAGATCGCGACGGTGCGGACGCCGAGTTCGTGGGCGGAGCGGAACACGCGGATCGCGATTTCACTGCGGTTCGCGACGAGCAACTTGCGAATCGGTTTGACGACCGGCATGGGCAGAGAACCCCTCCAGGAAAGACCCGAGGGATGATACGAAATCCCCGCCGACCCGCACAGAACAGAAGAGTTCACCACAAAGGCACAATACCGCAGAGAAGAATTTTGACAGGATTAACAGGATGAACAGGATCAAATCCAAATCCTGTTCATCCTGTTAATCCTGTCAAAATTCTTCTCTGTGTTTAGGGGCTTACTTCGCCCCCGGCGGCAGGCCGGCGTTCTTCAGCCCGCTGTGGTGGATCTTGGGGAAGTATTCGATGAGGTCGAACTTCGGGTCGTTCTCGCCGTCGTGGCACTTCATGCACATGGCCGTGACGAGGTTCATCATCCGCTTCTGGTCCGCGGTCAGCTTCGCGAGCGGGCCGCCGGGCTGGTCGCGTTCGTGGGACTTCAGTTTGGCGGCCGCCTTGAAGACGTCGATGTTCGGCAGCCGGTCGCCGGGCTTGGCCGCCCACGACATCAGTTCGGCGTACAGCGCCTTGTTGTTCGGCGCGGCCGCGTGGGCGCTGCCGGGGCCGTGGCAGTTCTCGCACTGGTTCCCGAGCAGGTGGGCGGACGCCTTCGCGTTGTCGAACCCGCCGACGTACTCGAACCCGGTCGTGTGGCACGACACGCACTCGGGGTCGAACTGCCGCTTCGACGGCCGCTCGGCCGCTTTCACCAGCGCCTCGTAGGCGTGCGAGTGCTTGCTGGCGTTCCACACCGCGAACTCGGCGGCGTGGCACTTCTTGCACGCGTCGGCCCCGACGTAGGTCGGCTTGTCGTTCGGCAGTTGAATCTGCGCCCGGTGTTGCTGCGGCTTGGCCCGGGCCACCGCGAGGAGGTTGTCGCGCTCGACGTTGCTGGCGTAGTCTTCCAGCAGTTCGAGCACCTTGTGCCCCTTCACCTTCTCGGCGGGCGTGATGTACTCCTCGCCGAGCGGGGCGAGCTGGTACTTCATCTCGTAGCCCGCGTCCGTCTTGAAGACGCCGACGACGCCGACGTTTTGGCCCTTGTGGCCGACCTGCACGACGAGCGTCTTGCCGTCGTTCTCGCGGGCCGGGAACTGCGGCGGCTCGGACTCCTCGGACTGGCAGACGATCAGGTTGAACTGGGGGAACGCCTTCGCCGCCGCCTTCGCCGCGTCGAGGTTGCCGGAGTACAGCAGCACGCGGATGTCCGGCTTCGTCGGCAGTTTGTCCATCTTCGCCAGCACCGCCGTCAGCGTGACCTTCGCGTCGCCGACCGCGAACTGCGAGTCGATCTTCGGCAGCTTGCCGATGAGGTCGGCCCCGAGCAGCCCGACCACGGCGACGGTGGGTTGATTGTCGCCCGAGATGACTTCAAAGTCTTCGACCATCGGCCGGGCGTTCGGGATCGCGAAGTAAGTCTCCCGGGGGGTGAGCGTCCCGCCCTGCCCGACGTTCACGAGGTTCGCCCCGAGCACGATCGGCCGCTTGTTCGCGTTCTGCAGCGTGTATTCGCCCAGGAGCGGGAAGAGCTGGCCGGTGAACTCCGTCTCGCCGAGGCCGACGGCGGCGTAGCCCATCGCGGCCATCGCTTGCATGGTCGTGCGATACTTCAGGGTGTTTTGCTTCCGCAGCCCCTTGGGCTTCGTGTCGTCCCAGGTTTGTGCCGCGGCGTCGCCGAGGTCGAGGCCGACGACCTGCCAACCCTTCGCGCGGAGCCCGTCGAGGAAGTTCGCCCGGCGTTCGATGCCGCCCTTCTGCGGCCGGCTGCACCCGCACGGGGAGAGGTAGCCGTACGTTTGGCCGGTGAGCACGATCGCCAGGTCCGGCTTCCCCCAGTCTTTCAACGCGGCCGGTGCGCCGGCGGTGATGACGGGCGTCGGCTTGTCGGCGGAGCCGGGCGTGGGGAGTGTCGGGGAACCGGCCGGCTTCCGTTGGACGACCCAGAACCCGGTCGCGACGCCGACGCAGGCCACCGCGCAGACCACGGCGGCGAGGCGGACGCCGAAACCAGAAGCAGGGGTCGGGATCGGTTCGGACATCGGCGGTCGCCCCGTGAGTTCGATACGAAGGAGACGGAATACCCGATTTCCCGCCCGGCGGGGAGGTCAGCTTGCCCTGGAGCAGTCAGTAGGTCACTCGCTCCGCGAGTGACTTCGCTTGCACCCTGGGAAACGATTACTCCGTTCTCGGGACATGAACCGGCAACTCGCGGAGCGAGTTGCCTACTTTATCGCCGGAACCCGTTCCCCTGCACGGGGATTCGCACCCGCTGCGGGGTCGGCCCCTTCGACCGCAACACGACCACCGCGTCCGGCGGGAGCGTGCCGAAGCCGAGTTCGGCGGGGACCGCGATCTTCAGCGTCCACGCCCGCCGGCCGGGTTCCGCGGTCGGGGCCGACAGGGTCGCGTCCAGAAACTTCGGGTGGGACTCGGCCGTCACGACCTCCAGGTCCAGGTCGGTGCGGTCGGAGTACAACTTGAACTCCTTCGACGTTCCGAATTGCCCGTTATAATCGCCGAGTTTCGCTTCCGCGAGACCGTCCCCCAGGGTGACGAGGCCTGTAACGGTCGCGCGGACGGTGACGCGGTCCGCCTTGCTGCCGGGCGGCCCGCTGACGCCGACCGCGGTCTCCAGCGGCCCGATGTCCGGCTCCGGCGGGGTCGCGCCGGGGACTTTCCGCTTCAGCGTGACCGGCACGCGGTACCCGCCCGTCACGGGGATCGGCCTCTTGTTCGGGTCCGTCAGGGTGAGTTCGTCGGACAGCTGTTGCCGCTCGGCCGCGGTCATCGGGACGGGCGTGCCGACGGACAGAAACGCCTCGTGCGACGTGACGCTCGTCGCCGGCGGCGGGAAGTCCGTCTGCGGCCGGATCGACGACCAGTACGCGAACTCCAGCTTGCGGTCGGCCGTGCCCTCGGGGAGCAGGCCGAACTTCAGCACTGGCGGCGTCACCTCGAACGGCTTCGCCCCGACGAGGTACGTCGTCAGCCGCACCGCGGCCGGGCCGGGCATCTTCGGCGTCTGAAGCCCGAGGTCGACGGACTTCGGCGAGATCGGACCTTCGGTGTTGATCTTGACCCCCAGAACGAAATAGCCCCACGCCGGGCCGTCCGGCCCGGCGGCGGGGATCTCGGCGGCGATCTCGCGGTTGTTCACGTCCAGCACGACGCCGGGGTCGTTCGGGTTCAGCTTCGCGAAGCCGACCGCCGTCAGCACGTTCGGCAGCGGGAACGCCGTCGCGGGGAACAGCCCGGCGGCGGTCAGGGTCGCGCACTCGTTCACGTCCTTCGCCGGCATCGCCCGCACGGAGAAGAAGCTGCACGACCCGCACGACACGCCCCGGATCGTGACCCGCACCGGGGTCGGGTTGACGTTCTGGAACCAGTAGGTTGCCTTGGCGGGGTTGTTACTGTCCGGCTCGTGGTACGCCTGGAAGAACCGCTCCGCCGGGTCGTCCGAGAACGGGTCGTACTTCCGGTCGAGCGTCGAAAGCCGCAGCGGCTGGACCGGCGCGTCCCCCGGCCCGCCCTCGTCCGGGTTCTTGGGCGTGGACGTGAACTGCGAGATGACCGTCGCCCCGAAGATGACGAGCATCACGAGCCCGACGACCAGGCCGGTCTTCACGGACGAGTTCATGGCAACGGTTCCGGACGGAGCGGGTCACTGAGAGTCATACGCCGACGACTCCGGGGAAGTTCCATCAGCAGGGATAGTGGGCAGGGATCGGGATAGCCGGAATCTGCCTACCCCTATCCCTGCCCACTATCCCTATTCCTTTTCCTTGGGATAGCCGGAAGGTTCTGACTATCCCTGCCCACTATCACTCCTTCGCTTCCTTCAGCGCCTTCCCCTCCGAGTCGATCGGCCCGACGGCGACGATGACGAGTTTCTTCGGGTCCAGGTACTTCTTCGCGACCGCTTGCACGTCGGCGACCGTGACCTTGTTCACCTCGTCGCGGTACTTTTCCAGGTAGTCCAGCCCCAACCCGTACCGCTCGACCGCGAGGAGTTGCCCGGCCACGTCCTCGTTCGACGACAGCTTGAACGGCAAACTCCCGAGGAGGTACTTCTTCGCGTCGTCGACCTCCTGCTTCGTCGCCGGCTCGTCGCGGATCTTGTTGAACTCCTTCACGAAGCCGTCCTTCACCCAGGTGAACTTGTCCGGGAACGTGCCGATGTACCCGGTAAACGTCCCCGGTTGGTCGCCGGCGGAAGGCGTGATCGTCGCGGTGACGGTGTACGCGAGTCCCTGCCGGTCGCGGAGCGTGGACGAGAGCCGGTCGGTGAAGCCGGGGCCGGTGCCGAGGACGTTGTCCATGACGAGGAGCTTGTAGTAATCCGGGTTGTCCCGCGTGATGCCGAGGTGCCCGATGTAGACGTGGGTCTGGGCCGCCGTCGGGTCGGACACGATCTTGAGCGTCGACTTCTCCGGCTCCGGCGGGGCCGCGGGCCTGGGCGTCTTCACGCCGGTCGGCTTCCAGTCGGCCGTCAGCTTCTCGATCTTTTTCCGCATCTCGGCGGTGTCGAAGTCGCCCACCACCACGACCGTCGTCGTGTCCGGCCCGTAGGCGGCGGCGTGGAACTCCTTCAGATCTTTTTGCGAGAACTTCTTGACCACGTCCTTCTTGCCGTAGCTCGACCGGCCGAACGGGTGCTGGCCGTAGATGATCTCGTGGAAGTGCATTTTTGCCCGGTTTTGCGGCTGGGTTTCGACGTCCGCGATGACGGAGATTTGCTGCTCCCGCTTGCGTTCGAGGGCGTCCTTCGGGAACGTCGGGTTCATCATGCAGTCGAAGAGAATCCCCAACCCCAGGTCGGTGTCCGGGGTCAGCACCTTGAGCGTGCCGCCCGCGGACGAGAATCCCAGGCTGCCGCCGGTGTCCTCGATCAGCGTGGAGATTTCCTCGCCGGTGCGGGTCTTGGTGCCTTCTTCGAGCATGTCCCCGACGAGGGCGGCGACGCCGACCTTGTTCGCCGGTTCCCGGAGCCGGGTGTCGGCGACGAACGTCTCGGCGACGACGATGGGCAGCCGGCGGTTTTCGAGCGTGACGAGGGTCAGCCCGTTGGGGAGGACGGTGCGCTTCGCGTCCTTGAGGGAGAACCCGGCGGCGGGAGTCCCCTCGCTCGGCTTCGCCTCGCGGCTAACCGGTTTGCGACCGGGCTTTTTCTCTTCCTTCTCGCCACCTTTCGGTTCGTCCCCTTCCGGGATCGACCACACCACCACCGACTTCGGCTGCGTCAGGTACTTCGCCGCGACGCGCTGGACGTCTGCGGGGGTGACGGCCATCGCCTTGTCGAGGTACGTCTTCAGGTAGTCGATGTCCGTCAGCATCACCGTGCGGGCGACGAAGTCCGCGAGGTTGTGGACGCTCTCCCGGCTGAAGATGTACGACGCCAGGATCCCCCGGCGGACGCGCTTGAGTTCCGCCTCGGTGATCGGTTCCTTCGCCAGCTTTTCCAGTTCCTCGAAGACGATCTTCTCGGCCTTCTTGCGGTCTTTCCCTTTCAACATCTCGACTTCGACGGAGAACCACCCCGGGTACCGGCCGGCGTTGTTGGACGTGGACACCGCGTTCGCGAGGCGTTCGTCCTCGACGAGCCGCTTGTGCAGCCGGGCGGTTTTGCCGGCGGTCAGCACGTCGTCGATGGTGTCGAACACGTAGTCGTCCGGGTGGCCGGCCGCGACGGTGTTGAACCCGATCATCATCCGCGGCACGTCGAACTTCGACTCGAACTCGTTGCGCACCTGCTTCTCGCGGACCGGCTGCTTCGGGTCCGGCATCCGCGGCGGGAGGTCGCCCTTCGGGATGCCGCCGAAGAGTTTCTTGATCGTGGCCATCGCCTCGTCGGCGTCGAACCCGCCGGCGACGACGATGGCCGCGTTGTTGGGGTAGTACCACTTGTCGTAGTGCCGCTTGATGATCTCCGCGGTCGCGGCCCGGACGTGCTTTTCCTCGCCGATGACCGGGTGGGCGTAGGGGGAGCCCTTCGGGAACAGGATCGGCAGGATCGCCTTGTACTCCAGGTCCCACGGCTGGTCCTCGCCCCCCTTCAACTCCGCGATGACCGCGCCTTTTTCCTGCTCGAACTCGTGCTTTTCGTCGATCTTGACGTTCCGCATCCGGTCGGCTTCGATCTCCAGTGCCGACGCCCACCGGTCGGCGGCGAAGTCGAAGTGGTAGACGGTCATGTCCTCGGTCGTGTAGGCGTTGTTCTTCCCGCCGTTGCGCTGCGTCGCCCGGTCGATGTCCCCCGGCATCAGCTTCGCCGTCCCCTTGAACATGAGGTGTTCGAGGTAGTGCGACAGGCCCGTCTGGTCGTTCTCCTCGTCCGCGGAGCCGACCCGGTAGGCGACCATCGTGGACACGGTCGGGGCACCGGGGACGGGCAGCAGGTAGACCTGCAACCCGTTGTCGAGCTTCGCCGCCTTCAGCGTGGCGAACATCGCCTGGGCGGTCTTGGCCAGGGCCGCGTCCGGGTTCGGCTTCTCCGCGGACCGGGTGGGGGGCACGGCGACCAGGCACAACGCCAGCGCAAGCGGAACCAGGCGAGACGACATGGGGCACGTCCTGTGGGGCCACGGGAGTCGGAGGGGCGGAAGGTAGTTTATCAGGCCGGGCGCGGGCGACCCACGGGAACCGGGTTCGGCTCTCGCCTTCCGGCCGGCCGCGGCAGCCGGTAGAATCCGCCCGGTTCCCCGCACGGAGGGCGGCTCGTGATTCCCGTTCTGCTGCTCGCGCTGGCCACCCCGCCGGAGCGGGTTCCCGCGCCGCCGTTGGCCCCGGACGAGGCCGCCCGCCGGGACGCCCTCGCCCGGTTCGGGGTCGGCCTGCTCCGGGACGCCGCCGACCGCCCCGTCGACGCCGCGAAGCACCTGGAGGCCGCCGCCAAGGCCGCCCCGGACTCACCCGCCCCGCTGCGGCCGCTCGTGAAGGTCTACGCCGACCTCGGCCGGGACGCCGCCGCGATCCGCACCGCCCGCACGGTTCTCGAACTCGACCCCGCCGACGCCGACACCGGCCACGCCCTCGGCAAGCTCCTGTTCGACGGCAAGCGCTTCGCCGAAGCAACCGCCGTGTTGAAGGCCGCCGCCGACAGCCCCCGCCTCGCGGACCGCCCGGCGAAGAAACTCGGCCTCCTCCGCGACCTCGACCGGGCCGCCCAGCTCGCCGGGGACTTCGCGGCCGCCGCCGACGCCTGCCGCGCCGCCATCGCGTTGGCCGAATCCGCCCGCGATCCGCTGCTGAAGTCCGGCGTCTTCCCCGCCCCCGCCGACCTGGACTGCGAGGCCGCCGAGTGCCACGAACGGCTCGGGAAGGCGCTGATCGCCCGGAAGCTATACGCCGACGCCGCGGCCGCCTTCGCGAAAGCCGCCACGCTGTTCGCGGAGAAGGCCGGCGACCCCGCCGCCGCCGCCCGGCTGAACTGGAATCTCTCCGCCACCCTCGCCGAGAAGGGGGACGCGGCGGCCGCCCTCGACCACCTGACCAAGTTCCTCGCGCTCAAGCCGTCCGGCACCGGTCCGTACGAACGCCTCGTCGAGCTGTTGCGCAAGCTCGGCCGCGGCAAAGACGTCGCCCCGTGGCTCGACCGTCTGGCCGCCGCCGACCCCGCCCACCCCGGCATCCCGTGGGTGCAGGCCTACGCCCTCGGGGCGGCCGACCCCGCCGCCACCGACCGCCGGTTCCGCGACCTGCTCGCCCGCACCGCCGACCCCGCCGCCCACCGCCTCGCCGTCCGCCACTTCCGCGAGGCGAACCGCCCCGGCGAACTCCTGGCCCTCGTCGACTCCCTGCTGAAGGCCGCGAAGCCGAAGGGGGCCGAGGACGACGACTCGCCGGCCAAACCGGCCGCCGACGCCGCCGCGGTCGCCCGAGCCCGGGCCCTCGTGGACGCGGTGAAAGCCGACCCGGAGGCGGCGAAGTTGCTCGTCCGCCACCTGCCGAACATCCGACCGGCGGGCAGCATCGGCCGGGACGCCTGGGACGTCCTCGCCGCCCTCGCGGAGCGGGACGGCAAGCTGGAACTCGCCGAGGCCGCCCTCCGCAACGCGACCCGCGACACCCCCGTCAACCGCGACGCCGCCCTGCACTTGCTGGAAATCCTGGCGAAACAGCGGAAGTGGGCCAGGCTCCGCACCGAGTGCGAGTCGTTCATCGAGCGGTCGCCCCGCGGCCGGTCGCTGATGTACGACGTGTACCTCGCCACCGCGTTGGCCGAACTCGGCGGGGCCGCCAACGCCCGGGAAGCCGTCAAGATCGCGAACGACCTCGCGGACAACGTCCAGGCGTCCGGCCAGCTCTGGGCCAGCTTGCAAAAGCCGCGCATCCTCAACCTGCTGGGCAAGCACGCCGACGCGGTGTCCGCCTGCGAGCAACTGCTGAAGCAGTACCCGAAGCCCGCCGACGCCCGCCGGATCCGCGTGACGCTGGCGGACTCGCTCAACGGCCTGAAAGAATTCGCGAAGGCCGAGGCGGAACTCCGGGCGGTGCTCGACGACGACCCGGACGACCTGCTCGTGCTCAACAACCTGGGCTACAACCTCGCGGACCAGGGGCGGAAGCTCGAAGACGCCGAGGCGATGGTCCGCCGGGCGATCGAGCTCGACGCGGCCGAGCGCCTCCGCAACGGCCACGCGGAAGCGGAAAGCGGCGTCTACCTCGACAGCCTCGGCTGGGTCCTCTTCCGCCGCGGCAAGCTGGCCGACGCCCGGGCCACGCTAGAAAAAGCGGTCACCCTCCCCGACTCCGCAACGGACGCCGTCGTCTGGGACCACCTCGGGGACGTCGCCTTCCGGCAAGGGGAAAGGGACCGCGCAAAGGCCGCCTGGACGACGGCCGTCGAGCTCTACGCCAACTCCCACACCGGCCGGCAAGACGGCCGCCGCGACGAGACCGTCCGGAAGTTGAAGCGGCTGCCGTGACGACTGCCAATTCCCATTCAATTCGGCCGACGGCTCTCGCGGCGAGCGGCGGGGCGTCAGCCCGCCGTGGGAGTCGCAACCCACGCACGGCGGGCCGACGCCCCGCCGCTCGCCTGGGGCGGTCACATCTTCTTGAACTTCAGCCGGTGGGGTTGTTCCGCCTCGGCCCCCAGGCGGGCGCGGCGCTGTTCCTCGTACACCTGGAAGTTCCCCTCGCACCAGACGACCTTGCTGTCCCCCTCGAAGGCGAGGATGTGCGTCGCGATGCGGTCGAGGAACCACCGGTCGTGGCTGATGATGACGGCACACCCGCCGAAGCTGATGAGGGCTTCTTCCAACCCCCGCAGCGTGTCCACGTCGAGGTCGTTCGTCGGCTCGTCGAGCAGCAGCAGGTTGCCGCCGCTGCGGAGGAGCTTGCCGAGGTGAATGCGGTTCCGCTCGCCGCCGCTGCACATGCCGACGAGCTTCTGCTGGTCCGGGCCGGTGAAGTTGAACTTCGCGGCGTACCCCCGGCTGGCGACCCGGCGGGTGCCGAGCATGATGTAGTCCGTGCCGCCGGTGATCTCCTCGAAGATGGTCTTGGAGGGGTCGAGCGAGTCGCGGTTCTGGTCGACGTAGGCGACCTTCACCGTCGGGCCGACCGTGAGCTTCCCGGCGTCCGGCTTCTCGATGCCGACGATCATCTTGAACGTCGTGGTCTTGCCCGCCCCGTTCGGGCCGATGACGCCGACGATGCCGCCCTTGGGCAGGTTGAACGTCAGGTCGTCGAACAGCAGGTTGTCCCCGTAGGCCTTGCGGACGCCTTCCGCCCGCACGACGAGGTCGCCGAGCGGCGGGCCGGGCGGGATCTGGATGAGGAGTTCGCCCTCCTGGTCCGTTTCGACCTCCGCCTGCAACTTGTCGATCGCCGCGAGCCGGGCCTTGGACTTCGCCATCCGCGCCCGGGGGGACGACTTGGCCCACTCGAGTTCGCGTTCGAGCATCTTCTGCCGGGCGCTCTCCTGCTTCTCTTCAACGGCGAGCCGGCGGCGCTTCTGGTCGAGCCACGACGAATAGTTCCCCTCCCAGGGAATCCCGCGGCCGCGCTCGATTTCGAGGATGTACTTGGCGACGTTGTCGAGGAAGTACCGGTCGTGCGTCACCGAGACGACGGCCCCCTCGTACTTCTGAAGGTGCTTTTCCAGCCACTCCACGGACTCGGCGTCGAGGTGGTTCGTCGGCTCGTCGAGCAGAAGCAGGTCGTGCTGCTGGAGGAGCGTCTTGCAGAGGAAGACCCGGCGCTTCTCCCCCCCGGAGAGGTTGTCCACGAGGGAATCCGGCGGCGGGAGCCGCATGGCGTCCATCGCCATTTCGAGCTTGCGGTCGATGTTGTAGGCGTCGGCGGCGTCGATCTTGGCCTGGACCTTGTCCATCTCGGCCGTCAGCTTGTCGAAGTCCGCGTCCGGCTGGGACATCGCCTCGCCGATGTCTTCCTGCTTCTTCAGCAGGGCGCGGATCGGGGCGACCGCGTCCTCGACGTTCTCCATCACGGTGGTGCCGAGCTTGAGTTGCGGCTCCTGCGGCACGTACCCGATGCTCGCCCCGGCCTCGGGCCACGCCTTGCCCATGTACTCCTTGTCGACGCCGGCCATGATCCGCAGCAGCGTGGACTTCCCGGACCCGTTCGTCCCGATGACGCCGATCTTCGCGCCGGGGTAGAAGGAGAGGTTGATGTCCTTGAGGATCTCCTTCTTGCCGTAGTGCTTCGTCAGGTTGTTGATGTTGAAGATGTACCGCTCGGACATGCGTGCCTCGTTCCGGGAACCGTGCGTGGTAGCGTCGCTATCTTATCGGGCCGACGGCAGCGCTGGGGAGGGCAGATGGGCCAGCCGTCACGAGAGCCGCGACCGCGAGGGAGCGGCCGCTTCACGGGCCAAACCGCTTCGCTGACGGGCAAAGTTATCGACCATCCACCTTCAAACTTCACCGCTGGGGCGGCCGCTCCCTTGCGGTCGCGGCTCTCGGAGGCAGCCTTACACCGCGCCCTTGAGGAACACGGCCCCGAGCGGCGGCAGCGTCAGGTTCAGCGAGTACGGCCGGCCGTGCCACGACGAGAACTCGGCGTGCAGGCCGCCGTTGTTCCCGTGGTTCGAGCCGCCGTACACCGCCGCGTCCGAGTTGAAGACTTCCTTCCAGTAGCCCGGCCCCGGCACGCCGACGCGGTAGTTCGGCCGCGGCACCGGGGTCATGTTGAACACGCAGAGGATGCGGTCGGTGCCGTTGAGCGGCTTCCGCAGGAAGGCGTAGGTGCTCGCCCCCGCGTCCTGGGCGTCGACCCACTCGAACCCGGCCGGGTCGCAGTCCCCCTCGTGCAGGGCGGGCTCGGCCTTGTACACCTGGTTCAGGTCCGCGACGAGTTGTTGCAGCCCGCGGTGGTGGTCGTACTTCAGCACGAACCAGTCGATGCTCGTGTCGTGCTTCCACTCGCCCCGCTGGCCGAACTCGCACCCCATGAACAGGAGCTTCTTGCCGCACATGCCCCACTGGTAGGCGTACAGCGCCCGCAGGCCGGCGGTCTTCTGCCACTCGTCCCCGGCCATCTTGTCCCACAGCGAACCCTTGCCGTGGACGACCTCGTCGTGCGACAGCGGCAGGACGTAGTTCTCCGTGAAGGCGTACAGCATCCGGAAGGTCAGTTCGTGGTGGTGGAACTTCCGGTAGACGGGGTCGTGGCCGCTGTACTTCAGGGTGTCGTGCATCCAGCCCATGTCCCACTTGTACCCGAACCCGAGCCCGCCGACGTAGGTGGGGCGGGACACCATCGGCCACGCGGTGGACTCCTCCGCGATGGTCTGCACGTCCGGGAAGTGGGAGTAGACCTCGGCGTTGAACCGGCGGAGGAAGTCGATCGCCTCGATGTTCTCGTTCCCGCCGTAGCGGTTCGGGATCCACTCGCCGTTCTTGCGGGAGTAGTCCAGGTACAGCATCGACGCCACGGCGTCGACGCGGAGGCCGTCGACGTGGAACTTGTCGAGCCAGAACAGGGCGGAACTCAGCAGGAAGCTGCGGACCTCGTGCCGGCCGTAGTTGAAGACGTAGCTGCCCCAGTCCGGGTGGAACCCCTGCCGCGGGTCGCCGTGCTCGTAGAGGGCGTCGCCGTCGAAGTACCCGAGGGCGAACTCGTCCGTGGCGAAGTGGGACGGCACCCAGTCCATGATGACGCCGATGCCGTGCTGGTGCAGGTAGTCGATCAGGTACATCAGGTCTTGCGGCGTCCCGAACCGGCTCGTCGCGGCGAAGTACCCGGTCGCCTGGTAGCCCCACGACCCGAAGAACGGGTGCTCCGTCAGCGGCAGGAACTCGACGTGGGTGAACCCCATCTTCTGCATGTACGACGCGAGCTTCGGCGCGATCTCGCGGTAGCTCAGCGACCGGTAGCCGTCCTCCGGCACCCGCATCCACGACCCGAGGTGCAGTTCATAGATGGACACCGGGGCGTTGTGGGCGAACTTCTCCTTCCGCGAGGCCATCCACTCGGCGTCGTTCCACTCGTAGTCCAGCTTCCACGTCACGGACGCCGTCTTCGGCGGCACTTCCGCGGTGAAGGCGTAGGGGTCCGCCTTCTCGACCTTGTACCCGTTGCGGGGGTTCGTGATGTGGTACTTGTAGCAGACGCCTTGCTTCACCCCCGGAAGGAAGCCCGCCCAGATGCCGGACGACCCGAGCGGCCGGAGCTTGTTCGCGCCGGGGCTCCAGTAGTTGAAGTCGCCGACGACCGAGACGTAGTCCGCGTTGGGTGCCCACACCGCGAAGTGCGTCCCTTCCACGCCGTCCACGGTGACGGGGTGCGAGCCGAGCTTGTCGTACAGCTTGACGTGGCTCCCCTCGTTGAACAGGTAGAGGTCTTGCGGCGTGAGGAGGGTGAACTCGGCGGTCTGCGTCGTCGTCATGGGGTGCCCGTGAGCAGCGGGGTGCGGCCAATACCTACGAATGGCTTATGACCGCGGGCACCGCACGACAGGGGAGGAACCGGGGAAGTTGGCTCGAAAGTGCGAATCGACGCCGCTCCTCACCGCGCCGGTGTCACGTCCCGTTCAGCGTCCAGTCCTTCCGCTGCCGGGACGACGGGATCTTCAGCGCCTCCCGGTACTTCGTCACCGTCCGCCGGGCGATCTTCAGCCCGCCCTTCTCGAACCGGTCGACGATGTCCTCGTCCGAGAGCGGCTTCGCCTTGTCCTCGGCCGCGATGATTTCCAGGAGCTTCTGCTTGATCGTCTCCCAGGCGACGTTCTCGCCGGTGTTCTTGTTCGTCGTCCCGCCGCCGAAGAACCGCTTGAGCGGGAAGACGCCGCGGGGGGTCTGCACCCACTTGTCGTCGACGGCCCGGCTCACCGTCGTGACGTGGACCTTCACCTGATCGGCGATCTGCTCCATCTTCAGCGGCTGGATGAAGTCCGGGCCCTTGTCCAGGAACGCCCGCTGGTGGTTGATGATCGCCCGCGTCACCTTGATGAGCGTGTTCCGCCGCTGCTCGATGGCGTCGATTAGCCAGTTCGCGGACTGGAACTTTTGCCGGAGGAAGTCCCGCGTCTTGGGGTCGTAGCTCTTGTCCTTGGCCAGTTCGACGTACCGCTTGCTGATGCGGACGGTCGGCGTCCAGTCGTCCGTCAGGCGGATGTCGAACTCGTCGTCGTCGTTCCGCTCCACGACGATGTCCGGGACGACGTACTGGGTGTTGTCCGGGGCGAACCGCGCCCCCGGCTTCGGGTCGAGCCGCTTCAGTTCCTCGATCGCCTCCGTGATCGTGGCCAGGTCGGCGCGGGTCTTCTTCTGGATGACCGGCAGCCGGTTGTGGGCCACGTCTTCGAGGTGCTCCCGGATCAGGGACCGGACGAGGTCCGCGTGCGGCGTCTCCTGGTTCACCTGCAGCAGCAGGCACTCCTTGGTGTCCCGCGCCCCGACGCCGGCCGGGTCGAGGGACTGGACCACGATGATCGCGTCCGCCACGTCCATCGCCGTGACCGGCTTGGGGAACGTGCGGATGATGTCGTCCACCGTGATCGGCGTCGCCTTCTTCTTGTCCGGGTCGTGCGCGAGCAGGTACCCGTTGTCGTCCAGGTGGGAGATGACGAACTCGGCGAGCTCGAACTCGTCCGGGGTGAGGTCCTGGTACGGCAGCTGCTCCGTCAGGTGCTCCTGCAGCGAGAGCGGGGCGGACGCGATGTTCGACATCGCGTCGAGCTTCTTGTCCGAGAGTTCTTCGAGGCTGCCGCGGCTGGGGCGGTGTTCCTCGTTGAAGTGGTCCTCCCAGTCGCGGTTGATCTCGTCCATCCGGGCGAACTCGAGGTCGCCGGTCTCGTCGTGCTTGATCGGGGCGTCCGGGTTGAACTCGGCGACCGCCTCCGGGGCGGGGGCGGACTCGGCGACGCCGGCCTCGGACGGGGCCTCGGGCTGGGCCTCGCGGAGTTCGAGGAACGGGTTCTCTTGCAGTTCCGTCTGAATCTTTTCCTGCAAGGCCATGACGGGCAGTTGAAGGATTTCCATGGACTGGATCATGCGCGGCGCAAGTCCCATGACCTGCCGCATGTCCGTCCGCATCTCGAAACCCATTCGCATGCCGCTCATCGCTCCTCCTCCGTCAACCGTCGTGAACCGAGAAAACCACCCCTCCCCAACCCCTCCCCGAAACGGAGAGGGGCGGAAAACCTTCTGACTCCCCTCTCCGCTTCGGGGAGGGGTTGGGGGAGGGGTTGTCCCCCTTACACCGACCGGCGGCCGTCCAGCGCATCCGCCAGCATCTGGGAGTTCGCCAGTTCCAGCGACGACCCCGTGGGCAACCCTCTCGCCAGCTTCGTCACCGTCACCCCGGTCCCGGCCAGGAGCGTCCCCGCGTAGAGGGCCGTCCCGTCCCCTTCGAGGGTCGGGCTGGTCGCCAGGATCACTTCCCGGACGCCGCCCTTCCGCACCCGGTGGGCGAGGGCCGACAGCGTGAGCCGGTCCGGGCCGACGCCGTCGAGCGGGGCGAGCCGGCCGCCGAGGACGTGGTACAGGCCGCGGAAGTTGCCGGCCCGCTCGAACAGGGCCACGTCGCGGGGCGTCTCCACGACACAGACCACGCCGCCGTCCCGCTTCGGGTCGCCGCAGATCGGGCAGAGGTCGCCGCCTTCCGTGAGGTTGAAGCACTCCCGGCACGGGCGAATCTTCTCGACGACGCTTCGCAAGGCGTCGGCCAGAGTCGCGGCCTGCCGGCGGTCCCCAGCGAGCAGGTGGTGGGCGATCCGCTCCGCCGACTTCGGCCCGATGCCGGGCAGCCGGGCCAGTTCCTGCAACAAGGTCGCGATCGCGCCGGACGGCTCGGGCAAGGTCCTGTCTCCTCCAACCAATCACCACCTGGAAGGGCTCAGCAGGCAGATGAGCAACATCACAAAGACCGTGAAGCCCATCCACATCAACTGATTCACTTGTGCAGAGAACTTCGCCATCTGCTTGTCGATCTCGTCATCGTTCATCAGCCCAACCCCGGAATCGCGCCGCCCAGACCGCCGAGCATGGACGGGGGCAGGCCGATGTTGCCGGCCATCTCCGCCGTCTTGGCGGCGAGTTGTTCGCGGACCTTGGTCAGCGCCTGGTTCGTCGCCGCGACGATCAGGTCTTCGAGCATTTCGCGGTCGCTCTTCAGGGCGTCGTCGCCGATCTTCAGGCCGATGATTTCGAGCTTGCCGTTCGCCCGGACCGTGACCATGCCCCCGCCGGCGGTGCCCTCCGCCACGATCTGCGCGACGGACTGCTGGAACTTGGCGACCTCCGCCTGGATCTTGTCCTTGTTCCCCATCAGGCTCATCAGGGAGCCGAGTTCCTTGAACATGCGGTCAGACCTCGTCGGGTTCGGGTTCGTGATCGGCCGGGGTCGTCGCGGCGGTGCCGAAGGGTGCGGCCGCGGTGGGGGCGAAGCCGTCGTCGACCCGCATCAACTGGGCACCCAGCACCGTGCTCGCGTGCCGAAAGAGGGGCAACTGTCGCACATCTTTCTTGCTTTCGACCGGTGGAACCGGCGGCGGAACGGCAGCGGCCTGGTGGTCCGGCCCGGCCCGCTTTTCGAAGCGGATCGCCCAGTCCGCCCCGGTCACGCGCCGGATGGCGGTCTGGATGGCGCGGGTGCCGGTCTCATTGGCACAGGCGTCATAGGGCACAGTATAATCGAGGGGGAAGCGGATGGCCAGCGTATTTGGCCCAATAATTGCAGGAAGATTCGCCATTCGCAGGTGATTTCCCCGCACCGGCCCCACTTCCTGCAAGATTTGTTCCCAGATCGCTGAGAGCGTCTCGACCGTGAGCGGCGTCGTTCCGTTTTGTGCTTGCGGAGCAACACCTTGCGGCGGACTGGCAATTCCGCTGGACGGCTCAGGTCTTGTCAGAGTGTTTTTTTTTGACGGGTCTGCGTTCGACCCCCCACCCCCGCGCGAAGCGGGTCCGCCCACCGCCGCCTTGGCGGCCGCGGTCGGGACGGCCCCACCCACCACAATCAGCTTCGCAAGGTCTGACACGGCAAGGAGTTCCCCTATCCGTGCCAGGCGGACGACGGCGACCTCCAGCAGCACCTGGGCGTGCGGGCTGCCGCGCATTTTTCCCTTCGCGGACGTGAGCACGTCGATGCCCGACAGGACGGCGTCGAGTGTGATCGATTTTGCGTGCTGGCGGATCCGGTCCTGAAGGGCGGGCGTCCCCGGCAGGTCGACCGCTCCGGCCCCGGCGACCGTGACGAGCATCAGCCCGCGCCAGTATTCGACCAGTTGATCGGCCAACTCCCCGAGCTGCGCACCCCGGTCGGCCGCGTCGGCAATCTCGGACAGTGCCTTGTTCGCGTCCCCGGCCAGGATCGCGTCCGCCAGTTCGCCGACCCGTTCGTCCCCGGCCGTGCCGAGCAGGGCGTGAACGGCGTCCGCCGTCAGCGGGCCGGAAGCCGACCCCAGTAGCTGATCCAGCAGCGTCTGCGCGTCCCGCATCGAGCCGGCGGCCCGCCGGGCGATCAGCCGCAGGGCGTCGTCGTCCGCCGGGACGCCCTCCTGGCCGACGATGTGCTTGAGCGTCTCGAAGACTTTTCCGGCCCCGATGTGAGCGAAGTCGAACCGCTGGCACCGGGACAGGATCGTGACCGGGATCTTTTGCGCTTCCGTCGTCGCGAAGATGAACTTCACGTGCGGCGGCGGCTCCTCCAGCGTCTTGAGCAGGGCGTTGAACGCCGAGGTCGAGAGCATGTGGACTTCGTCGACGATGTACACCTTGAACCGCGCCCGCTGCGGCCGGAAGCCGACGTTCCCCCGCAGTTCGCGGATGTTCTCGACCCCGGTGTTGCTGGCCGCGTCGATCTCGACCACGTCGACGTCGTCCCCGGCCGCGACCGCCTTGCAGACGTCGCAGGCGTCGCACGGGGTCGCGGTCGGGCCGCGTTCGCAGTTGAGGGCCTTGGCCAGAATCCGGGCGGTGGACGTCTTCCCGGTGCCGCGGGCCCCCGTGAAGAGGTAGGCGTGCGCGATCCGCCCGGTGGCGATGGCGTTCGACAGCGCCGCCGCGACGTGCTCCTGCCCGACGAGGTCCGCGAACTGCTGCGGCCGGTACCGCCGGGCGACGACGGTGTACCCGGCGTCCGCGGCCGGCTCGGGGGGAGGGGTGGGTTTCGACTTCGCCATCGGGAACGCCCTGGGTGTCACGGCCCAGGGAATCGTACCCGAGAACGGCGGCGGGTCACAGGCAAGACCGCCCGCCCCTGCCGCGTTACGCCCGCAGCGCGTCGTCGATCAACTTGACGACCTCGGCAATCGGCATCTTGACCTGCACGACCTGATCCTTCGCCCCGACCGCGTACCCGACATCGATCACCGCCGGGTTCGCCGCGTTCGGCCGCACGAAGACGATTGAAGTCGGGTTCAGGAAGACGTCCCCGTTGCCGACTTTCAGTGGGACCAGTTTCATGGCGTGAACTTCTCTCGTAGGTCGGGCCGAGCTTCGAGGCCCGAGGGAAGCGCGATGTCGGGCCTTCTCTTGTAGGTCGGGCCGAGCTTCGAGGCCGGACGGGAAGCGCGATGTCGGGCCTCGAAGCTCGGCCCGACCTACAAATCCCAGTCAATCAACCCGTGGGTGAGTCCATGTGTGTGCCGTCTTGCCCTTCGAGGCAGAACTCTATTTTCTGCCGCACATAGCTTTCCACATCACCCCCAGTCGGGTGCGTCACGTCCGGATCTGAGATCAGGTGAGTGAGAATGAACAGACGGGTCTCCTGCTACTGCCGCACCCGGGGCGCAAGCTGGTTCCGGCGGAACGCCTGGTCGAGCTGCCGGTCGATGACGCACTCGTAATCCTGCATTTGCGCGATCACCAGCCCCTCGGAGTCGAGGAAGTCGATGTCCGAGCGGGCGAAGCTGCCGTTGTCGCGGGTGACGCGGATCACCACCTTCACCGGGCCGGCCGGGAATGCCCGGCGGAACTGGCGGTAGCGGCCCGCGAAGCACGGCAGGCTGCCGGCCCCGTGCTGGGCGAAGCTCCACAAGATCATCATCTGGAACGCGGCGTCGATCACCAGCGGGTCGGCCACCCACGCGGACCGGAGCGGGCTCGTGAACCACTCGCTCGGGGCGGGGGCGGGGTACGCCGTCGCCACGAACGCGGTGTCGGTCAGGCCGTCGATGCGCTCAATCGCGTGCAGTTCCGGGCCGTGGAACAGGAAGTAGCGGTACACCTCGTCGATCGGGTGCGGGTACGGCTGCACGTCCGGGGTCTTGTCCGCGAACGGCGGCTTCGGCAGCGCGGCGGTGAGCACCACTTCCGCCCGCGAGTGGATCGCCTCCCGGCCGTCCCGCCGCTTGCCGCGCAGTTCGACCGGGACGTGGAAGCTCTTGTCGTGCTTGGACGCCTTCCCGGCGAGCACCTTGAGCGTCGTCGTGTTGCCGTCCTCGACCATGACGCCGTGGGTGATGCGGAGGTCGTTGAACCCGTGGAACACAAGGCCGGGGTTGCCGTGCAGGGCGGCGTGGGCGAGCCACTCCATGTGCAGGGCCATCGGCAGGACGGCCCGGCCGTCGAGGACGTGGGACCGCAGCACGGGGTGCGACGGGATGTCGAGTTGCCGCTCGAACACGACGGCGAGCTCGGGCGTCGGGGGCAGCCCGCCGGAGGACGGGCCGCTGCCGTTGGTGCCGGGCTCGGTGCTGATGGCCGGGGACGCGGGCATTCCGGGGGTGCCCATCGTGGCGGTCGCGAGCTTGGTCGACCGGAGCTTGCCGGCGGCGACGACCTCGACGGCCCGGCCGGTCGCGGTCAGTTCCTGGACGGCGAACAGGCCGCCTTCCTGCAGCGGGATCAGGCCGACGCCCTCGGCCTCGAACAGCTTCTTCAGGGCGGGCGTGACCATGCCGCCGCCCCACGGCCCCCAGTTGATCGCGACGACGCGGGCGGTCGGCCGCTTGCGGGCTTCCACCTGGGCGGTCTTGTTCAGCACCTCGTTGGCGGCGGCGTAGGCCAGTTGCCCGGTCCGCCCGTACCGGCCGGTGGACGAACTGAACAGCACGACGGCCTTCAGTTCCTGGTGCCCGAGCAGGTCGAGCAGGTGCCGCAGGCCGTCGACCTTGGTGGAGTACACGAGGTCGAACTGGTCCGGGGACAGGTCCTCGATCTTGCGGTCTGCGAGGACGCCGGCCCCGTGGACGAGCCCGGTGACGGGGCCGAACTTCACCTGCACCTTGTGCAGCAGGTCCGCGACCTGCTTGCCGGTGGTGATGTTCATGGGGAAGTACGCGACCTTCGACCCGGCCGCCTCGACGCGGGCGAGGTTGCGGGCGATCTCCCGCTGGCCGAGCACCTTCGCGTAGTACTCGCCGACGGCCTTCGGGGTGGCGTTCGCCCCGAGGTGGTCGGCGATCGCCTTCTTCATCGCGGCTTCGTCGGTGTGGGGGCGAATCCACTCGGGTTCCGGGCCGGTGAACGGCGGCGTCCGGCCGGTGAGGATCAGCGTCGGCTGGTAGACTTCGGCCAGCGCGACGGCCGCTTCCGCGGTCACGCCGCGGGCCCCGCCGGTGACGATGACCACGTCGCGGGGGCCGAACACGGGCGCGGTCGTCCCCTGCCGCCGAACGGTGCGGACGAGTTCGAGCGTGCAGCGGTGTTCGGCGGAGACGCCGACTTCCACCGGGCCGGCGAACAGGATTTCCTCCGTGACGGCGGCGGCGGACTGGGCCGGGTCCGCGTCGGCGAACTCGGGGGCCACGTCGATCGCCTTGTGCGCGACTTCCGGCCACTCGTGGCGGGCGGTCTTCGCCAGCCCCGCGAGGCCGCCGGCGGTCGGGTCGGCGTCCGGGCTCAGGTCGCCGAGGCCGAACGCGCCGTCGAGGCGGGCCACGGTGGCGAACACGGCCGCGCCGCCGGGCTTGGCGGCCGCCCGCAACTTCGGCCCGGCGTTCTGGAGCCACCGGAACCCGATGCGGTTCAGCGGGATGCCGGCGGCGGTGCGGGCCGGGGCGACCAGCACCAGCCCGACCGGGTTGCCGGACGGCTTCAGGATTTCCGGGTCGGCCCACGGGAACGGGATCGCCGTCAGCCCTTGCTTGCCGAGCTCCGTGGCGATGTGCTGCGAGAAGGCGTCGTCCGGCGCGACCACCCAGACCTCGCCGCCGGCGGCCAGCGGGATCCGGGCGCGGGCGTTGCCGGGGTCCAGGTCGACGGCCTGGAGGATGCTCCGCTCGACGCGGTCGAGGTTGACCGACTGCGACCCGGCGCGCAGCGTCTCGAACGGGCCGCTCCGCGGGGAGTCCGGGGCGGGCGGCTCGGGCGTCGGCTTCGAGGCGGGGGCCGCCGGCGGGGGCGGGAGCGTCGGCAGGTGGACGGGCGTGGCCGCGGGCAGGGCCGACAGCGGGTTGACCGCGTCCGCGAACGTCGGGAAGGGGTCCGGAGCGATCGACTGCGGCTCGGGGGGCGACGCGGTCAGCGGGGGCAGCTTCGCGGTGAGCCCGGCCGCGGACGCGCCCGACTCGTTCGGGTTCCGCTGGACCGGCACGTTCGCCGTGCTCGGCGACCCGGTCGGCCGGGCGAGGAAGTTGGCGACGTCGCGGAGGGTGTGGAGGGTGCCGAGGTGCTCGGGCTTCACCACCGGGGCGGCCGGCAGCTTCTCCTGCAGCGCCGACAGGATCTCCACCCGCTTGATCGAGTCGACCCCGAGGTCCGCGTCCAGGGCCATGTCCAGGGTCAGCATGTCCGCCGGGTACCCCGTCTTCTCCGCCACCACCGCCAAGAGCGTCTTCTCGACGTCCTCCGCGGTCGGGGCCGACACGCCGAGCGTCGCGGGGTCGCCGGACGCGATCGGGTACATCGAGTCCCCGCCGGACATCTCGATCGGCCCGGCGATGTTCAGCGTGGACGGGGATTCGACGCCGTCCGGGCGGGTGAACGAGTCGATGCCGGGGAGTTCGTGGAAGGAACTCGTCGTGCCGCCGGCCAGGAAGTTGGCGACGTCGCGGAGGGTGTGGAGGGTGCCGAGGTGCTCGGGCTTCACCACCGGGGCGGCCGGCAGCTTCTCCTGCAGCGCCGACAGGATCTCCACCCGCTTGATCGAGTCGACCCCGAGGTCCGCGTCCAGGGCCATGTCCAGGGTCAGCATGTCCGCCGGGTACCCCGTCTTCTCCGCCACCACCGCCAAGAGCGTCTTCTCGACGTCCGGGGCGACGGCGGGCAGGGCCTTCGGGTGGCCGTTGGCGTCCGGGGCCTTGGCGACGGGTGCGGGGGCCGGAGCAGGCACGACCCTGGGCGGGGGCGGCGTGGGGACGCGGGCCGGCGGCGGCGAGGCCGGGACCGCCGGGCGAATGATGGCGGCCGCGGGAATCGCCGGGGTCGCGGCGTAGGCGGGCGGGGCCGGCGGAACGGGAGCCGGCGGCGGAACGAACGGGGCGGGAACCGGGGCCGCGGCCGGCGCGGCCGGGATGCCGCCGGGGAACAGCAGGGCCTGCTGCTGGGTCACCAGCGCGAAGAGCGTCCGCTGGGCCTGCTCCTGAGACTCCAGGAACTGCCGGTGCAGGCGGGCGGTGTCTTCTTGCATGCGCTGCAGGGCCGCGAGCGTCTGCTGCGTCACCTGCAACGCCGACGGGGCGTGCGTCGGGTCGGGCATTGCGGAAGCACCAGGGCGGGACGGTGGGCGGTCGTCGGCTCGCGCGGGGGCCGGCCCCGCGAGCGGAGGCCGGGCCGGCCGCTTCGGCCGGGGGTTGACGTAGTTCGCCCCGCACAGCGGGACCGTCGGGCCGGGCTTCGGGTCCGGCGCGGGTCGGCACCGGCTCCCGGCCTCCCAGGCCGCCAAGCGGACGGCGTGGCCCCGGGCCGCCAGGCGGGCGAGCAACTGTGCCAAGTCTAACACGCCCGGCCGGCGACCGGATGAGGCATCCAGCGAAAACGTCTCAAGTTCCGGTCCGCCCGCGCCCGATAATGTCGCCTCGGCGAGCCGGGTGAGCACGGACCCCGGACCCACTTCGACGAACGTCCGAACGCCGGCCGCGACCATCGCACGGATTTCGTCCGCGAACGCGACCGGTTTCGCCAGCTGGTTCCCGAGCAAGTCGCGGGCGGCGGCCGGGTCGGCGGGGTACTCGGCGGCCGTCGTGTTGGCGAAGACCGGGCGGGTTCCTTCCGGAAACGCCACAGTTTCGAGGGCTTCCCGGAACGGCACCGCGGCGTCCGCCACCAGCGGGCTGTGGAACCCGGCCGACACCGGCAGCCGGACGCTACGAATCTGCCGCTCGGTGAACGCACTGTCCGCCGCCGCGATGTCCGCCGAGGAACCGGACAGGACAGTCTGGTTCGGCGCGTTCTTGTTCGCGATCACCACCTGGAGCTGAGCGGATGCCATCACCGCTTCGATTTCTTCCAGCGGCGCGAACACGGCGAGCATCCCGCCCGGGTCGCCGGCCCGCTGCTCGGCCATCAACTTGCCGCGGAGTCGGGACAGCGTGACGAGCTCGTCCGGCGTGAGCCGGCCGGCCGCAGCCAGCGCGACGAGTTCCCCGTAGCTGTGCCCCGCGAACGCGGCCGCGTCCACCCCGAACCGCTCGGAGAGCACCTTCCACGCCCCGAAACTGACGGCCCCGATCGCCGGTTGAGCAACATCCGTGGAGCGAAGTGCCGCCTCCTGGTGCTGCTTCGCGGCGGGGTCGAACGAGGTCGGCGGGTAGATGCGCTCGGAGAGCCGAACGTCGCCGATCGGCTCGTTGGCGGCGGCGAGCGCGTCCAGCATTTCCGGGAACAGGCACGTCAAATCGCGGAGCATCCCGACGGCTTGCGACCCCTGGCCGGGGAACAGCACGCCGACGCCGCCGGGGGCCGGGCCGGTGCCGTAGAACGCGCCGTCCGGGGTGTGCCACGCCTTCGCGTCGGGCTCGGCGGTGAGCTTCGCCTTCGCGTTGGAAAGAAGCTTGGGCAGGTCGGTGGCATCCCGTTGCGCGACGAGAACCAGGCGACAGGGGGCGTCCGCCTGGAAGGTGGAGCGGGACGCTTCCGCGGCACGGGCGAAGTGGGCGAAACCTCGTTTTGTTCCCTCCCCCTGGGAGGGGGGAGGGTTAGGGTGGGGGTCGCTTCGGGCGGGAAGATACCCCCCACCCCCACCCTCCCCCCCAAGGGGGGAGGGAGTCAGAAGGGTTCCAATCCGGTCGAGTTCGCCGACGATCGCGTTTGCGGAATCGCCGCTCAGTGCCAGAATCTCGACGCTGCCGTCCCAGTCCGGTTCCACCTTCCCCGGTCGGTGTTCCTCCAACACCGCGTGGAAGTTCGAGCCGCCGAAGCCGAACGCGGAGAGCGCCGCCCGGCGAGGATGCTCCACCTTCGGCAGCCACGGCCGCATCTGCGTGTTGACGTAGAATGGCGAGTCCGCGGCGCGGAACGGGTCGACGGGTTGAGTGACTTTGAGGGTGGGGGGAAGAACCTTGTTGTACACCGCGAGCGCCGCCTTGATGAGCGACGCGGACCCGGCGGCGGCCTTGGTGTGGCCGATCTGGGATTTGACGCTGCCGACGGCGCACCACGGGGTCGATCCGCTCGGCTGCGCCTCGCGGCTAACCGTGTAGACGTCGCACAGCGCGGTCGCCTCGACGGTGTCGCCGACCTTCGTGCCGGTGCCGTGGGCCTCGACGAGTTCGATCGTGTCCGGGGTCACGCCCGCGAGTTTGTACGCGGTTTCCAGGCACTTCTTCTGCCCGGCGGCGCTCGGGGCGTAGATCGCGTTCCCCTTGCCGTCGCTGCTCGAACCGATCCCGCGGATGACGGCGTAGACGCGGTCGCCGTCGCGCTCGGCGTCGGCGAGGCGCTTCAACACGACGATGCCGAGCCCTTCGCCGAGGATGGTGCCGTCCCCGGCCGCGTCGAACGGCTTCGCGTTGCCCGTCGGCGACAGGGCCGGCGTCTTCGAGAAGCACATGAACATGAAGATGTCGTTGAACGTGTCGACGCCGCCGGTGACCGCGACGTCGCACCGGCCGGCTTGTAGCTCCAGCGCGGCAAGGTGAACGGCACTCAGCGACGAGGCGCACGCCGCGTCGACGACGCAGTTCGTGCCGCCGAGGTCGAGCTTGTTTGCGATCCGCCCGGCGACGACGTTCCCGAGCAGGCCGGGGAAGCTGTTTTCCTGCCAGGGGACGTAGCTGTCCGCGATGCGGGCGGCGGCGTCCTCGGCGGCCTCGTCCGGGATGCCGGCGTCCTTCATCGCCTGCTTCCACTTCGGGTGGCCGAGCCGCGCCCCGAGCGGGACGACGAGTTCGAGCGTGCCGGTGACGCCGAGGATGACGGAGACGCGGTTGCGGTCGACCGGCGGTTTGGTTCCCTCCCCCTGGGAGGGGGGAGGGTTCGGGTGGGGGTCGCTTGGGGAAGGGAGCGCAGACCCCCCACCCCCGCCCTCCCCCCCAAGGGGGGAGGGGGCAAGAACTTGATCCTTGAACCGAATCCCCGCGTCGTTCAACGCCATCTTCGCCGCGACGAGGCCGAGCAGTTGCGAAGTATCCGTTGCCTCGATGTCCCGCGGCGGGATGCCGAATTCCAGCGGGTTGAACGGCACCGCGGAGAGGAAGCCCCCTCGCCGCGCGTACGTCATGTCCGGGGCCTTGGGGTCGGCGTCGAAATAGTCCGCGGGGTTCCAGTGCGTGTCGGTCGGCACGTCGGAGATGCCGTCGACGCCGTGCTTGACGTTCGCCCAGAACGCGCCGGGGCCGTCCGCCTTCGGGAACAGGCAGCCGATGCCGACGATCGCCAGCGGGGCGGGAGAAGTCTCGGTCAAGTCAATGCTCCGCTTTCAAGTCAACCGCGGGTCGAGTTCGTCCGCCGGGAGGGGCCGGAGGGGGAACGCGGCGTCCGGGAGGTCGACCCCCTGCTGCCGCATCGCCGCCCGCCGCAGGCGAACGCACGCCCCGTATAGTAAATTCCTGGCGACGGGAACGACCCCCCGGTTTGCGGGGTTTTCCAGAAACGACCCCTTTGCCCACTCGTTAAAAGCGCCCATGGCGGGACCACACCACACCTGATAGTCCACCTGCCGGGTCGGCTCGCCGACGTTCGCCCACCGGCTCGACAGCCCCAGGTACCACCGGAACACCAGCGCCATCTTCTGCTTCGGGTCGGAATCCGCCTTCGGCAGCATCGTCGGGTCGCGGCCCTTCCAGAACTCGCGGGTCGCTTCCCACACGTCGGCGAAGCGGCCGCGCAGGAGGTTCTTCTCCACTTGGGCGCGTTCCGCCTCGGGAATCGCCTCCCAACTCGGGAATTGTCGGTAAAGTTCGTACAGCTTGCCGGCCCGCATCGGGAACATCGTGCCGCGCTTGAGCACTTGCAGCTTCACGCCCATCTCGAACATGTCCGCGGCGGGGGCCATCGCCACGTCCGCCTGCCCCGCCTCCGAGAGCATCTTACGCACGCCGTCGGACGACCCGGACTCGACGCACGCCTGATTCACGCTGCCGGTGACGACGTACCCCGCCCCCATCGCGAACGCCGCCGCCACCGCGTCCGGGGTGGCGATCCCCCCGGCGAGCCCGACCCGCGGCTTGCCGGGGTACAGGGACTCCGCATGCAGCCGGTCCCGCAGCGCGAGCAGCGTCGGAAGCAGCGTAATGGCCGGGCGGTTGTCCGTGTGCCCGCCGGAGTCCGCCTCCGCCGTCAGGTCGTCGCACATCGGCACGTTCGCCGCGATGTCCGCCTGTTCGTCGGTGATGTGCCCCGCCGCGAGCAGCTCCTTCAGAATCCGGGCTGGCGGCGGGCTCAGGAACTTCGTCGCCACCTCGACGCGGGACACCTTCGCGATGACCCGGTTGCGGGGGATCACCCGGCCGTCCGGGCCGCGCGTCAGCCCGGCGACCCGGTAGCGGACGATCGCCGGGGTCAGGTCGATGTACGCGGACGCCTCGACGAGCCGGACGCCGGTGCGAAGGAGCAGATCCGCGACGGCGGCTTCGTGGGCCGGTTCGTTCGGGCTGTGGATCAGGTTCACCGCGAACGGTTTTTCGCCGAGGTTCGCCTTGAGCCGGTCGATGGCTTGGGTGACGCGCTCGACGGACAGTCCCGCCGCCCCGAAGCTGCCGAGCATCCCGGCGTGGCCCATCGCCTCGACGATGTCACACGACGCGATGCCGTTGGCCATCGCCCCGGTCATGTACGGGTACTTCAGCCCGTGGTCGGCGAGGAAGCCGGGGTCGCCGAGGCGGTCCGGCGTCAGCGGGGGGAGGAGGGCGAGGAGCGGGAACGCATCGGTGAGGGTGCCGGTGCCGCCGACGACGGCTTCCCCGCCGGGGGCGACGCCGACGGCGTTCGGCATCCTCACGACGGCGACCGGGACGCGCAAGTCGCCCACCACGTCGCGGGCGGCGACCGGGTCGGCGGTCGGCCCGGCGAGGAGCGGTTTCCACCATCCGAGCGGCGTGGCGGCGGCGATCCCGGTGGCGGTCATGGGTCCGTGGGGGTGCGGGATGGGGGCCGGGTTAGGCTACGGCCGGCCCCGCGCGAATCAAGTCTCGCCGGCCGCGTCCCACCCGCCGTACAGTTGCCGGTCGCTGACCGTCACGCCGACGGCGGCCAGGGCCTCGATCCCGACCGGCGACAGCAAGTTGTTGTCGAGGTGCAGGTACTCCAGCCTCGCCACGTCCGGGCACGCCGCCAGTTCCTGCGCCCCGTCGTCGGTGATCTCGCACCGGCACAGATCGAGCCCCTTCAGCCGGGTGATCATGCCGGAGGAAATCAGTTCGTCGACGCCGGCATCGCCGAAGCCGGGCAGACGCAGGGCGAGGTATTCGAGCGAGCGGAGGTGGGGGGAGCGACAAAACGTGCGGACATCGTCTCCCGAAGCGAGTCTTGCTTCCTGCCCCGTCTCGTCGAAATGGAGCCGCCGGAGGCGGCCGAGCGTGGCATTCGCCGCGAGCAAACCGAGGGGGAAAACCGCGTCGAGCGCGGTGGCTTCCAGTTCCCGGAGTGCGCGCCACGATCTCGTCAGCATCCTCGCCAGCCATTCCGATCGGACGCCGTGGAGTGTCAGATATTCGAGCCGCGGCAAGTCGCTATCGGGATACAGGGAGATGCTTTCCAGGGAGTCCGGGTCGCCGAGTTCGAGTTTGTTGAGGATCCGCTCGTGCGAGCGGACGAACCTTCGCAGATCTCCATATCGCATTTCCCCGACCGAGCGGATTCCAATTTCGGCTAGCAATCGAAGAATCAGGACCGCCTCCCAGGCCGCATTCGCGATCCCCTGCGTGAGCCGCCGGACTCGCACGCCATGAACCCACCCCCGCCGCCACGTCACCTCGAGGCCCGGTTCGGCGACCATCGCCCCAATGCTCGGCCCCTGTTGGGGCAGCACGAACTCCGCCAGCGGGCCGAGCCACTCCGCTTCGTGCTCGCGCCGTAACGCGAACGCTTCCTGCTCCATCGCGCGGAGGCGGTCGGCGGGTTGGTTGCGGTCTTCCAGGGCCAGTTGCAGCCGGATGTACTCCCCCCGCGGGTCGCCGGCCTCGATGAGCAGGTCGGCGTACGCGGAATGGGCTGCCACGTCGTCCGGGTCGGCGGCGAGGGCATCTTCCAGGGCTTCGCGGGTGGTGGACATGTGGGGAAGCGGCTCTCGGGCGAGCGGCGGAGCGTCAGCCCGCCGTGGGAGCGGCACCGGCCGCGGCGGTCTACCACGGCGGGCTGACGCCCCGCCGCTCGCCGGTTTATCTTAGCCGCAGCGAGTTCGCGATGACGGAGACCGAACTCAGGCTCATCGCCGCGGCGGCCCACACCGGGGAGATCAGCCCGCCGCCGAGGGGTACCAGCACCCCGGCGGCCACCGGGACCGCGGCGAGGTTGTACACGAACGCCAGGAACAGGTTCTGACGGATCGTGCGGACCGTGGCTCGACTCAACTCGCGGGCCGTCACCACTCCGCGGAGGTCGGGCTTCACCAGTGTCACGCCAGCGGACGAAATCGCGACATCGGTGCCGGTGCCCATCGCGATGCCCACGTCCGCGGCGGCGAGGGCGGGGGCGTCGTTGATGCCGTCGCCGCAGAACGCGACGGTGCGGCCCTCGTTGCGAAGCCGCTGAATCAGGGCGAACTTCTCGGCCGGCAACGCGCCGGCCTGGACCTCCGTGATGCCCAACGGATACGCGACCGCCTGGGCCGTGTTCTCGTGGTCGCCGGTCGCCAGGATCAACCGCGTTCCGCCGGCCAGCAACGTGTGAACCGCGGCGGCGGCCGACGGGCGAACCGGGTCGGCGAACGCGATCAGGCCGACGCACCGCCCGGCCGCGCCGATGAGGACGACCCCGTGCCCCCGCGCCCGGTGGTGGCTGGCCCCGTCGGCGGGCAAGTCGGCGTGGACCCCTTGATGGTGCAAGAACGCCGCGTTCCCGACGCAGACCGCCAGCCCGTCCACGATGCCGCTGACGCCCTTGCCCGGTTCCGTGACGACGTTATCCGCCTTCGGAAGCGTCAACCCGCGCTGGACGGCTTCCCACACGACGGACACCCCGAGCGGGTGTTCGCTGCCGCGCTCGACCGCCGCCGCCAGGGTCAGCACGCGGTCGGCCGTTTCCCCACGCCCCTCGACGGCCACGAGTTTGGGCTTCCCTTCTGTGAGCGTGCCCGTCTTGTCGAACACGACCGTGTCCACCCGGCTGAGCCGTTCCAGGGCCTCCGCGTCGCGGAAGAGGATGCCGCGCGTCGCCCCCCGCCCGGTGCCGACGACCACCGCCATCGGCGTGGCGAGGCCCAGGGCACACGGGCACGCGATCACCAGCACCGACACCGCACACACGACCGCGTACCCGAACGAACCCGCGACGGCCCAGGCGGCGAAAGTGACAAGTGCGGCCAACACCACCGCCGGGACGAAGACGGCGGCCACGCGATCGACCAGCTTTTGCAGGGGAATCCGCGACCGTTGCGCGTCCCCGACGAGGTGGACGATCTTCGCCAGCAGCGTCTCGGACCCGACGCGAGTCGCTTCGACAATGACGGACCCGAGCCCGTTCAGCGTACCCGCGGACACTGCGTCCCCGACCGCCTTCGCCACCGGCATCGGCTCGCCGGTCAGCATGGACTCGTCCACGGTCGTCGATCCGTCGCGAACGGTGCCGTCGACCGGAACCCGCTCGCCGGGCCGCACGCGGACGCGGTCGCCGACGGCAATCAGTTCGATGGCGAGGTCTTCCTCCCGGCCGTCGGCCAGCACGACGCGGGCGGTCTTCGGGGCGAGCTTCAACAGCTTCCGCACGGCGTCCCCGGTCCGGTGCCGCGCCCGCAGTTCCAGCACCTGCCCGACGAGCACCAGCACGACGATCGCGGCCGCGGACTCGAAGTAGGGCTCTGCTTCTGGTCCCCTCCCCCCTTGTGGGGGAGGGTGAGGGTGGGGGGAGGAACCTTCATGTGGGATGGCGTTTTCACCCCCACCCCAACCCTCCCCCCTCAAGGGGGAGGGGGAAAGAGCAACCCCGGCGGTGTTGGGGACCAAATCCAGCAACACGGCGACGCTGAACAGGTACGCCGCCCCGACACCGAGGCCGATGAGCGTGAACATGTTCGGCCGCAGCGTGACGGCCGACCGCGCGAACCGCTCGAAGAACGGCCATCCGCACCAGAACACGATCGGCGTCGCGAGGACCGCTTGCACCAGGAAGAAATTCGCGTGCCCGAGCGCGTGCATGACCGGGTTGCCGGGGAGCACCATGTCCCCCATCGCAATCGCCAGCAGCGGGATTCCCAGGGCCGCGCCGACGATCAGCCGGCGCGTCATCGACGCGAGTTCGGGGTCCGGCGGCGCGTCGGCCGACGGCGTCGCGGGTTCCAGGGCCATGCCGCAGATCGGGCACGCGCCGGGGCCGTCGCTCTCGACCTCCGGGTCCATCGGGCAGATGTATCGCGTTGCAGGGTGGTGCGGTGGTGCGGTCGAGTGCATCGCCTCGCGGTGGCCGGCGAGGAATTTCTCGGGGTTCGCGGCGAACTTCCGGCGACAGCCTTCGGAACAGAAGTGGTACGTCGTTCCGGCGTGGGCGTGCGACCCGCCACGGGGGGAAACGGTCGAGACGGTCATCCCGCAAACCGGGTCGACCGCGGTCGGGTCGGCGGGGGCGAGGTCGAGGGAGATGGGCATGATGTACTCTAACCAGGCGAGCGTCACTCGTCAGAGTGACGAGTGCTTCGACCCCGCGAGAACTCGTCACCCTTACGGGTGACGCTCGCCCAGAGTCGCTAGACGAATCTTACCCGCCCCGGAAACTTCCCCTCGAACTGCCGTCGATACTCGCCCAGGATCGGGTTGTCGGACAGGTTCAGGCTCTGCAACCGCTCGGGGTTCAGGTGCCGGAGCAGGATCTCCGCCCCGTAGTTGCCGATGCGGTTCTCGCTCAGGTCGAGCCGGGTCAGGTTGGCGGCGTAGTCCGAAATGCCGATCGCGACCGCCCCGTGGTCGCTCATGTCGGTGCCGGCGAAGACGAGTTCCCGCAGGTGAGTCGTCCGGGGCGAGTCTTTTAGCAAATCCGCGATCTCGTCCCCGGCGCGGGCGGCGTGGTGGCGGTTGTAGGCGACGCTCAGCTTGCGGATGCGGTCGAACCACGGGGCGTCGAGGATCGGCACGGCGAGCGATTCGAGCGGCGGGTCGCGGAAGCTGAGGCGGGTGATCGGGGCGGCCGCGAAGAGCTTGTCGCCGTCGCGCATCAGGCCGCCGGGGTGCTGGACGTCGGCCCAGGTGGCGAACCCGCGGGTGAACCAAAACGTCGTGCCGGGGCACGGCGGCAGTTCCGCCCGCCACGCGGGGCCGTGCTCGTCCCAGAGTTCGTTCTGCCGGTGGATGAGGGCGTCGATCCGCTGGCCGAGCGTGTCCCAGCTTTCGGGCTTCTTCCGCTTCGGGTTCGCGCCTTCGTACCCCAGCCCGGCGAGTTCGATCTGGATGCGGATGAACTCGGCCCGGGCCGCCGCTTCGGGGGTGCCGGTTTCGTCGAGCCAGTCGGCGTACACGACCCGGACGAGGTCGTCGTCCGGGTTCGCGAGGACGGCGGCGAGCAGCGGTTCGGCCCCCGGCGGCGGCATGGCCCCTCTCCGATCGGGCTCACTCGGACGGTTTCATCTTGTCCTTGTCTTTATCCTTGTCCTTGTCCTTGGTGTTCGGCTTGTCCTTCGGCTTCGGTGTGACCTTGGGCGGCTCGGTCGGCTTGGCGGGCTGAGGGGCGGGCCGGTTGCTCAGCACCAGCGCGACCGCCACGGCGATCATCAGGGCGACGACCCCGGCGATGACCGCGAAGATCCACTTCGGGACACCGGTCGGCTCGCGCATCCGGGGCTTCCGGGCGGTTTCTTCCTCCTCCGGGAGTGCGCCCTCGCCTTCCCCCTCCGGGGAACCCGGGTATGCCCCAGGTGGGGCAGGGTAAGCGGCCGGGGCGGGGTAGCCCGGTGCCGGCGGGGCGTAGCCGGCGGGGTAGGCAGGCGGAGCTGCGTAGTACGGCGGCACGGACGCTGCGGGAAGTGGCGCGGAAGCGGGCACGGCGGGCGGGTATCCGCCGGGGGCCATTTCCGGCACCGGCTGTGGGTACGCGGGGGTCGGAACCGACACCGGGGCCGGGGCGGCCGGGCTTGGCGCGGGGGCGGTCCGGCTGCGAAGCTGGAAGAGCGCCTGCACGAAGGCGTCCGAGGCGTCCGGGATGCGGAAGCTGTACGGCACCCCGGCCGGGTTCGCGGGGCCGCCGGGGGCCGCGGTCGTGTCGGTGATCGGCCCCCGGTTCCGGTGTTGCGGCGACAGCGGCAGGTGAAAGTTCACCGTTCCGCTGGGGAATACGACGGGAACGCCGTGGTACACGACGTTCGAGGTGCCGCTGTGAACGCAGACCGGCGGGAGCGGTTCCAGGTGCTGCCCGTTGCGGACAAAGAGTTCAACGACCGGCATACTGTGAGTCCCTGGTGCGAAGTCCGACCGGTTCGATGGGCGAGGCGCGGGTGTGCCCTGCCAGCATACTAGCACGGCGGGTCGGGAGGCAACGAGCGACCGGCAACATCGGGCGGGTCCGCCCTTCTCGCCGGGAATGGACCAGGCCCGGGCCTGTCGCGCGAGTGGGCACGGTGCGCAATTCCGCAGCACGAGCCGGGCGTTCGCTCGGTTTTTCACATAGTGAACATCTGACATCTTGCCGGATTTTCGGCGGAAATCTGGGAAAGATCGCCGTGGGAAAGCCTACAATTTCCCGTGTCTGGCGCGTGGGTCCGGACCGACCCTCGCGAGAATTTGAAGAGGGACGCAAGTTTTTCCCGAATGGCATCGAAAATGTCTATTAAGATTCCCGTGGGCGGGGTATAACACCGCCCGCATCCTGCGGCCCGAGTTTGCCGCCGGCCGTTTGCCCCTGACTCCGGGGCGGGCCGGCTCCTCATAGGCCCGACACTTTGACCTGCGGACGGACCCGCCAGGTCGCCCAGGATCACGGACGATTGGATCGCCGAGGCCGGGACGGAAAGTTCCACGCGAGCCCTTCGCGCGGAGTCCTCTTCGCCCGCCCCCACCTCCCCGACCCGACCGACCTCCTTCGTTTCTTCCACATTCCGGACCGCGGTGCGGTTCTCCTGCCGCCCCGCGCCTGTCCCCGGACGCCGGCTCTGCCGCGCCCGTCGGGAGGACCCACGTATGTCCGCCGCCGACCTCATGCTGGCCGCCATTCTCCTGACCACCCCCGCCGGCGTCGCCGAGAACGCCCCGTCGGAAGACCGCTGGCCGGCCATCCGCGACGCCGTCCACCACACCGCGATGAAGTGGGAAATCCTGGACCCGCGGGAGACCCGGTACATCCTGGCCCGGCCCGAGGACTTCTCCGCGGACCTGAACCTGCTCCGCCGCCGGTACGCGGACCTGACCGACGCCCCGCTGGTCGGCGACGGCGGCCGGTTCCCGGACCGGGCGGCCGTCAACGAACTCATCCGGTTCAACCGCGCCTACCGCAAGCACCTCGACCACCGGCACGAGCTGGAGTTCGACCGGACCGAGAGCCTGCGGGCCGTCATGCGGGAAACCGACCGCCTCTACCAGGTGTGGGACGCGGTCCGCGACGCCCGGTGCGAGTTCTACTACGTGACCGTCCGCCGGCAGGCGCTCAAGAAGCTGAAGGAGATGGTCGGCGAGGACGACTACTTCGCCGGCGTGCTGCCGCCCAACGTCCCGACGTGGCGGTTCAACGAACTGAAGTGACCGCGCGGACCGCGTTCGCTCAGCAGGGGGTGCGGGCCGAACGTCCCGCACCCCTTCGTGTTTGAACCGAGAGCCGCGAACGCGAGCGGGCGGTTCGCTCCCCGAGTCGAATCGCGTCACCCGACCCGAGAAGTCAGCCGCTCACTCGCGTTCGCGGCTCTTGGGGAGTTCACACTGGACCGGGGTTGGGTGCAGCGTAGAACGTCCCCATGCTCGCCGTCGACATCCTCCGGAAGAAGCGCGACGGGGGGGAACTGTCCCCCGCCGAGATCGACGCGTTCGTCTATGCCGCCGCCAACGGGTTGTGGCCGGACTACCAGCTGTCCGCCTTCCTGATGGCCGTCTGCGTCCGCGGGATGTCGTCCGCGGAGACCGCGCACCTGACCCGCGCGATGACCGACTCGGGCCACCGCATCGACCTGTCCGCCGTCCCCGGCGTGAAGGTCGACAAGCACAGCACCGGCGGGGTCGGCGACAAGACCTCCCTCATCCTCGCCCCGCTGGTCGCCGCGTGCGGGGTGCCGGTGCCGATGATGTCCGGCCGGGGGTTGGGCCACACCGGCGGCACGCTCGACAAGCTGGAGTCGATCAACGGCTACACCGTCCGGATGTCCGAGCCCGAGTTCCGCGGGGTGCTCACGGACGTCGGGTTCGCGATGATCGGGCAGACGGCGGACATCGCCCCGGCCGACCGCAAGCTGTACGCCCTCCGCGACGTGACCGGCACGGTTGAAAGCATCCCGCTCATCACGGCGTCGATTCTCTCGAAGAAGCTCTCGGAAGGAATCACCGCCCTCGTGATGGACGTCAAGTGCGGCAAGGGCGCGTTCATGAAGACCCTGCCGGACGCCCACGACCTCGCCGAGTCCTTGGTCCGCGTCGGGTGCGCCAACGGCCTGAAGATGGAGGCCCTCATCACGTCGATGGACGCCCCGCTCGGCCGGGCGGTCGGGAACTCGCTGGAGGTCATCGAGTCGATCGAGACCCTGAAGGGGAACGGGCCGAAAGACCTGGAAGACCTGTCCGTCCGGCTCGCGGCGATGATGGTCCGGCTCGGCAAGAAGGCGGAGACGCACGAAGAAGCCGAGGCGAAGGTCCGCGAGGCCCTGGAGTCCGGGGCGGGGCTGGCCCTGTTCCGGCGGAACGTCATCCGGCAGGGCGGGGACTTCCGCGTCCTCGACGACTACACCCGGCTGCCGACCGCGCGGTACACGCACACCGTGACGGCGACCGAGATCGGCCACGTCGCGGCGATGGACGCCGAGAGCGTCGGCATCGCGGCCCTGTTGCTCGGGGCCGGCCGGCAGACCGCCGAGGACGCGGTCGACCACAGCGTCGGCGTGGTCGTCGAGGCGAAGCCGGGGGAGCCGGTCATTCCGGGGGCCCCAGTGTTCACCGTCCACTACCGGGACGAGGCGAGCCTCGCCCTGGCGTTGCCCTTGTTGACCTCGTCCTACCGGGTGACGGAGAACCCGCCGCAACTGATGCCCCTCGTCCTGGAGGCGATCGCGTGACCCCCGCCCACCCGCTCTTGACCGCCGCCCGCGCCGCCCGCGACCGGGCGTTCGCCCCGTACTCCGGGTTCCAGGTCGGGGCGGCCCTCGAAACCGAGCACGGCGCGTTCATCACCGGGTGCAACGTCGAGAGCGCGAGCTACGGCCTGACGCTGTGCGCGGAGCGGGTCGCCATCGTGAAGGCGGTGTCCGAGGGGCACCACGCGGGGTACGTCCGCATCGCCATCGTGACCGCGGCCGACGACCTGACCCCGCCGTGCGGCGCGTGCCGGCAACTGCTCTGGGAGTTCGCCCCGGACGCGGAAGTGATCCTGGCCAACACCGCGGGCAAGGTCGAGAAGCACACCGTCCGGGACCTGCTGCCGCGGGGGTTCGACGGGTCGAAGATTCAGAAAAACTCGTAGGGTGGGTCGAGCCGCTTCGGCGAAGACCCACCAGTCCGGGCAGGAAGTGGTTGCCGTTTCGGTGGCTGCGTCGCAAAGCCGACTCGACCCACCCTACAACTTCCGGAGCGTCCCATGCCCGCCGCCGTCACCGTCGCGGATCACCCGCTCGTCCGGGACAAGGTCGCCCGCCTCCGGCACCGGGACACGCCGACGCCGCAGTTCCGCACGCTGGTCTACGAGATCGCGCAGTCCCTCTTCTACGACGCCACCCGCGACCTGCGCCTGAAGGAAGTTACCGTCCCGACGCCGCTGGCGGACTGCCCGGGGTTCGCCCTCGCGGACAAGGTCGGCCTCGTCCCCGTGCTGCGGGCGGGGCTCGGCATGGCCGCCGCGATGCACGACGCCCTGCCGGAAGCGTGCGTCTGGCACCTCGGGCTGTACCGCGACCACGCCACGCTGAAGCCCGTGACGTACTACAACAAGCTCCCCGCCACGCACGGCCTCGACGTCGGCATCGTCACCGACCCGATGCTCGCCACCGGCGGGTCCGCGATCGCGGCGCTCGACATTCTCAAGAAAGCGGGCGTCCCCCGGCTGCGGTTCGTCGGGCTCATCGCGGCCCCGGAAGGGGTCGCCGCCCTGCAAGCCGCCCACCCGGACGTGCCCGTCTTCCTCGCCGCGATCGACTCGCACCTGAACGAGATCGGGTACATCGTCCCCGGACTCGGCGACGCCGGCGACCGGCAGTTCGGCACGACCTGACGCACCCCGTGCGGCTCGTGTCAGGATGTCCGGACGGGGCCGTATACTAGGTGAGTTCTCGGCCGCTCCTCGACGAATGATCCCCGACATCGGACTTTGCCATGCTTCACGCTCGACGGTGGTTCCTTCGCGATTGCGGCCTCGGGTTCGGCGGGCTCGCGCTCCACTCGCTGCTGGCCCAGGACGGGTTCGCGGCGAAGTCCGACCCGCTGGCGGTGAAACCGCCGCACTTCGCGCCGAAAGCGAAGCGAGTGATTTACCTCTTCCAGGCGGGCGGGCCGAGCCACCTCGAATTGTTCGACCACAAGCCGGAACTCACGAAACGTGACGGCCAACTTCCCCCCGCGGACCTGTTGAAGGGCTACCGCGCCGCGTTCATCAACCCGAACTCGGCGTTGCTCGGGCCGAAGTACAAGTTCCGGAAGTACGGTCAGTCCGGGATCGAGTTCAGCGAACTGCTGCCGCACACCGGTGCGATCGCGGACGACCTTTGCGTGGTCCGCACGGTTCAGACCGACGCCGTGAATCACGCCCCGGCCCAGATCATGATGAACTCCGGCAGCCAACAATTCGGCCGGCCGAGTTTCGGGGCGTGGACGCTGTACGGCCTCGGCAGCGTCGCGGCGGACCTGCCCGGCTACGTTGTCCTCACCAGTGCGAAGGGCACCAGCGGCGGGGCGAGCAACTACGGCTGCGGCTTCCTGCCCACCGTCTACGGCGGCGTTCCGTTCCGACCCACCGGCGACCCCGTGCTGTACCTGTCGAACCCCGCCGGCGTCGACGCCGAGACGCAACGCGCGTCCCTCGATCTGCTTCGCAAGCTGAACGAACAAGCCGCCACGGAAGCCGGCGACCCGGAGATCGCGGCCCGCGTGCAGGGGTACGAACTGGCGTACCGCCTGCAAACGAGTGCCCCGGAACTGATGGACCTGAGCAAGGAAAAGAAGGAAACGCTCGACCGTTACGGCATCGCCGACCCGAAGAAGCCCGGCTACGCCCGCAACTGCCTGCTCGCCCGGCGGCTCATCGAACGCGGCGTGCGGTTCGTCCAGCTCTTCCACGAAGCGTGGGACCAGCACGGCGGGCTCGCGGCGGGCGTGAAGCAGAACGCCGCCGACACCGACAAGCCGAGCGCCGCCCTCGTCGCGGACCTGAAGGAGAAGGGACTCCTCGACGACACCCTTGTCATCTGGGGCGGCGAGTTCGGCCGGACGCCGATGGTCCAGGGCGGCAACGACGGCCGGGACCACCACAACCGCTGCTTCACCTACTGGCTCGCCGGCGGCGGCGTGAAGCGCGGCTACGTCCACGGCACGACCGACGACTTCGGCTTCAACCCGACCGCCGACACCGTCCACGTCCACGACCTGCACGCGACGCTGCTGCACCTGCTCGGCTTCGACCACACCAAACTCACGTTCCGCTACCAGGGCCGCGACTTCCGGTTGACCGACGTCCACGGTCACGTGGTGAAGGGAATCCTGGCCTGAGCCGGCGTCCGCGGGCGACGGTTTCGAGAGCCGCGACCGCGAGGGAGCGGCCGGTTCATGGGTCAAACCGCTTCGCTGACGGGACAAGTTATGGACCATCCACCTTGCAACTTCACCGTTGGGGCGGCCGCTCCCTTGCGGTCGCGGCTCTCGGTGCGTTCACCCCGCGAACCCGTCCGGCCGTCGCCGTGTCCCCTTCACCGGACACGGTTCTTTCCGGAGCGGGCGATGCGGGCGGACATGGCAAAGGTACTGGTCGAACGGCCGCGGCCGGGCTCCCGCATGGGGTCGATGCCGGGTAAGGGCTACCGCAAGCGGATGAACCGGGCGATGGCCCACCCGGACGGGCTGCCGTCGCAGGAAGGGATGACGGACCGCTACAACTGGACCCGAGGCTTCAACGAGAACCTCGCCCCGCTGAAGCGATACGTGGCCTCCCAGGTCGGCCGGCCGTGGGATAAGATTCACTCGGAAATTTGCGAACGCATCAATCTCGGGAACGTGGTCCAGAAGCACATCCTCACGCACCTCTACGATTACGTTGTAACCGATGTGACGATGATCGACGGCCGGCCGTGTTGGGGCAAGCCGACCTGGGGGAACCGAACCGTCGGCGTGCCCATCGAGTCGTCCCGGTTTCGGTTCCAGTTCTACGTCTGCCCGAAGTCCGGCATCTTGAAGCGAGTCCCGACGCCGCGACCGCAGCCGAAGTGTCGCGGGCCGAAGCCGCCAGCGTTCGTGCGAATCAACAACGCGAGCCAGTGCCGGTTCATCAACGGCCAGTGGGAACTCATCTCCCTCGCCCCGCTGCCGGTGTTGCCTTCCATCAAATCCCCGCGTGACGTGATCCTCAACAAGCCGGCCGCGCAGGTCAGCGTCGAGGAAGCGATCAACACATACGGCGCGAAAGTGTTCGCCGTGGCCCGCCGCGTGCTGCGGAAGAAAGAGCGGAAGAACTACCCCATCCCGATCGAATTCCTTCGCTGACAACGGGTTGCGTCGCGGTCCCGGAAATGGTGTTTTTTTCCGGGTGTCGCCGAAGTACACTCTCCCCCAAGAACTGCCGAGGACTGGCCGAGTTCGTCGATTTCCACGCGGCAAGAAGGAACTGGCCCGTGAGCGTCTCTACCGTTGAACGGCCCCGTCGAGCAAGCCCACCCCGTGCCGAGGTTCCCGCCCCCGCGTCGCCGGAGTTGCCGCTGACCGTCATCGAGCCGCCGTCCGCGTGGGGGTTGCTCGACGTCCGGGAACTGTGGCGATACCGCGAACTGCTCGGGTTCCTGACGCTCCGCGACATCAAGCTCCGCTACAAGCAGACGGTGCTCGGCTTCGCCTGGACCGTCGTACAGCCCGCGAGCACGGTGCTGGTGTTCGTCGTGTTCGTCGGCTGGATGGGCGGGCTCGCGGCGGGGTCGGACGATTACACCTTGCTGGTGCTCAGCGGCGTGCTGCCGTGGACGTTCTTCGCGAATGCGACTTCCAACGCCGCGAACAGCCTGATCGGGAACGAACGGCTCGTCACGAAGACGTACTTCCCGCGGGTGATGCTGCCGGCCGCGAACGTCGGGGCGGCGGCGTTCGATTTTCTCGTGTGTCTCGCGTTGCTCGGAATCGTGGCCGCGGTTTCGGGCGTGGTTCCGACGGTGAACTTGCTGCTCGCCCCGGTGGTGATCGCACTCCTCGCCCTGACCGCGTTCGGCGTCGGGACGTTGCTGTCCGCGCTGATCGTCGCTCAGCGGGACTTCCGCTACCTGATGACCTTTGGCGTCCAACTCTGGATGTTCGCGACGCCGTGCATCTACATGAACCCCGCGAACATTGCCCCGGCGGCGCAGCGGTGGATGCCGTTGAACCCGGTCTACGGGCTGATCCTGAACTTCCGCGCCGCGGTGCTCGGCACGGAGCCCGATTTTGTCTCGCTGACGATGTCGGCATGCGTCGCGGTCGCGGCGGCGGTCGTCGGGCTGGCGTACTTCCGGCGGGTCGAGCGGACGATGGCGGATACAATCTAAACAGGACCTTTCCACCCGGTTTGAGCGAGGATCGCAGATGCTCGGTTGCAAGATGGCCCCCGGACCCTTCCTGAAGCGGATCGGCGAGGAACTGGAGAAGATCAACCCGGCCGAGGTGCAGTCCCTCGCGGACGCGATGTTCGCCGCGTACCAGGGTGGGAAGATGATCTTCGTCATCGGCAACGGCGGCAGCGGGTCCAACGCTTCCCACTTGTGCGAAGACATCGGGAAGGGCTCGCTGAAGTTGCCGGACGACCTGACGCACGACCGCAAGAAGCGGTTCCGCATCCTGAGCCTGACCGACAACACGCCGTACATCCTGGCGTGGGCCAACGACGAGGGTTTTGACCGCATCTTCGTGGAGCAGTTGAAGAACCTCGCCTCGCCAGGCGACCTGCTCATCGCGATCAGCGGCAGCGGCAACAGCAAGAACATCCTCGCCGCCGTCGAATGGGCGAACAAGAACGGGCTGACCACCTTCGGCTGCACCGGCTTTTCCGGCGGCAAGCTGAAGGGGATGAACCACAAGAACCTGCACGTCGCGCTCGACGACATGGGCATCGTCGAAACGGTCCACCTGGCGGCGTTCCACTGGGTCGTGGACGACATGCACCGGCGAATTTCGATGTGACCTGGCGAGCGTCACTCGTCAGAGTGACGAGTTCTTCTGATTGGCAGTCACTCGTCACTCTGACGAGTGACGCTCGCCAAAACGCGGCACGACGCCGCCCCACCCGACACGGAAGTCACCCCGATGCACCCCGCGATCCGCGTCGAGAACCTGTCCAAATGCTTCCGCATCGGCGCGACGCCGACGGGCTCGCTCAACGTGTCCGAGTCCGTCCGTGCCGCAGCCCGCTCGACATGGCGCAAGCTGAAGCGGCTCGCCACACCGGATTCCGTCGAATCCGACGAGGGCTTCTGGGCACTCGATGATGTCTCGTTTGAAGTCCACCCCGGCGAAGTCGTCGGCGTCGTCGGACGCAACGGGGCCGGGAAATCCACCCTCTTGAAGTTGCTCTCGCGCATCACCGCCCCGACCCGTGGCCGCGTCGAAGTCCGGGGCCGGATGGGAAGCCTGCTGGAAGTCGGCACCGGGTTCCACCCGGAACTGACGGGCCGCGAGAACGTCTTCCTCAACGGCAGCGTCCTCGGCATGAGCCGCTCGGAGATTCGCCGGAAGTTCGACGACATCGTCGCGTTCGCGGACATCGGCCCGTTCCTGGACACGCCGGTGAAGCGGTACTCGTCCGGGATGTACGTCAAGCTCGCGTTCTCCGTCGCCGCCCACCTCGACCCGGAAATCCTGATCGTCGACGAGGTCCTCGCCGTCGGCGACGCCGCGTTCCAGCGCCGCTGCGTGGAGCGGATGACCGACCTCGCCGCCCGCGGCCGGACGATCCTGTTCGTGTCGCACAACATGGAACTGATCCCCCGGCTGTGTCAGCGGGCCGTCTTCCTCGAACGCGGCAAGGTCGTCGAAGTCGGCCCGGCCACCGCCGTCACGCAGCGCTACCTGGAAAAGCTCGTCGACGCGAACACGGCCGGCGACCTGCGCGACCGCAAGCGAACCACCGGCACCGGCGAGGCCCGCTTCACCCGCGCCGTGCTGCTCGACACCGACGGCCAACCCACGGCCACGCACACCTTCGGCGACGACCTGCGCATCCGCGTCGAACTCGAAGCGACGACGCCCGTCCGCAACGCGACGCTGTGGGTGTGTGCCCAGGCCCTGGGCGGCTCGCGGATCGCCTCGGCGTGGACTCCCGAAGCGGACTTCCCGGTGACTCTCCCCGCCGGGAAGTCCGCGTTTGAATGCCGGCTTCGCGACGTTCGCATCCGCCCCGGCCGGACGATGACCGTCAGCCTCTCGGCCGGCCGCGACGGCGTCGTGATGGACGGCGTCGACGCGGCGATCGTGTTCGACGTACTCGGCACCGACGGCACCGCCCGGCTCTCGACGGCGAACGATCAGGGGACCGTGGTTTACGACCAGGAATGGCGGCAACTTCCAGTGGACGCACACCCATGAGGATCACCGCGATGGTCAAGGACGTGGCCCGGACCGTGGTCCCGGAAGCGGCGTGGTCGCGACTCGCCGACGCGCGCTGGCAGGCAAGCGACTGGTTCGAGCGGACGCGGACCGAGTCCGATCAACTCGGCCTGCCCGCCGCCGTGACGCTCGCCGCCAGTTCGTTCGCCCACCGCGCCGGGCGAACCGAGCCCGAGCGCCGGTCGCTGTACCCGCTCAGCGTCCGCGGGTTCCGGCACCCGATCTATTACCGCGAGGGGACCAGCGACCCGGACGTGATTCGGCAGGTGTTCGGCCAACTGCAATACGCCCCCGTCGCCGACGGCGACCTGCGGACGGTCCTCGACCTCGGCGCGAACATCGGCTGCGCCGCGTCGTTCTTCCTGCACCGCTGCCCGCTGGCCCGCGTGGTCGTCGTGGAGCCGGACGCGGACAACATGCGGGTGTGCCGCAAGACGCTGGCCCCTTTCGCCGACCGGGTCACGTTCGTGTGCGCCGGGGTGTGGCCCACCCGCACCCGCCTCGTCGTCGACCGCGGCAACTTCGGCGACGGCCGCGAGTGGTCGTTCCAGGTCCGCCCCGCCCGCCCCGGCGAAGACGCCGACGTCCGCGGGCTGACCGTTCCGGATTTGCTCGCGCTGGGTCGGTTCGACACGGTCGACCTTCTGAAAGTGGACATCGAAGGGACCGAGCAAACGCTGTTCGGCCCCGGCTCCGACTCGTGGCTCGCCCGGACCCGCACGCTGGCGGTGGAACTACACGGCCCCGGTTGCGAACGCACCGTCGCGAACGCCGCCGCTCGTTTCCCCCACGCGGCGAGTCGGGCCGGGGAACTGACCATCTACCGCTTCGCCGGCCGACCCCGCACCGCGGGGGAATCGCCGTGAACGTGTCCATCGCGATCTGCACCTGGAACCGCGCCGACCTGCTCGACCAGACGCTGACCGGACTGCGCAACCTGCGCGTCCCGCCGGGGCTGTCGTGGGAAGTCGTGGTCGTGAACAACAACTGCACCGACCACACGGACGCGGTCGTGGCCCGGCACGCGGGTGCGCTTCCGCTGCGGATCGTGAAGGAGCCGATGCCGGGGCTGTCGCACGCTCGCAACCGCGCGATCGCCGAGTCGACGGGCGACCTGATCGTGTTCGCGGATGACGATGTGTTGGTCGATTCCGAGTGGCTCGCGGAGTACGCCACCGCCGGAAAACGCTTCCCGGAAGCGGGCGTCTTCGGCGGCACGATCGACCCGTGGTTCGCGACCGAACCCCCGAAGTGGGTGCGACGGCACCTCGGGCGGATCGAAGCCATCTACGCGGTGCGGCAACTGGGCCCGGACGTGCGGCCGCTCGCACCGGGGGAAGAAGTCTACGGCGCGAGCATCGCCTTCCGCCGTGCGGCCATTTCCGGGCTGCGGTTCGACCCCGCGTTCGGCCGCCAACGGGGCGAAATGCTGCACGGCGAGGAAACCGACCTGATGGCCCGCGTAATCGCAGCCGGGTGGGGCGGCGTCTGGGTCGGCACGGCGAAGCTGCGGCACTTCATCCCCGCGAAACGAACGACGGCCGCGTATGTGCGGAGCTACTTCGCGGGTGTCGGCCGCACCAACCAACTCCGCGACGGGGCACCGGCGGACGATGTCCCGCTGCTGTTCGGGATGCCGCGGTGGATGGTCCGCCGGTTCGTGAGCGAGCGGCTTCGCGCCGCGGTGCGTGCCCCGTTCCGAGACGAGGCGTGGTTCGACAGCCTGCGAACGTCCGCAATGCTGTGGGGTCGGATGGCCGAGTGCCGCGCGATGGCGAAGCACGCGGCTCTGGTTCCCTCCCCCTGGGAGGGGGGAGGGTTAGGGTGGGGGTCGCTTCGAGCTGGAACATTCACCCCCACCCCAACCCTCCCCCCTCAAGGGGGAGGGGGTCAGAAGTCGAGGAAAGGGGTGCCCGCGTGAGTTCCCGCGTCAGCGTCGTCATCGCGACTTACAACTGCGGCACGTTCCTCGCGGAAGCAATCGATTCCGCCCTGAACCAGACGCTGCCGCCGCACGAGGTCATCGTCGTCGACGACGGCAGCACCGACGACACAGCGGCCATCCTGAGTGCGTACAGCGACCGCGTCCGGGCCGTGAGGCAAGCCAACGCCGGGGTTTCCACCGCCCGCAACCGCGGCCTCGAACTCGCGACCGGCGAGTACCTCGCGATCATGGACGCCGACGACGTCTGCCGCCCGGAACGCCTCGCGGAGCAAGTCGGGTTTCTGGACCGACACCCCGAAGTCGTTGCGGTCGGCTGCCAGATGGAGCGGATCGACGCGGCCGGCCGACCGCTCGGCAAGGTCGAATACGCCCCCGACGACGCGACGATCCGCTTCCGGCTCCTCACCAACTCGTCGTTGCCCCACCCCGGCAGCATGGTTCGCACGGCCGACCTCGTCGCGGTCGGCGGGTACGACCCGGCGTTCCCGTCGTGCCAGGACTACGACATGTGGTGCCGGCTGTCGGCGAGGGGCCAGTTCGCGAACCTTCCGACGACCCTGCTGAGCTACCGCTGGCACGGGACGAACATCACGATCACGGCGGCGAACAAGGGCTCCGAACGCGCCCGCGAAATCAGCCGGCGACACCTGGTGCGAAGCGGATTCGCGACGACCGCCTCCGAGGCGGACACGTTCTACGAGGCGTACACAGGCGACTCGGCGAGCCTGACCCGGGACGGGGAGTCCGCGTTGCGGGCGGTGTGGACGCGGTTCCTGCCCACCGTCGATTCCACGTTCCGCGGCCGGTTGCGAAGCCTGTGCCTGGCTCGGGCGGAAGAGTGCGGGCCGACCCGCGCCGCGTTCCTGCGGTGGGTGAGTTTGGCCCGCGCCGTCGACCCGGAGCAGATGCGCTGGGACCGCGTCGCCGGCCGGGCCGTGGCGGGCGTCCGCCGCAAGCTGTTCCCCGCGAGGGCCGCGTGACGTGCGAACCCTTCTCGTGAACTGGTACGCGAACCGGTCCGGCGGAGCCGACGCGTACACGGAAGACCTCGCCCTCGGCCTGACGGCCCGGGGGCACGACGTGACGGTCCTGTGTCACGACGCCTCCCCGAAGGTGGACGGGGCGTGCGAGGTGGTCCGCGTCCCGAAGCCGGCGTTCGCGGAGTGGCCCGCCGTCTGGCGGGTGGCCCCGGTGCTCGCCTGGGCCGAGTGGGAGCGGCGGCTGCTCGGGGTCCGGCTGCGCCGCCCGGCCGCGGTCGTGTGCAGCCCCGCCGTCTGCGTCCGCCCGCTCCGGAAGCGGTGGCCGTCCGCGGGGATGGTCTACCTGCCGCACGCCCGGATCGCCCCGGAAGAGGTCGCGGGCACGGCCACCGGGCTGCTGGCCCGGGCGGGCTTCGAGGTCCAGTACCGGGCCGAGCGGTGGGCGCTGCGGCACGCCGACACCACCGTGCGGTTCACGCAAGGCAACGTCGACGCGCTGCGCCAGTTCTACCGCCTGCCGGCCGCGACGCGGTTCACGGTCATCCCGCCCGCGGTCGAAGTCCCGCCCCCGCCGCCACCCCGTCCCGAGCCGGGAGCCGGGCGGCCGGTCCGGCTCCTCGCGGTCGGCCGACTGATCCCGTCGAAGAACCTGCCGTTCCTGCTCGACGTGCTCGCGGGCCTGCGGGACCTGGCCTGGACCCTCGACGTCGTCGGCGACGGCCCGGAGCGGGCGAGCCTGGAAGCGCGAGCCGCCGGGCTCGCCGACCGCGTCACGTTCCACGGCCACCGCGACGACGTGGGCCGGTTCTACGAGTCCGCGGACGCCTTCGTCTTCCCCAGCCGGCTGGAGAACTCCGCCCTGGTCGTGCTGGAAGCGATGGCCCGCGGGTTGCCGACCCTTGCCGTTCGGGCGGACGGGGTCCGCTACCGGAACAGCCACCACGAAGTCATCGCCGACGGCGTCACCGGGCGACTCGTCGGCGAAGCGGAGTATGCGGCCGCGCTGCGGGAGGCGATCCGCGACCCGCGGCCGCTGCGCGACCTCGGCACGGCGGCCCGGCAAGCCGCGGTCGCGGCCCACGACCGGGAGGCGGCGTTCGACCGCTGGGACGAACTGCTCCGCTCCGTCCGCCGGCCCGCTCCGACTACCGACCGTCGTCTACTCGCGGGGGCACCATCGTGACCGACCGGCCGTCGCTCAGCGTCGTCATCCCGACGTACAACCGCTCCGGGTTCGTGCGGGACTGCCTGCGGTCCCTGCGGCATTCGGGCGTCCCGGACCTGGAAATCATCGTCTCGGACGACGGCAGTACGGACGACACCGCCGAGGTCGTGGCCGCCACCGACCCGGCCGCGGTCTACCTGTGGCAGCCCAACACGGGCACGCCGACGACCGCCAAGAACAAGGGGTTCGCGGTCAGCACCGGGCGGTACGTCGGGTTCCTCGACTGCGACGACGAGTGGGCCGCGGGCGCGCCGGCGGCGGCGGTCGGGCTGCTCGACCGGCACCCGGACGTCGGGCTGGTGTTCGGCGACACGCTCATCGGCAACGACCGCGACGGCCGGTACTCGCTCAACCACCGGCTCGGGGGCGACCGGTTCGCCGGCGTCCCCGGGTCCGCGCCGGAACCCGGCTTCCGGGTGTTCGACCGGACCGCCTTCTACCGCAAGGTCGTCGAGCGGAACCAGTGGTCGGTGTGCGCGGCGATCCTCCGCCGGGAGGCGTTCGAGGCGGCCGGGGGGTTCGACCCGGCCATGCGCGAGGCCGAGGACTGGGACCTGTGGCTGCGGGTCGCGTGCCGGACGACCGTCGGCGCGATGGACGCGCCCCTGGCCCGGTACTACGTCCACGCCGGCGGCATGTCGCGGAACGCCGAGGAGCGGTTCGCCCGCGGGTTCTGCCAGGCGCTCCGCAACGCGCTGCGCCGGGCCCCGCTCACGGCGGAGCAGCGGACGCTGATCCGTTCCCGGCTCCGTGGCGAATTGTTCCACCTCGCATATCAGGCTTACGACAAAGGCGAGTTCGGCGACGCCCGCGAGCGATTCGCCGGGGCAATGCGGGCGGGGAACCTGCACCCGCGAACGGCGGCGTACTGGCTCGCGTGCCACCTGCCGGAGCCGGCGTTGCGGGGGATTCGCGGGCTGAAACGATCCGTCACCGTGTAGCCGCGACGCGACAGCGGAGCGCTTGTGCCACCGCGCTCCGCTGTCGCGTCCCGGCTACACGGGCGTTTTTGGGAGAATCCCGTGCCGAACACCTGGGTGGTCCTCGTCAACTTCAACGGCACCGCCGACACCCGCGCCTGCCTGCGGTCGCTCGCCGGGCAGCCCGCGTCGGTCGTCGTGGTGGACAACGCCTCGACCCCGGACCCGGCCCCGCAACTGCGCGAAGAATTTCCGGGAATTCACGTTGTTCGCTCCGAAGTCAACGGCGGGTGGGCCGGCGGGAACAACCTCGGGCTGCGGTTCGCGCTCGACCGCGGGGCGGACCTCGTCGTGCTGCTGAACAATGACACCACGGTGTCACCGGACCTGATCGCCCGGCTCGTCGCGGCCGCGGAATCGCACCCGGAGTTCGGCATCATCGGCCCGGTGATCCGCTTCATGGACCCGCCGTGCGAGGTGCAGACCGACGGCGTCGCGTTCAACCGCCCGGACCGCCCCGGCTTCTTCCAGCGGTCCCCGGTGCCGCTCGATTCGCGCGAAATCCCGCACGTTTCGGACGTGGACATCGTCAACGGCTGCTGCCTGATGGTGCGGCGGGAAGTCGTCGAACACATCGGGTTGATCGACGAGGACTTCTTCCTCATCCACGAAGAGTCCGATTTTTGCCTGCGGTCGCAGCGGGCCGGGTTCCGCAACGGCGTCCTCGCGGAAGCCCTCGTCTGGCACAAGGGGTCGAGCACGTTCCAGCGCGAGGGGAAGCGCCTCCAGCGGTACTTCGACGCGCGAAACCTCGTCAAGCTGATCGCCCGGCACGGCCACCGCCGCGGGTCGCGCGGCAAGCTGCGGTCGTTCGGCCACCACCTGCGGTACTCCTGGCACCGCTACTCCGCCGAGCGGGAGGGCGGGTTCCGCGAAAGTGCGGACGCGGTGATCGAGGGGCTGTACGACGCCGTGGCCGGGGAATACGGTCCGTACGCGAAGCGACCGCGGCCGGGCGTCGGCGTGTTGCGTTCGGCATTCGACGCGGCGTGGCGGCTGAAGGCAAGGCTGACACCGCCGGCACCCCAGGAGGACCGTTTTCTTGTAGCTCCGGCCTCTGGCCGGTGAAGCCTCGCACCGGCCAGAGGCCGGTGCCACAAGAATTGGAGGCTCAAGGGTGCGGTTGACCGCGGGCCGGCTTCCTGATTAGGGTGTGGCCCTTCCGCACCGCGTCGGACGAGGGCCAGCATGATCGCCGTCACCGGGGCCGCCGGGTTTATCGGGTCGAACCTCGCCCACCGCCTCGCGGGAACGGGGGCGGACTTGCTGCTCGTCGACGACGCCCTCACGCCGATGAAGGCGATGAATTTCGGCGGGCTGACGCGATTCCAGTTCCTGCGGCACGATCACTTCCTGGAAGAACTCGCCGCGGGCACCGTGAAGCCCGAAGCGGTCTACCACCTCGGGGCGTGCAGTTCCACGACGGAAACCGACTGGGACTACCTCACGCGGAACAACATCGAGTACACGAAGCGCCTGTGGGAGTGGTGCTCCCGGAACGCGTCGCCGTTCGTGTATGCGTCCAGCGCGGCCACCTACGGCGACGGCGCGAAGGGGTTCGACGACCGCACCCCACCGTCGAGCCTGGAGCCGTTGAATCTGTACGGCAAAAGCAAGAACGATTTCGATATCTGGGCCTTGAGCGAAGTCGCAAACGGCAAGCAACCCCCCGGTCGATGGGCAGGAGTCAAATTCTTCAACGTGTACGGCCCGCGCGAAGCCCATAAGGGCCGCATGGCCAGCATGGTGTACCACTCGCACCGGCAAATTCTTCGCACGGGCAAGGTGAAACTCTTCAAATCCACCGACCCCGCGTACCCGGATGGCGGCCAGTTGCGGGACTTTGTCTTCGTCAACGATTGCGTCGAACACCTGCTCTGGCTGGGTCAACACGATCACGGCAACGGGCTGTTCAACTCCGGCACCGGCACCCCGCGGACGTTCCTCGATCTGGCGAAGGCGACGTTCGCCGCGATGGGCCGCGAGCCGGTGATCGAGTTCATCCCGATGCCGGCGGACCTGGCGAAGCAGTACCAGAACTACACGCGGGCGGATGTATCGAAGTTGCGTGCTGCGGGGTGCGGTGTGCCGGCGACTTCGCTGGAAGCGGGCGTGCGCGAAACGGTGAAGTTCCTGGAGTCCGCGGTGCCAGGGGACTGAGAGGGCAACCCCTCCCCCTAACCCCCTCCCCGAAGCGGAGAGGGGGAATCAGAAGCGTTTGGCTCCCCTCTCCGCTTCGGGGAGGGGTTGGGGGAGGGGTTGATTTCGATCATGTGGAAACCCCGCGAAAAACTCGCCGACTGGCCGACACTTCTGGCGGCCCGCGACGCCGCGAAGGCCGCGGGGAAGGTCGTAGTTTGGACCAACGGCACGTTCGACCTGCTCCACCCCGGCCACGTTTCGAGCCTGGAACAAGCCCGTGCCCTCGGGGATGTCCTGGTCGTCGGCGTGAACTCGGACCGTTCCGTGAAGGCGTACAAGGGGCCGAGCCGTCCGATCATGGGCGAGCGCGAGCGGGCCGCGATGCTGGCCGCCCTCGAATGCGTCGACTTCGTGGTGATCTTCGACGAGAACACGCCGGTCGAGTCGCTGACGAAGTTGAAGCCGGACGTCCACTGCAAGGGGGCCGAGTACGCCCCGCCGCACGGTCGGCCGGTGCCGGAACGCGCGGTCGTAGAAGGGTATGGCGGACGGGTCGCGTACCTGCCGCTGGTGCCCGGCGTGTCCACGACGGACGTGCTGACCCGCATCCGCGAAACGTCCTGACGAGGGAACCGCATGTCCGCTGAGATTCTCGCCCGCTTCCGCGGCTGCCCGGTGCTCGTCGTCGGCGACCTGATGCTCGACGAGTTCGTCTGGGGCCACGTCCACCGCATCTCGCCCGAAGCGCCGGTGCCGGTCGTCGAGGTGCAGAAGCGCACGTTCACCGCGGGCGGGGCCGCCAACACGGCCGCGAACGTGGCGGCGCTCGGCGGGCACCCGGTCATCGCCGGCGTCGTCGGCGACGACGCGGACGGCGGGCGGGTGTGCGACATTCTGCGGGAAAAGGGCGTCGGCACGGACCCCGTCGTCCGGGACGCGGCCCGCCCCACGACGACGAAGACGCGGATCCTGGCGCACAGCCAGCAGGTCGTGCGGATCGACACGGAGCAACCCGGCCCGATCGCGGACGCCGTCGCCGACGCACTACTGGGCCAAGTCGGCGAGGTGCTCCCCGGCGTCCGCGCGTGCGTCGTGTCGGATTACGGCAAGGGCGTCATCACGCCGGGGTTCGTGACGCGGCTGATCGCCCGGGCGCGGGACGCCGGGGTGCCGGTGGTCGTCGACCCGAAGGGGACCGATTACGCCAAGTACCGCGGCGCGACGCTGGTGAAGCCGAACCAGTTGGAAGCCGGCAAGGTGCTGAACCGCGACCTGCGAACGGACGCCGACGTGGACCGGGCCGGGGCGGACCTGCGGGCCGTCCTCGGCCCGGACACGGCCGTGCTCGTCACCCGCGGGCCGCACGGCATGTCGCTGTTCGAGCCCCACCGGGATGCGTTCCACGTCCCCGCCCAGGCCCGCGAAGTGTACGACGTGACCGGGGCCGGCGACACCGTCGCGGGCACGATCGCCCTGTCCCTCGCGGTCGGCGCGCCGCTCCCGACCGCGTGCCGGCTCGCCAGCCTCGCCGCCGCGGTCGTGGTCGGGAAGGTCGGCACCGCGACGTGTGCCTTCGAGGAACTCCGGACGGCCGCGATGAACGGAACCGCGAAGGCGAGCCGCGCGGCGTAAGGGAAAGCCCGCCGCGGCCCCGTGAGTGAACCTCACGGGGCCGCGGCGGTCGTTGGGAATCGCTTACTTCTTCGTCTGCCGCACGCGGGCCTTGCCTTCGCTTTCGACGACGACTTCTTCCCGCTTCACGTCCGCCGACACCGTCTTGTCCTCGCGGACCTTTCGCTTGCCGACGGCGACTTCTTCCTTCACCACGGTGTCCTTGGTCACCGTCACGGTTTCTTCCTTGAGCGGGATGCGGATCTCCTCGGTGGAGATGTCGCCGGCGTGTGCCTTACGGTTGGCCGGCCGACGCTCGACGACAAGTTCTTCCCGCTCGACCGGCACCGTCACCGTCTTGCGGTCGGTGTGGACTTCTTTCCGGACCTGCACCTCGCCCGCCTCGACGGTCTGCTTGCTGGCGCGGAGTTCTTCTTCCTTCACTTCGACGACGTGGTCCGCGCCGGACGAACGCGACGCGGCCGGGCGGGCCGCGGTCGTCGGCCGGTTGGTGCTGTCGAACCCGCCGTGCTTGTTGAGGACGGCTCGTGCCTCGTCCGCCCGGCCGTTCGCTTCGACGGTCACGAGGTAGCGGCCCGCGACGACTTCACTTTCGTAGTAGGCGGCGTCTTCTTCCGGGATGCCCCAGCCGATGAGGGCCCCGGCGATGCCGACGAGGGCAGCGCCGCCCGCGGCGTTGAGCAGGAGCGTGCCGAGGGCCCCGACGGCCAGGACCGGGCCGACGACGGGAATGACGCCGGCGAGCACGCCCGCGCCGATCAGCGCCCCGGCCCCGGCCCCCGCGACCGCCCCGGTGACGGCCCCTTCTTCCGCGAGGGTTTCGTCGTTCTTGTCGACGAGTTTCCCTTCGGCGTTGCGGGAAACCATCCCGATTTGCCGGTCGGAGAAGCCGGCGGACTTGAGGTCGGCAATCGCTTGCTCGGCGCGGCCGCGGGTCTCGAAGACGCCGACGATGGTGGCTTTTTTACGGTTCGGCATGGCGAATCCCTCGCGAGGGGTATGTCGTGAGCCGGCCGCCCACGGCGGCCGGGTTGACCGGGCGGGGAAACGCACAGCAGCCGATGTGCCAAACGGCGGGTCAGGCCCCGGTCGCATGCCGGGAGAGGTGCTTCGCGAAGACCACCTTGTCGTCGCCGTCGGCGTAGAAGTCGGGGATCCGCCCCGATTGTTCGTACCCGTGCTTGAGGTAAAAGTTCCGCGTCGGCAGGTAGTGCGGGAGCGAACTCGTCTCGATGAGCAGGATCCGCCCGCCGGCGGTTCGGGCCTCCGCCTCGACGAACTCGAGCAACCGCCCGCCGAGGCCCTTGCCCTGCCGGCCCGGCTCGACGGCGATCCACCACAGTTCCCAGGTGCGGTCGGTCATCGCGGTCGGGGCGAAGTACGCGAACCCGTCCGGGGTGCCGGCGTCCCAGGTCACGGCCCGGTGGCCGTAACTGTGGTTGACCGCGTGGTAGTCGTCGAGCACCTCGCGGAGCGCCTCGATTTCCAGGTCCTTGAACACCCCCGTCGCGGCGGCGAGGGCGACCAGGGCGTCGGTGTCGGCCGGCGTCGTCGGGCGGAGCATGGCGGGTTCCTGTGCGCGGGGGCGGACGGCAGGGGCCGGTCCGACACGTCCCCACCGGGGCTACTTCTTCGGCGGCGTCGCCTTCACAGGCGCGGGCTTCGCCTCCTTCTTCGGCTTCTTCTTCTCGCGACCCTGGGAATTGTTGCCCTTCGCCACGGTACACCTCGGTTCTGGTGGGAGTTCCGAACTCGCGGGCGCGACCCGCGTCCTTCGCGTCTTACGGGTTGGGGCGTCGGCGGGCCAGACTCGCACATGGGGGTCCCTTTGGATGTCGGCGAGCCGCCCACGCCAGTGGGCGGGTTGACGGCATTGACCCGCCCACTGGCGTGGGCGGCCCGCCGACGTGCCAAAATCGAGAGGGACACCCCTGGCACATCCTGCCCTTCCCACGCCGGCCGGGTCGCCGGTAGACTGCCGCCTCGAACCGCGACCGGAGGGGAGCAGGATGCCCGCGAACAGGCCGGACCGGGTGGTGCTGGTTCACGACTGGCTGACCGGGATGCGCGGCGGCGAGAAGTGCCTCGAACCGGCGTGCGCCCGGTGGCCGGACGCGCCGCTGTTCACGCTGCTGCACACGGCGGGGGCGGTGTCGCCGGCGATCGAAGCCCACCGGCCGCGGGCGAGCGTGTTGAACCGACTGCCGGGGGTGGCGAAGTACTACCGCTACCTGCTCCCGCTGATGCCGGCCGCCGCGACGTGGCCGATCCCGCCGTGCGACCTGGTGCTGAGCTTCAGCCACGCCGTCGCGAAGGCCGCCGTCCCGCCGCCGGGGGTGCCCCACGTCTGCTACTGCTTCACCCCGATGCGGTACGCCTGGCACATGAAGGAGTCGTACTTCCGCCGCGGCCCGTTCGGGCGGGTGAAGGCGGCCGCGGTCGACGTGCTCCTGTCGCGCATCCGGGAGTGGGACCGCCGCACCGCCGACCGGGTGACACACTTCGTCGCGATCAGCAAGACGGTGCAGGACCGCATCGCCGAGTGCTACGGCCGGGACAGTGTCGTGATCTACCCGCCCGCGGACACGGACTTCTACACCCCCTCGACCGAGCCGCGGGGGGACTACTACCTCGTGGTGTCCGCCCTCGCGCCGTACAAGCGGTTCGACCTCGCGGTGGAGGCGTGCGGCCGGCTCGGGAGGAAGCTCGTCGTCATCGGCAGCGGCCAGGAGGCGGCGAAGTTGCGGGCGGCCGCGGGGCCGACCGTGTCGTTCCTCGGGTGGCAGCCGGACGAGGTCATCCGCGACCACTTCCGCAAGTGTCGGGCCGTGCTGTTTCCCGCGGAGGAAGACTTCGGGATCGTCCCGGTGGAAGCCCAGGCGTGCGGCGCGCCGGTCATCGCCTTCGGCCGGGGCGGGGCGACCGAAACGGTCCGCGGGCTGGGCGGCTCGGCCGACCCGACCGGGCTGTTCTTCGCGGAGCAGACCGCGGACGCCGTCGCCGACGCGATCCGGCGGTTCGAGCGGGAAGAGTTCGACCCGCGGGCCGCCCGCCGGAACGCCCTCCGGTTCCGCAAGGACCGGTTCGAGGCGGAGCTGTTCGGCTACGTCGACGGGGTACTCGGCCGGGCCGCGCGGCAAGCGGCTTGAGCGACCCGCCGAAGAGTTTCCCGTCCCTTTCCGACACGAGCCCGAAGCGCAAGCGAGGGTCTTATGGCTCCCTCGCTTGCGCTTCGGGCTCGTGTCGGAGGGTCAGATCAACTCACGTCAGCGAAATCACGTGGTTGCTCAGCCGCTCGTACCCGGACTCGGTGACGAGGTAGTTGTGCTCGACCCGCACGCCGCCGACGCCGTCGACGTACAGGCCGGGTTCGAGCGTCACCACGTCGCCGGCGACCAGGGTCTCGGTCGCGTCCTGGACGAAGAACGGGGCTTCCGGGTGGGCCAGTCCGAGGCCGTGGCCGGCGTGGTGCGGGAAGTGGTCGGCCGTGCCGGCGGCTTCGAACACCTTCCGCACCGCGCGGTACACTTCCAGCGCCGTCACGTCCGCCCGCAGGTGCCGCTCGCCCGCCTGCATCGCGGCGACGCACAGGTCGAAGATCCGCGTCTGCTCGGGGGTCGGGTGGCCGCCCACGACGAGCGTGTTCGTGAAGTCGCTCCGGTAGCCCTGGATCACGACGCTGAAGTCGAGGATGAGGGTTTCGCCGGCCTGCAGGACGTGCGCCGTCGGCGGGCCGCCGCGCTTGGCGGAGCCGGGGGAGACGGTGAAGTCCCCGTACAGGATGACCGGGTGCCCGGCGGTGCGGGTGCATTCCGCGAAGATGCCGTTGTACACGTCGAGTTCGGTCATCCCCGGCTTGACGTTGGCCCGCGCCCACGCCTGCCCGGCGTCGCCGGCCGTCATGCACTGCTTGAGCCGGTCGATCTCGTCGTCGTCCTTCGCCCGCCGCAGTTCGGCGACCGCGTGCCAGAGGTCCGGGGCGAGCGGGTCGCCGAGGCTGTCGTGGATCCGGCCGTCGGTCCAGACGAGCTCGACGACGGGCTTCAGGATCATCCGCCGGGGGCCGTGGCCGGGGGACTTGCCGTCGTACCACTTGACCGGGACCCGCTCGTCGACGGACGCCAGTTCCACGGACTTCGGCAGCCGGTGGTCGTGGTACAGCGTCGTCTTGCCGTCCGGCCGGAGCAGCAGGAACCCGCCGTAGTCCGCCCCGAGGCTGAACGGGTCGACGGAGAAGTTGGCGAGGTACCGCAGGTTCAGCGGGTCGCCGAGCAGCAGCGGGCCGTCCGGCTTGAGCCAGTCGAGGAGCCGCTGCCGGCGGAGCTTGCAGCCTTCTTGCGTGGTCACGGCGTTACTCCCCCAGATCGATTGTGCCCTTCGTCTCGGCCTTGAAGATCATGTCCGTCGCCAGCGCCGCCGCCAGGACCAGCATCTTCGCCATCGGCTGGTCGCTGAGGTCCGGGCTGACGTCGACGGCGTAGGTGTCCGCGGACGTGAACAGTTCCTTCGCCACGCCGCCCCACTTCTTCGAGACGTGCCCGAGCTCGACGGACCCGTCCGGGGTCAGGATGCGGTAGTTGAACCCCCAGAGGTTCCCCTTCAGTTCCGCGAACTGCCGGTCGTTCTTGTCGTACACGTAGAACCCGCCGCTGAGCGAGATCAGCTTGCTCTTGAAGTACCCGACGAGTTCCCCCTGGGCGTCGTGGACCTCCACCCAGGAGCGGAAGATGTACATCCCCCGGCTGATACTGAACACCAGCGAGTCGTCCGGCTTCTCGCGGATCTCGACGCGGGTCGGGAGGAGTTGCTTGCTGACGAACCACCGCAGGATCTTCGTGAAGAGGCCGATGTCTTCTTCCGCGACGCCGATCGGGTCTTTCGCGTCGGAATCGCCGGCGAAGATATCGTAGGTGTTGTGCGAGGCGAACACCTTGACCCGTTCCCGGACCAGGAACGTACTGTGCTCCAGCATGGCGCGTCTCGCGGGGGGGGACGGGGTGCGACCGCGGTGAGTGTACGTGCGGCGGCGGGTTAAGGACACGCCCCGCGTGCGGTTTTCGTAGGGTGGGTCGAGCCGGCTTTGCGGCGAAGACCCACCGCACGTCCAGTGAGTCTCGACGAGTTGGCGTGCGATTGCGATGCCGGTGGGTCTTCGCGAAACGCTCGACCCACCCTACACGAAGGATAGGCCCGTGCCCGACCCCCTGCTGAACAAGAACGAAGACCGCATCCGCGGGATGTTCGGGCGGATCGCGCCGTGGTACGACTTTCTCAACCACCTGCTCAGCCTGAACATCGACACCAGCTGGCGGCGGAGGACCGTCCGACTCGTGCCGCCGCGGCCGGCTTCCGACGGCCCGATCCTCGACCTCTGCACCGGGACCGGCGACCTCGCCCTCGAATACGCCCGCGTTTCCGGCGGGCACGTGCCGATCATCGGCGCGGACTTTACGCCGGAAATGCTGGACCGCGCCCGCGTGAAAGGGGGGAAGCACCCGACCTGGCCGGTCACGTTCGTGGAGGCGGATGCCCAGCACCTTCCGTTCGAGAGCGACCACTTCCAGCTCGTGACCGTCGCGTTCGGCCTCCGCAACGTGACGGACACCGACCGCGGACTTTCCGAGATGGTGCGGGTCGCGAAGCCCGGCGGCCGGGTGGCGATTCTGGAGTTCTCCCGCCCGACCGACCCGATCTTCGGCCGACTCTACCGGTGGTACTTCACGCGGCTGCTGCCGCTCGTCGGGCAGGTGCTGTCGCGGAGCCCGGACAGCGCCTACCGCTACCTCCCCGCGAGCGTGATGGCCTTCCCGGACGGCGAGGCACTGGCAGAAAAGATGCGAACCGCCGGGCTGACGGACGTCCGGTACTACCCGTTCACCCTCGGAATCGCGACTCTGTATGTGGGGGTGAAGGCCTGACGCAACCCCTCCCCCCAACCCCCTCCCCGAAGCGGAGAGGGGGCGAAAGACCCGGGTTTCCTCCCCTCTCCGTTTCGGGGAGGGGCCGGGGGAGGGGTTGATTTCTCCGAAGTCCCCATGCCATCCTCCCCCCACCTTCTCGTCCGTGCCGCCCGTGGGGAGGCCGTCGAACGTGCCCCCGTGTGGGCCATGCGCCAGGCCGGCCGCTGGGACCCGGAGTTCCGGGCCGTCCGCGCCGGGCTCGGCTTCTACGAGTTCTCCGAGAACGTCGAGCGGGCCGCCGCCGCGTCGCTGTGCCCGAAGCGGTTCGGCGTCGACGCGATCATCCTCTTCTACGACATCACGACGCTCCCGCTGGCGATGGGCTTGCCGTTCGAGCTGGTGAAGGACAGCGGCCCCACCCCGGACCGCCCGGTCCACTCCGCTGCGGACCTCGCCCGGCTGAACCCCGAGCCGCACCCGGATTCTTACGCGCACATCCGCGCCCTGCTCAAGAAGGTGAAGGCCGAGCTTCGCGGCGAGTTGCCGGTGATCGTCTTCGCGGGGGCCCCGTTCACCGTCGCGACCTACTGCATCGGCACCGGCAAGCACATGGCCGCGACCCGCACGTTCGCCGCCGAGCAACCCGCCGTGTGGGACGGGCTCCTCGACCGGCTCACGCACGCCACCGGGATGTTCCTCCGCACGCTGATCGACGACGGGGCGGACGTCTATCAACTGTTCGATTCGTGGGCCGGGATGTTGACAGAACCCGAGTACGCGAAGTGGGCCGACTCGCTGCACCGCACCGTCCTCGCCTCCGCGACCGGGGTGCCGCGGATTCTGTTCGTGAAGGAGTGCCCGTACCTCGACCGCATGGCCGCGTCCGGGGCGGAAGTCGTCAGCCTCGGGGTTCAACACGACCTGGCGGCGGCACGGGCGAAGTACCCGCACCTCGTGTTTCAGGGGAACGTGGACGAGGCGGTGCTGCGGACGGGCACCCCGGAGCAGGTCGAAGCGGCGGTCCGGGCGTGCCGCGCGGCCGGCGGCGGGTCGCGACACATCCTCAACCTCAACCACGGGGTCGGGAAGGAAACGCCGGTCGCGAACTTCGAGGCGTACATCCGCGCGGCGAAAGGATAAAGAAGAACTTTTGACAGGATTAACAGGACGGGCAGGATCAAATCCGTTTTGAAATTCTGTCCATCCTGTGAATCCTGTCAAAAAGTCTGTCTGCTTTGTGGTGAAATCGGATGTCCCACCATCGGCATCGCATCGTTCCCCCAACCCGCTGGCGGCCGCTGGAAGTCGTCGTTCTCGGGCTGGTGCTGGCCGTCGTCATCGAAGCCGTCACCGCGTTCCTGCGGTTCGGGCTGCACCTTCAATCCACCCGCGACACGTCCTTCATCGCGCAGTACACCTTCGGAATCCGCATTCATCACGGGTACGTCGGCGTGTTGCTCCTGCTGGCGGCGTGGGTGGTGCGGAAGCCGCCGTGGGCGAGGCGGGTCGCGGTCGTGGCCGGCATCGCGCTCGTCGTGTCGGACCTGCTCCACCACTTCGCCGTGCTGTGGCCGGTCACCGGCGACCCGCACTTCGACCTCGTGTACCCCACGGGACCGACGCCAACGATCCCCGAGTGGGTCCCGTCGGACGTTCGGATCTGGGCGACCGCCGAGTGGGTCGCGGAGTGGGTCATCCGCCTGGTCATGCTGGCCGTCGTGCCGGTCCGCCGGCCGGTCAGTTCCGCGACGGCGTGGCTGCTGACGATCTTCCTGTTCCCCTGGCCGGGGCTCGGGCTGTTCCTGCTCATCGGCACCGTGACGATGCCGCTCGAACGGCGGAAGAAACTCGCCCGGTTTACCGCCGCCGTGAAGCCGCTGGTCGATCGGGCGAACGCGGCGCTGCCGGGTCGCACTGTCGAGGTTCCGCCGGCGTGGGCGGCGACGGCGAAGCTGGCGCACCGGCTGACGAAGTACCCCGTCGTACCGGGGAACCGCGTCGAGTTCTTCCCGGACGCGGCCGAAACCGTGGCACGCCTTGCCGCGGACATCGACGCGGCGAAGCACCACGCGCACCTGATCTTCTACATCACGTCCGCCGACGCCGCGACCGAACCGGTGATGGCGGCCCTGGTTCGCGCCGCCGCTCGCGGCGTGGAGTGCCGGCTCGTCTACGACGCGCACGGGTCGAAGGACTTCGCCGGTGCCCTGGAACGGCGACTTTCCGGGAGCGGGGTACAAGTCCAGGCCGCGTTGCCCGTTCGCTGGCTGGGACTGCGGGGCACCCGGGCGGACCTGCGGAACCACCGCAAGATCGCGGTGCTCGACGGCCGCGTCGGCTGGGTCGGGTCGATGAACCTGGTCGACCCGGCGTTCAAGCGCGGGATCGTGTATGAAGACTTTTCCGCCCGCGTCCTCGGCCCCGTCGTCACGCAGTTGCAACTCACCTTCGCCGGCGACTGGTGGCTGGAGGCCGACCACCTGCTCGACGAACCGCCGTACTTCCCCGCGCTGGAAGAGGTCGGCACCGTCGAGGCCCAGCTCCTGCCGAGTGGGCCGGACTTCCCGACGGAGAACTTTCAGCGGGTGCTCGTGGACATGGTCCACCAGTCCCGGGAAACCGTCACGCTGGTGACGCCGTACCTGATCCCGGACGAATCCCTTCTGCAGGCGATCGAGACCGCCAGCCTGCGCGGGGTCCGGGTGCGGGTCATCGTCTCCGAGACGAGCGACCAGTTCCTCGTGCGGGTGTGCCAGGAATCGTACTACGCCCAGATGCTCGCCATCGGCGTCGAACTGTACCGCTACCGCGGGCCGTTCCTGCACGCCAAGCACGCGTCCGCGGACGACGCCTTCGCCATCGTCGGGTCCGGGAACGCGGACATCCGGAGCTTCCGCCTGAACGCCGAGGCGGGCCTTCTGCTTTACGACCCGGCCGCCGTCGCGGAGGTGGCCGCCCGGCAGGACGCGTACATCGCCCGCGCCGGCCGGCTGACCCGCGAGGCGTGGGCCGGGCGGGGCCGGCTGCGGTTGCTCGTCGAGAATCTGGCGCGGATCTGGAGTCCGCTCATGTGACGCCGTGTCGCATAATGGGGGTGTTCGCACCCCCCGTTCGGAGGTCGCCGATGACCCGTCGCGAATTCGCCGCCGCTACCGCCGCCCTGGCCGCCGCCCCCGCCGTCTCCGCCGAGCCCAAGAAGCAGACGCACTTTCAGATCGCGTGCATGACCCTGCCGTACTCGCGGTTCCCGCTGGCCCGTGCCCTGGAAGGGATCAAGGCGGCCGGGTTCCGGTACGTCGCGTGGGGGACGACGCACAAGGAAGAGGGCAAGGACGTGCCGGTCCTCGCGCCGGACGCCCCCCCCGCGGCGGCCAAAGACCTCGCGAAGCGGTGCCGGGACCTGGGCCTGGAACCGGTGATGCTGTTCAGCACGGTCTACCCGGAACACAAGGACGCCCCGCAGGTGTTGAGGCACCGGGTCGCGCAGGCCGCCGCCGCCGGGGTGCCGCAGGTGCTCACGTTCGGCCACACCAAGGGGGGCAACCGCAAGCTGTGGGTCGACCGGTTCAAGGCCCTCGGCCCGGTCGCCGGTGACAGCGGGGTGACACTGGTGGTCAAGCAGCACGGCGGCGAGACCGGCACCGGCGAGGCCTGCGCGGAAATCACGCGGGAGGTCGACCACCCGAACGTGAAGGTCAACTACGACGCCGGGAACGTGCTGGACTACCTGGACAAGGACCCCATCCCGGACATCAAGACGTGCGCCGGCGAGGTGCGGAGCTTCTGCATCAAGGACCACCGCAACTGGCCGAAGGACGAGGACTGCGGCCCCGGCTTCGGCGAGATCGACCATTACAAGTTGCTGCACCCGGTCGGGTTGACCGGGCTGACGATCCCCCTGGCGTGCGAGACCGTCTCGGCCCCGCTCGTCGCCCGCCCCGAGAAGCCCGAGGCGGTCGACGCGCTGGCGAAGCGTGCCCGCGAGTTCCTGGAAGTGGTCGTCGCGGGCCTGCACACACTGGGAAAGTGACATCGGCCCGGCCGGCTTACCGCCGGCGGCCGCCGCGGCCCCAGCCGGTGGCGTAGTTGTAGATGCCGTTGTACAGCGAGTTGTACCCCGAGTACGGCGAGTAGTAGGACGACGAGTACGGGTAGTATCCCGTCGAATATCCCGTCGAGGGGTAATAGTAGCTCGTGGACGGCGTGTAGTAGTAGCTCGAGGTGGTGACGCCCGGCGTGTAGTAGTAGCTGGTGCTCGGGTACGTGTACTGGGGCGTGCTGTAGTAGTAGGTGCCGGGGGTCGTGTAGTACCCGCCAGTCGTCACGCCCGGGGTGATGATCGTCTGGGCCGAGGCGGATTGCGAAGCGGTCAGCAGCGCGGCCAGCGTCAGCACCGCGACCGCGGTTCGGGTCGTCGTCATGTCGGTTCCTCCTGGGGGGGTCGAGTGTTGCCGGCGGAGGCGTCCGCCGGTGCCCGTTCTGCCCGCAAGGGGTGTGCCAACCGACCCTACGCCAGCGCCCCGCTCAGTTCCCGCACCGCTGTGACGACACCCGCCATCGCCTTCGCCCGGTCCGCGGTTTCCAGCTTCTTCACGAGCGCACTGCCGACGATCACCCCGTCCGCGAGGGCCCCGAGTTCCCGGACCTGCTCCGGGCGGCTGACGCCGAAGCCCACGCACAGCGGCAGGTCCGTCAGCCCGCGGAGCCGGCCGATCAGGGACGGCAACACCTCGGAGATCGTCGACCGTTCCCCGGTGATCCCCACGACGCTGACGACGTACACGAACCCGCCGCACGCCTTCACCACGCGCTCGGCCCGCTCCGGTGACGTGGTCGGCGTGACCAGCAGGATCAGCTTGAAGTCGCGGTCCCGGCACCGCTTCGCGAACTCTTCGGCTTCCTCGACGGGCAAATCGGGCACGACCGCGCCGCTGAGCCCGGCCGCGATCGCGGCGTCCAGGAAGGCGTCCGGCCCCTTCCGCCAGACGAGCGAGTACGACGCCATCGCCGCCAGCGGGGTCGCCCAGCCGGGGGCGGTGGTGGCCTGCTTCACCGTGGCGAAGATGTCCGCGAGCTTCAACCCCTTGCCGAGTGCCCGCGTGTAGGACGCCTGGATCACGGGGCCGTCGGCGATCGGGTCGGAGAACGGAAAGCCCACTTCGATCAGCGAGGCACCCGCGGCCGCGACGGCGGGCAGCGCCTCCGCGGTGAACGCGGCGTCGGGGTCGCCGGCCGGCAGGAACGGGACGAACGCCTTGCGGTTTTCGGACCGCAGCCGGCGGAACAGGGAGTCGATCGGGTTCATGCAGAGGGTTGTATCCGACGGGCCGGGCGAAGTCTGTACGATAACCTCTTCTCTCTCCCGCGGAGTTCCGAATGGACGTGCCCCCGCCGCCGAAGCCCGTCGCCCCGGTGTCCGACCCGGACCTGGAAATCAAGGACGCGCACCTGATCTTCTCCGCCGTGTGGGCGGACCTCGTCGAGAAGCACGGGCGGGACAACCTGCGGTTCCCGCGGGAGTTCATCTGGCTCGGCGGGGCACCGGGGGCCGGGAAGGGGACGAACACGCCGTTCATCGCGCAGACGCGGGACATCACCGCGCCGCCGGTCGTGATCAGTTCGCTGCTCACGACCCCGGCGATGGTGGCGCTGAAGAACGCCGGCAAGATGGTCGGCGACCGCGAGGCCATCGGCCTGATGTTCGACGAGCTGCTCAAGCCCGAGTACCACGACGGCGTCATCGTCGACGGGTTCCCCCGCACGAAGGTGCAGGTCGAGTGCCTGAAGCTCTTTTACCGGGCGATGCTCGACCTGCACAACGCCCACCGGCCGACCCCGCTGGCGAAGTTCTTCCGCAAACCGATGTTCCGGATCGCGCTGCTGTTCGTGTCCGAGGAGGTCAGCGTCCGGCGGCAGCTGAAGCGGGGCAAGGAGATCGTCGAGCACAACCGCCAGGTCCGCGAGTCCGGCGTCGGCACCCTCCAGGAGGAGCGCGTCACCGACCTCGACCCGGACCTGTGCCGGAAGCGGTACCGCACCTTCAAGGAGACCACCTTCGAGGCGCTGCAGTCGCTCCGCCGGCTGTTCCACTTCCACTACATCGACGCGGAAGGGGACCTGCCGGAAGTCCAGCGGAACATCGAGCACGAGTTCGGCTACCAGAGCTCGCTGGAACTCAGCCCGGAGGTGTTCGACCTCATCCACAACATCCCGGAGGCGGCGACGCTCGCGGTCCACGCCCGCCAGGAGCTCGTCGAGCGGCTGGAGAACTACGAGGACGACCCCGAACTGCGGCCGATCTTCAAGGCCGTCATCCAGCTCATCGAGCAGAAGATGATCCCGATCGTGAAGGCCCACGCGACGACCGGCCACGCCCGGATCAACTCGGAGGAGAAGCTCTTTGACGACCACCGGGCGCTGGCGATGATGATCGACGTGTTCAGCGAGCGCGGGTTCCACTGCACCGTGGACCTGCACCGCATCGAAATCCCGGAACGGGTCAACCCGCAGACGTGGGAGATCACCTGCCGGATGAAGCGGGTGTACCGGATCGAGATCCGGTACCAGCCGTCGGACATCCGCCGGGGGCACTGACCGTCCGCCCCCGGCGGGGGTCGGTCAGTCCGACACGAGCCCGGCGGCGGCGGTGCCGAGGAAGACGGGCTTGCCGTTCGGGGTGCGGTCGGCGATGGCCGGGCCGGCGATCTTGTGGTAGTCGTCGAATCCGCTGCTGACACCGACGAGGACGCTCTTGGCGGCCACGCCGTTCGGCGGGGTCACGACCCACATCAGCCGGCTGGTCGAGGCCGACGGGAACTGGCGAGCGACGGCCCCGCCGCCGGACTTCAGGTACAGCGCGGGCCGCATCGCCTCCTCGTCGAACAGCACGGAGGCCGCCCGGTTTTCCTTCGCCGAGGTGAGCGCGATCACGCCGCCGAGCCAGTCGATCGACGCGGTGTCGCCGAAGGCGTCCGGGAGGACGATCATCTGAGACTTGCCACCGCCGGCGATCGGGACGATCACCATCGCGGAGGCGGGGTCGGTTTCCCCCTTGAACACCACGGCGGCCTTCTGCCCGCTGGGGCTGACGGTCACGGCGAGGGCGGCGGCCCCGGTCGCTTCCGCGACCTTGACGGACGGCCCGGCGGACAGGGCCGGCCCCTTGTACGCGGTCAGCGACCCGTTGTGGAAGACGTACAGGGTGCCGTCCGAGACGCACGTCGCGGGGGCACCCTTGGCCCCGGCCGGGGCGGGGGCGACGGCGGTCCGCTTTTTACTCTTCAGATCCCAGACCGAAATCGCCCCGGCCTTGTCGAGCACGACGAGGTGGCCGGGGTCGACGAACTCGATGCGGGCGATCTGCTGCGGGGAGCCGGCCTCGAAGGCGTCGACCTTGTCCAGCAGGGCGACCTTTTCTTCGAAATCGTACACGGTCAGCTTGCCGACGGGGCCTTCGACGGCGGCGCGGTTGCCGTCCGGGCTCGCGGCGAACGGCCGGGCCCCGGCCGACCAGTCGAGCGCGGGGACGTCGAACTTCCCGGCCTCGTTCTTCGCGGCCAGGCTGTACCGGGTGACGGTGTCCTTGCCGCCCTGCCCCTGGAACCCGGCGAACGAGTTCCACATGACCATCGCGACGGGCGGCTCCCGGCCCGCGGTGATGACGGCCCGCACGCTGTCGGGGGTCGCGTCCAGGTTGATGTCGAGCTGCGGCTTGGCGACCGGCTTCGACGCGGTGGCCGACACGACCGGGATCGGGAACCCGTTGCCGGACTTCGGGAACGGCGGCGGGTCCTTGGGCGGCGGGTCTTTCGGGTTGGGCGGGTCCTTCGGGCTCGGGGAGTCTTTCGCGATCGTGACCGCCTTGCGGAACTTCTTCCAGGTCTGGGCCGTCCCGGTCGCGTCGGTCGCGATCATTTCGTCGTCGGCGAGCTTGGAGATGGTTCCCGTCGTGTCCTTACCGAGGAGGTTGACGGTCAGCTTGTTGCCGTCGAGCTTGTATGCGGCGCTCAGCAGCGGCGACGCCTTGTTCCCGCTCAGCGTGTACGTCGTCATCATGCCGTTGGCGGTGTACTCGGTGAACGACGGGGGAACGGTCTTGTCGGTCGTGACCATCTCCCAGCGGCCGAGCAACTTCTTGCCGTCGATCTTGCCGGGGTCCGCGGGCGTGTCGCCGGTCTTCTTGTCCTTGTCTTTGTCCTTCCCCTTGTCGGTCGCCTGGGCGGTGTCCTTGCCGCTCTTGAGCAGGAAGTACGCCCCGGCCGCCCCGGCCCCGAGGAGGCAGACGAACACCATCGCGACGAGGGCGATGATGAGCCCCTTGTTCGACTTCTCCCCCTCGCCGCCGTCGCCCCCCTTTTTGCCGTTCTTCATCATCATCGACGACCGCTTGTTCCGGCCGCCGGAGGCCGGCGGCTTGACGACCGCCTCCTCCTCGTCGAACGAGAACGACCCGCCGCCCCCGGCGGCCGCCCCGACCGCCGCGGGCTTCGCCCCGAACGGGCTGGGCATCTCCACCACGCTGAGCGCCTGGTCCTCGGCGACGCTGTCGCCGGCGGCGGCCGTGCCGGGGACACGGAACTTGTGTTCGCACTTCTTGCACCGCACCTTCTTCCCCGCGGAGTTTTCCGGGGCGCGGAGGGTCGAAGAGCAGTTCGGACAGGTGAGGGTGACGGCCATGGCCCAGGTCCCGGTGCGAGTCGGGAAAGTATGAAGAAGGGGTGATAGAAGTCTAGTCGCTCCATGGGGAAAGTGCAACGCCTTGCCGTCCCGTTCTCATCGACCGGCAAGATGCGGCCGGAGGAATTCCCGGACCCGGACCCGCGGGTCGGCCGGAGGGGGCCGGTTCGACCGGCGGCAGCGGGTCCGCCGGTCGGGGCGGGGACGGCCGACCCGCCCCGCCGACTTTCCGGACTTGGCCGCAACGGCGGGTCCGCGGCCGGCCGATCCGAGGGGATGGGACTTCCGGCACCCGCCCGACCCGGTCGTCTCGTGCCACCGCGTCTGCTTCCGGGGCAAACGATGAGTCGAATGACCGCCGCCCAGAGTCTCACCCCCCGGCCCGGTCACGCGGACGGAATCCGGTATCATGTACGGATTGTGCCGTCGCCCTCCCCGCGGGGACGGGCGGGCCGGTCGGAGGTGCTCTGGCCCATGATGGACAAGCTGGTGTTCGCCGTCGCGGAAGCGGTGTCCGACCGGGGGTTGCCGGGCCTGACCGGCCCCGCCCGGTTCGCGGACCGCTTCGCCGCCGTCGCCCGCGAGTCCCTCGCCGCCGTCCTCCGGGAGATCCCCGCCGACGGCGTCCGGATGGCCGTCCGCGAACTCGCCGGGGCGTCCGAGCGCGAGTTCACCAAGGCCCGGACCCGCGCCCTCGAACAGTTGACGGCGGCCCGCCCGCTGCCGGCCCGCGACGAACTCGTCGAGTACCTGTCGTACCTGCCCGCCGCCGCCCGCCGCGCCCTCCGCCGGCCGACCGACCCGACCGGCCGGACGATCCCCGAAAAGCTGCGGTTCGGCGACCCCGACGCGCTGCTCGGCGTGCTCCCCCCGCGGCTGCCGAAGTTCCGCCCCGGCACCGTGCCCGCCCACCTCGGGAACTGGACGCTGACCGAACTCGCCGGCTTCGGCGAGTGTTCCGAGGTCTGGTCCGCCGCCGACCCCGCCGACCCCGAACACTCGCCCGCGGCGATGAAGTTCGTCACCGACCACCCGTCCGCCGAGGACCTGTTCGCGCACCAAGACCTGCTCGTGAAGGTGTTCGACCTGAACGACGAGCCCGGCGTCGTGCCGCTGCGGGCCGTCCACCTCGACACCGACCCGCCGTGCCTGGAGTCCCCGTTCGTGTCCGGGTACGACCTGACCGGGGTGATGTTCGACTGGCGGTTCCGGTACGACGGGGCGAAGCCGGAGGCGTCGCTGAAGCTGGTCCGCCGGCTCGCGGAAGTGGTGGCCCGCGCCCACCTGCGGGGGGTCGTCCACCGGGACTTGAAGCCGTCGAACGTGATCCTGCACCCGACCGAGGGCGGCCGGTTCACCCTCTGGGTGACGGACTTCGGCTGGGGCCAGATTTCGGCGGCGAGGTCCGCGGACCTCGCCCGCCGGGGCGAGGCCCGGTCCGAGCAGCCCCGGCTCGCCGCCATCGGCAGCTACACCCCGCTGTACGCCGCGCCGCAGGTCGCCCGCGACACGCCGCCCGACCCGCGCGACGACGTGTACGCGATCGGCGCGATCTGGTACCAGCTGCTGTGCCGGGAACCCCGGGCCGCGGTTCCGACGGACGACTGGACCGCCGACATCGCGAGCACCGGGGTGACGAAGGAGTACATCGATCTGATTCAGGCGTGCCTGTCGCCCGACCCGACGAGGCGGCCGAAGGACGCCGTCGCCCTCGCGACCGCCATTGCCGACATCCCGATCCCGAACGCCGGGTCGATGGACGGGTCGCGGATCCTGTCCGTGAAAGGGATGCAGTCGGCGTCGTTCCGGTCGCCGTTCGCGCCGTCCCCGGCGGGCCAGCTGGCCCGGCCCCCGGCGGTGGTCGCCCTCGCCGACCCGGGCCGGCCGATCCTGGGGGCCCGGCCGCACCGCGACCAGCCGCCGAG